>NZ_JALLKV010000200.1:0-275 GCF_023093815.1 Pseudomonas sp. PNPG3
CGGCGCGCAGCTGCGCGGAGATCTCCCCGGACTGGCCGTGCGGCAGGGCGAGGACGACGACATCGTGCCCGGCGAGGGTCTCGACGCTCGTCTCCTGCAGGATCGGGTCATGGCCCAGGTCGATGTGCGGGGCCACCTCGGAGAGGCGACGGCCTGCGCTCGAGTGCGCGGCGACGGTCGCGACCTCGACGCCCGGGTGCGCGGCGAGCAGGCGGAGGGTCTCTCCCCCGGCATAGCCGGAGGCGCCGACGACGGCGACGCGGGGTCGCGCGGCA
>NZ_JALLKV010000201.1:0-275 GCF_023093815.1 Pseudomonas sp. PNPG3
CCCCATGGCTTCAACATCGGCGAAGTTGCGCAAGATAGCTTTCTTACCAATCTCGCGCGGGGTAGACCACTCGCGCAGGAAATGACGCCCCTCCACCATCAAATCCGTGGCTGCCACGGTGCGGGAATTCGGTGGTGCGCTAGGCAATACCGCCGCGTCATCTCCGTTGAGCCTGCTCGAGGCCACAGAGGTAATTTCCCGAATGGCGTTGCGTTCTCCCACCTCTGCGAGAGTCTGAGTTAAGTTCACCAGCGTCCTTTCGATACTATGAGCCC
>NZ_JALLKV010000202.1:0-275 GCF_023093815.1 Pseudomonas sp. PNPG3
GCCATGGTGACGACATTCATCTATGTCATCATCTGCATCCCGCTGTTGACGATCCTGCCATTGCTGCTGGCCCTCCTGGTCGAGAAGAAGATTCCGGGCATCTCGTTCTTCCGCACGGTGGCGTATTTCACCGTCATCGCATCGGTCGTCGTAGTCGCCCTCATCTGGAGCTGGATGTTCGATTCTCGCGGCCTTATTAACCAGTCCCTGCAATGGATGGGCGCTACCAGCAGCCCCATCCCTTTCCTCGTCGATCGCTGGAAGCTGCTCGGCTG
>NZ_JALLKV010000203.1:0-274 GCF_023093815.1 Pseudomonas sp. PNPG3
TTCCGGCGCGAGGAGCGCTCTCGGCTCTGGCCTGTCGGCTCCCGCCAGTACTCTGCCGACGGCCCCTCCTGCCCGGCGACGTCCTGCGTCCCACCAGCGGTTTCTTCCGCGACCTTCCCTTGGTGGGGGCGCAATGGACCGGTTCCCCGAGGAGGACGATGCCCCATGATGGGCGGACATCACGCGATCAGCGGCACGGCGGCATGGATGGCCCTGGCGGGCTCGGTGCAGGTGCTGGGGCACCCCATCGGGCTGGACCTGTGGGACCTGGACA
>NZ_JALLKV010000204.1:0-274 GCF_023093815.1 Pseudomonas sp. PNPG3
TTGGCGCCTTCGATGGCCTTGCGGAAGGTTTCCGATTGGGTCAAGGAGAAGGGGTTGTAGTCGCTGTTCTCGGCGTTCACGGCCTTGACGAAGGCCACTTGCGAGAAGTAGCCGTCGGTCACCTTGCCGTGGGTCTTGCCTTCGTTGTGCGAGGCTGCCAGTTCATAGTCGTGGCCAGCGAATTCGCCGCGCACGCCAACGACATAACGGCTTTGGTCAGCGGTGGACAGCTCGGTGCGGTCACCGAAGTCGTAGACGCGGGCGGTCACGCCCA
>NZ_JALLKV010000205.1:0-273 GCF_023093815.1 Pseudomonas sp. PNPG3
CGCCCAGTGCCCGATGCCGGCGACCAGGGTCAGCGGCACCGCATGGGCGATGTCGGAGCCGACAATGCTCGCCACCGGCAGGCGCGGGTAGAGCAACAGCAGCACCGTCACGCCGACCGCACCGGCGCCGACGGAGGAGATCGAGACCAGCACGCCGAGCACGATGCCGGTGATCACAGTCGCCACCGCCGTGGTGCGCTCGTCGACCTGCTCGAGGCGGCGGCGATAACGCTCCATGATCGATCTTCGGAAGATCAGCGAGGTCGCGGTGAG
>NZ_JALLKV010000206.1:0-273 GCF_023093815.1 Pseudomonas sp. PNPG3
CTGCTGGCGCCCGAACAGCGCAACGCCGACTTCGTGCGCTCGCTGGTCGCGTCGCAGCAGCACAGCCCTTACGGCATCCTGCCGGTGTGGCAGTTCCATGGCCTGGAGACCTGGACCATGATCGGCTACCACGCGGTGCCGGTGATCGCCGACGCCTACATGAAAGGCATCCGCGGCTTCGATGCCGACCAGGCATTGAAGGCGATGACCGCGAGCGCCGAATACGGTCCCTACGGCGGGCTGGAACACTACATGAAGCTGGGCTACGTGCCG
>NZ_JALLKV010000207.1:0-273 GCF_023093815.1 Pseudomonas sp. PNPG3
GGTGCTCTCGGTGACCAACTGGGCGTCGTTACAGCGTCGGGCACCGGAGTCATCACTCTGGCCGTAGGCCGCCACAACGTGGCCCGAGTCGACGGCTGGGGGTACATCATCGGCGATGCCGGATCAGCCTTCTGGCTGGGCCGTCATGGCCTGGATGCTGTCATGCGCGCCCACGATGGTCGCGGCGAGCCGACAGTCCTTAGCCACACCATCGGCAACGACTTTGACGACATCGAGGCTGCCTACCTGGAACTCCATGCCGACCCGCTCATG
>NZ_JALLKV010000208.1:0-273 GCF_023093815.1 Pseudomonas sp. PNPG3
GCTGATGAACCGGCGCCTGTTCCGGCTCGCCGAGACCTCTCTCGCCACGCTCCGCAAGCGCGCCTTCCGGCACATCCACGACCTGTCCCTGCTCACCCAGGGCACCGAGCAGCGCGGCGCTCTCGTCTCGCGCGTGACCAGCGACGTCGACACCGTCAGCCAGATCATGAGCTTCGGCGGCATCATGCTCGTCGTCATGAGCTTCCAGCTCGTCCTCGCCACCGGCGTGATGGCCGTGTACTCGTGGCCCCTCGCGGTCGTCGTGTGGATCTG
>NZ_JALLKV010000209.1:0-272 GCF_023093815.1 Pseudomonas sp. PNPG3
TACAACTTTACTTCCATCTAGTGAAACAAACTATTTACTAGATACTTGGGTAATAGAAGAGCCTCATTTAAAATATAAATCTGATAAAATTATTGAAAACTATCACAAATTGTGGGGCAAAGAAGCCTCTATATATGATCAATATATTGCAAGGGTATCAAGTGTATTTTTAGAAACCTTCTTATTCTACTCTGGTTTCTATTATCCTTTATATTTAGCTGGACAAGGTAAAATGACTACTTCTGGTGAAATCATTAGAAAGATTTTACTAG
>NZ_JALLKV010000020.1:0-37298 GCF_023093815.1 Pseudomonas sp. PNPG3
CAAGGCCGCTCTCACAGGGTTGCGTGCGCCTTCAGGCTAGTGCATCCGCACCCACAAGGTCACCAGCACGGTCGCCGCCATCAGCCAGGCCACCGTGGCCAGCGCCAGCGATGCCTCCAGGCGCATGCGGTCGACCAGTACATACAAGGTCGCCAGGTACACGAAGTACGGAATGATCGACCACATGCCGAACAGGATGGTGGTCTTCAGGTCGGCAATGCTGCGCCCCTTGCCGACAATGTAGTGGGCAATCAGCGCGAAGGTGGGGAACAGCGGCACCAGCCCGGCGATGTAGTAATTGCGTGTCTTCGAAAGCACCGCCAGCAGCACCACCACACCAGCACCCAGGGCAGCTTTGAATACCAGGTCCACGTTGTCTTTCCAGGTTGGGTTGAGGTCAGCCGAGGCCGTATTTCTTCACTTTGTCGAACAGCGTGGTCTTGGCCATGCCCAGCTCCTGGCTGGCCTGGCTCAGGTTGCCACCAGTACGTTGCAGGGCATCGCTGAGCAGGTTGCGCTCGAACGCTTCCACCGCCTCGGCAAAGCCCAAGCCTTGGCTGGCACCACCGCTGGGGCCTTTCTTGAACGCAGGCAGGCCGAGGGCATAGCGTTCGGCGACGTTGCGCAGCTCACGCACGTTGCCCGGCCAGTCGTGGGCCATCAGGCGCGACAGGGTCTGGCTGTCCAGCGCAGGTGTTTCACGGTCGAAGCGCAGGGCCGACTGCTGCAGGAAGTGTTCGAACAGCTGCAGGATATCTTCGCGGCGCTCGCGCAGCGGTGGCAGCTCCAGTGTCACCACGTTCAGCCGGTAATACAGGTCGCTGCGGAACTGGCCACTCTGGCCCATGGCATCCAGGTCAGACTTGGTGGCGGCGATCACCCGGCAGTCCACCGGAATGCTCTGGTTCGAGCCCAGCCGCTCCAGGGTGCGCTCCTGCAGCACACGCAACAGCTTGATCTGCAGGTTGATCGGCATGCTCTCCACTTCGTCGAGGAACAGCGTGCCGCCATTGGCATGTTCGATCTTGCCGATGCGGCGTTTGCCGGCACCGGTGAAGGCGTTGGCCTCGTGGCCGAAAATCTCGCTTTCGAACAGGTTTTCCGGCAAGCCGCCACAGTTAAGTGCCACGAACGGCTGGCCCTGACGACGGCTGAAGTCGTGCAGGCAGCGGGCGACCAGTTCCTTGCCGGTACCGGTTTCGCCTTCGATCAGCACGTTGGCCGAGGTATCGGCGACGTTGGCGATGAGCTCGCGCAGGTGCTCCATGGCCGGCGAACGGCCAATGATGCGCCCCTCCAGGCTGCTTTGCTCCGCCAATTGGCGGCGCAGGGCCACCACTTCGCGCGACAGCCCGCGCTGTTCGAGGGCGCGGCGCACCACGTCGACCAGGCGCTCCGGGGAGAAGGGTTTTTCCATGAAGTCGTAGGCGCCATTGCGCATGGCGCCCACCGCCATGTCGATATCGCCGTGGCCGGTGATCAGTACCACCGGCAGGCTGCGGTCGCGGGCCTTGAGGCGGTTGAGCAGCTCCAGGCCATCGATGCCCGGCAGGCGTATATCGCTGACGACGATGCCGGCGAAGTCGTCGCCGATGCGCTCCAGCGCCTGCTCGGCGCTGCCCACACCTTCACAGGCGATGTCTTCCAGGGCCAGCGCCTGTTGGCAGCCGAGCAGCACATGCGGGTCGTCTTCGACGATCAGGACGGTAAGAGGCGCTTGGTTCATGGGTGCTCTGCCGATTCGCTAGGGGGTGAGACCAGGGGCAGGGCCAGGACGAAGGCCGTACCGCCGCTGGCGGGATGCTCGACGTTGAGGCTGCCCTTGGCGGCGGCGGCAAGGCTCGCCGACAGGGTCAGGCCCAGGCCCAGGCCGTGTTCGCCCGGCTTGGTGGTGAAGAAAGGTTCGAACAGGTGCTTGCGCGCCTCGGCGTCGATGCCGTGGCCATTGTCGCGCACCTGCAAACGGTACTTGTCGCCCTGCAGCTCGCCTTCCAGCCACAGTTGCGGCAGTGGCTGGGCGGCCATGGCATCCAGGGCGTTGCCGATCAGGTTGACCAGGATCTGCTCCAGGCGGGTCTGGTCGATGGCCAGCTGCTGGTCCTCGAACTGATTGTGCAGCTGCAGGTGGCAGGCGCTGATGCGGTTGGCCAGCACCTGCAAGGTAGCGTCCACTGCCTTGGCCAGCGAAGCCTGGCCGCTGTCGTCGCTGCGTCGGGCGAACGAGCGCAGGCTGGCGGTGATTCGGCCCATGCGGTCGATCAGGTCGTTCATGGTACGCAGGTTGGTGCTGGCGGTTTCCAGCGCCCCGCGTTCGAGGAAGCGCACGGTGTTGCCGGACAACGTGCGCAGCGCGGCCAGCGGTTGGTTCAGTTCGTGGGCAATGCTGGTGGACATCTGCCCGATGGCGGCCAGCTTGCCAGCCTGTACCAGTTCATCCTGGGCGTGACGCAGGGTCTGCTCGGCATGCCGGCGCTCGCGAATCTGACCCTTCAGGCGTTCATTGCTGGCACGCAGGTCGGCCGTGCGTTCGGTAATCCGTCGTTCCAGCTGGCTGTTGGCTTCCTGCAGGGCCTCGCGGGCTGCCAGGCGAGTGGCGATGACCTTGCGCCGTTCGTTCCAGGCGATGCCGAGGATCGCCAGCAATGCAAAGGCCACGCCTGCCAGGATGCCCTGTACCATGGATTCGCGGCGCAGGTCCTGCAGCGGGGTCAGCAGGGTGAAATGCCAGGGCGTGTCGACCAGGCGCCGGGTCTGGGCCAGGTAGGCCATTTCGCGGGCCTTGCCCTGTGCGGTTTCGCTGTTGGCCGGGAAGGTCAGCTTTTCCACACCATCGGCCAGGGTCTCCCGTGCCAGGGGTTGCAGTTCGTTCAGCGGCCACCAGTAGTACTGCAGGCTGCGAGCCAGGCGCTCCTTGATCTGCGGGGTCAGCGGGCGTACCGACTTCAGGCGCCGGGCAGGGTCGCTGGAGAGGATGATGATGCCGTTCTCGTCGCTGACGAACGCCTCCAGGCGGGCACGCTGCCAGCGCTCCTCGAGGGTGTCCAGGCGCACTTTGATCACCGCCACGCCAATGATCTTGCCATGCTCCTCCAGGCCGTGGGCCAGGTAATAGCCGGCCTCGCCGGTTGTACTGCCGATACCGTAGAAACGCCCGGGTTCGCCGCGCACGGCAGTCTGGAAGTAGGCCCGGAACGACAGGTCCTCGCCGAGGAACGAGTCGGCATCGCGCCAGTTGCTGGTAGCCTGGACACGGCCGTTGGTGTCGAGGACGAAGATGGCCCGGCTGCGGCTGCGCCGGTTCAGGCCTTCGAGGTATTCGTTGACGGTCTGCCGCGAGCCGCCGTCAGGGTCGGTGAGCAGATGCGAGACGCTGTCTTCCAGCTCCAGCAGGCTCGGCAGGTAGGTGTACTTGCTGATTTCGCTCTCGACCGTGCGCGCGTGCAGCTCCAGCTGGCGCTCGCCGTTTTCGCTGAGGGTGCGGATGCCGCTGCTCTCGCTGATCAGGTAGCCAGCCATTCCCAGGCCGACCATCAGCAGGATGATCAGTGGCGGTAACAGCAATTGGCGGAGCAGGCGGGATTTCACGGCAGGCTTGGCAGGGAGAAGAAGCGAAGGATCGCATTTCATCACAGTGGCCTTGTCACGACCAGCGCCTGCTGCCCGAAGGGCAGCGGCGCCGACCGCTTCAGTGAAGCAAAATCAGTGTTGCAGGATCTTGCTGAGGAAGTGCTGGGTACGTTCGTGGCGGGCACTCGGGTTGCCGAAGAAGTCTTCCTTCTGGCAATCCTCGATGATGTTGCCCTTGTCCATGAAGATCACGCGGTTGGCCACCTTGCGGGCAAAGCCCATTTCGTGGGTCACGCACATCATTGTCATGCCTTCGTGGGCCAGCTCGACCATCACGTCCAGTACTTCGTTGACCATTTCCGGGTCCAGGGCTGAGGTCGGTTCGTCGAACAGCATGACGATCGGGTCCATCGACAGGGCGCGGGCGATGGCCACGCGCTGCTGCTGGCCGCCGGACAGCTGGCCGGGGTGCTTCTTGGCGTGGGCACCGAGGCCGACGCGGTCGAGCAGGGCCAGGCCCTTCTTGGTCGCTTCTGCTTCGCTGCGGCCAAGCACCTTGCGCTGGGCGATGGTCAGGTTCTCGGTGATGGACAGGTGCGGGAACAGCTCGAAGTGCTGGAACACCATGCCAACGCGCGAACGCAGCTTGGGCAGGTTGGTCTTGGGGTCGGCGATCGAGGTGCCGTCGACCACGATGTCACCTTTCTGGAACGGCTCCAGGGCGTTGACGCACTTGATCAGGGTGGACTTGCCCGAGCCCGACGGGCCGCAGACCACCACCACTTCACCCTTCTTGACCTCGGTGCTGCAGTCGGTCAGTACCTGGAAGTCCCCGTACCACTTGTTTACGTTCTTGATGGAAATCATACGGCGATCCTTTTTTGCAGGCGCTTGACCAGCCACGAAGCGGAGAAGCTGATGAGGAAGTACACGACACCGGCGAAAATCAGGAACTCATGGGAGCGCCCGATGATGTCGCCGTTGGAGCGTGCCGAGTTGAGGAAGTCCACCAGGCCCACGGTGTAGACCAGCGAGGTGTCCTGGAACAGGATGATGCTCTGCTGCAAAAGCAGCGGCGTCATCTTGCGGAAGGCCTGGGGCAAGATGATCAGGCGCATGGTCTGGCCGTAGGTCATGCCCAGGGCCTGGGCGGCGCCCATCTGGCCTTTGGAGATCGACTGCACGCCGGCGCGGACGATTTCGCAGAAGTACGCGGCCTCGAACATCATGAATGCCACCACGCAGGAGGTGAAGGCACCTACCGGGGTGTCCTCGCCGGTAATCCAGCGCAGCACGAATGGTACCGCCAGGTAGAACCAGGTGATTACCAGCAGCAGCGGGATCGAGCGGAAGTAGTTGACGTAGGCGCCGGCCACGTTCGACAGCAGCTTGCTCGACGACAGGCGCATCAGGGCCAGGATGGTCCCCAGTACAATGCCGCCAACCACGCCCATTACCATCAGCTGCAGGGTCATGACCATGCCTTCCCAAAGGGCAGGCAGGGCCGGGATGATTTCGCTGAAATCCATGTCCATTTATTTGCCCCCTACGGAAATCAGGCCGGGCACCGAGACTTTCTTCTCGACCATGCGCATCAGCAGCATCAGGCCCATGTTCAGGGTGAAGTAGATCAGCGTGGCCAAGGTGAAGGCCTCGAACAGGTTCGCCGAGAACTCAGCGGTCTGCTTGGTTTGTGCCAGCAGTTCCATCAGGCCGATCAGCGACGCCACCGACGAGTTCTTGAACACGTTCAGGAATTCCGAGGTGAGCGGCGGAATGATGATCCGGTAGGCTTGTGGCAGCAGCACGTTGGTGTAGATCTGCGACAGGCTGAAGCCCATGGCGCGGGCGGCGGCTTCCTGGCCGCGGGGCAGCGCCTGGATGCCGGTACGCACCTGCTCGCACACGCGGGCGGCAGTGAACAGGCCCAGGCAGATGACCACGCTGATCAGCGCCGAAGTGGTCGGGTTGAGGTCCTGCTTGAACCATTCCTGCAGGCCTTCTGGCAGCAGGTCTGGCACCAGGAAGTACCAGATGAACAGCTGCACCAGCAGCGGTACGTTGCGGAACAGCTCCACATAGGCGGTGGCGATACCCGATACCAAACGGTTCGGCACGGTGCGCATGACACCGAGGACCGAGCCCAGCAGCAAGGCGATGACCCAGGCGGAGATGGCGATGGCGATGGTCCAGCCCAGGCCGGTGACGTACCAGTCCAGATAGGTTTCGCTGCCCACGCCGGTGGACTTGAAGAACACGCCCCAGTCCCAGTTGTAATTCATCGGGATTTCCCCTCAGACGGTTGTTTCACGGGCACCTTCCAACATCCGAGGGCATAAGCCCTCGGATGAAAGGTTAGACACTAACGGGTGGCCTGCAGGTTTAATTCGCGCTTTGCAGCGCAACAGGCCATGGGCTGGTGGTCAGGACTTTTTCTCGTCGGCAGCCTTGTCGGTTGGCTCGGCGATCAGTTTCTTCAGCTCGTCGCTCATCGGGAACTGCAGGTTCAGACCCTTCGGCGGGATTGGCTGTTGGAACCATTTGTCGTAGCTCTTGTTGACTTCGCCCGACTTGAAGTAGCCGACGATGGCGTCATCGACCGCTTTCTTGAAGGCCGCGTCATCCTTGCGCACCATGCAGCCGTAGATCTCGTAGGACTGCGGGGTACCGGTGATGACCCAGTCCGACGGTTTGCGAGCCTTGGCCATTTCGCCGGCGAGCAGGGCGTCGTCCATCATGAAGGCCACGGCGCGGCCGCTTTCGAGCATGTTGAAGGCTTCACCGTGGTCCTTGGCGGAAATCACGTTCATCTTCATCTGCTTGTCGGCGTTCATCGCCTTGAGGATGCGCTCGGAGGTGGTACCTGCGGTGGTTACCACGTTCTTGCCGGCCAGGTCCGGGAAGTCCTTGTATGCCGGCTGACCGTCCTTGACCTTGGTCAGCAGGCGGGTACCGACTTCGAAGATACCGACCGAGAAGCCGACCTGCTGCTGGCGCTCGACGTTGTTGGTGGTGGAGCCGCACTCGAGGTCTACGGTGCCGTTCTGCACCAGCGGGATGCGGGTCTGGGAGGTGACGAGGTTGTAGCGGACCTTGATGTCCGTGCCCAGCTGCTTCTTCAGGGCGTCGACGACAGCCATCTGGATGTCATGCGAGTAGCCCACGGGCTCGGGCTTGCCGGCCAGGTAGGAAAACGGGATGGAGGAGTCGCGGTGGCCCAGGGTGATGGTGCCCGAATCCTTGATCTTCTTCAGGGTGCCGGTCAGTTCTTCGGCCATGGCCGGCGAAGCGATCACAGCGGCCGCGATGGCGGCGCCCAGCAATTGACGAACGATGCGCATCAAATTTTCCTCGACGTGTTTGTTTTTTTTATGGAGCCGTTGGCGGACTCTTCGTTCAACGAATACAGAAATAAACGATTGCATTCGGCTACCAAGTGTAGAGCATGAGTCGTGCCAAGCTCTGGTATTGATCATAACGCCTCGAATTCATTGGGAATCAACCTTTCGCACTCATCGTCTGATGGTAAGTTCCATTCGCCATACCGAATGAGTGGCGGTTAATCGTTCGGAAATCCGAACGGATTTGCCAGCCCTGGATCGCAATGCACGAGCGATCAGGACCGCTGCCATGCAGCGCCTGATCGCAGTGCTGCCAGCTTGGTCAATGGGGCATGAGCCGCTCTTTCGGCGTCTGGTTCCAGCGCGCCCAGGCCTCGGTAGTGAGGGTGCGTATCAGCACTGACTCCTCGGCGGCAAGTTCGCGCATCAAAACCCTGGCCTGGTCTTCATAGCCCGCTTCCTGGCCGGCCACGGCCCTTGCCTCGAGCGCTTCCATTCGCTCGTGATAAGGCCTTGCGGTCGCCTCGAAACGGTCAGCATAGGTTTCTCGCAGGTAGTTCTGCCAGTAAGGGCGGCCTGCAAGCGCGTCCAGCATCGACAAGGTGCTGTAGCTTTGCAGTACTTCTATTTCTGCTGCGTTCAGATCCCGCGTTGTCACGTGGGCGAATGATGCGAAGTGCATCTCATCCGGTGGTGCTGGCAAGTCAAGTGGCCCCGTCAGCCGCAGGCGATAGAAAAGCCGAACTTCGATTTCATCTACTCTGCGTCCTGCTTCGCGCAGGGCCTGGATGTGCCGGTTGGCAATATCGTCAAGCAGGTCCAGGCGGTGCAGCTGGCCGCCCAGATACAGCAGGTGGCTCTCTCTCATTTCCGCTGGCACCCCTTCGATGCCCTGGAAGGCCAGCACGCCCACTTCCATCTGGTTGAGCAGCAGCAACAGGCGGTCCTCGCAGGTACGCGGCCCGTCGGCCTCGCGAAACAACTGCTCGCGTAACGCTTCATTGTTTTCGCAGGCTTCGAGGATGTGCCAGAGACGGCGTCGATAATGCCGCGGATGGGCCTCGAAGTCTTCGCTCTGGGCAAAGTCGGCCAGGAATCTGAACAGGCCTCCAGAGCCCGGCTCTTCGCTCAGGCGGTCCCAGGCTGCCTCCCGTTCTGCACGGAGGAGCTCGTTTCTGGACGCTACCCAGGTTGCACGGGTTTCTTCATCTATTGGCTCGTGGGCATACGACGCGCTGCCTCGGGCGCCTGTTTCGCTGGCACCCTGTGCTTCGTCCAGATACTCGATGCTGCCTTCGCTCAACGGATTGTCATGCAGGTTCAGCCTTTGCAGGCGCAGGCGCAAGCCGCGCATCTCGCGCTGCAACTCGCTGATTCTGTTGTCGCGCAAGTCGATATGGGCGCGTAGCGCTACGCTCTGGTGGACCAGGCCAATATCCGCCTGGCCCGTTGCTCGCAGGCGCAGGTCCCGCACATGTGGCAAGGCCGAGAGGTCGGGCATGCCGTTGAGGGGGTTGTAGTTGAGTATCAGGGTATCCAGCCGCTGCAACTGAGCCAGGCGGCTGCTACCTGCTGCGTCCATCGCAATCAGGTTGTTGCTCAGGTTCAAGCGCCGTAGCTGGCTGAGGCCCTCGATGCCATCGGGAACCAATGTCAGCCGGTTGCCGCTCAGGTCCAGGTCCACGACGTTGGGGAACAGCCTTAGGAAGCGCGCATCGATCTGCTGCAGGCGCATGTTGCGTAACGTCAGCCGGCGCACGTGTCGGTATTCCACACCCTCCGGCAGGTCTGGCAAGGCATCGATGTGCTCGCCGTCTATGGTCAGTTCATATTGGTCGTTGCCGTCCACCAGTTTGCGCCGCCAACTGCGGCGAAGGGTATCGGCTACCCGGCGTCTGCGAATGGCGTCGATCGGAGATTGCCAACCGGCCTGCCAGACCCGAAGTGTTTCGCGTAGGTCGGCAAGCTGGCGTTGCAGCGTCTGGTAATGGTCCCACAAGCTCTCCCCGCGCTGGCGGACTGCTTCGAGGTAAGCGTCCAGTTGCAGCTCGGAGAGTGTGGGGAATATTTGATGGATCCCTCGGCGAATAGCGCTTTGGCTGCTTTCACCACCGCCGCTGAGTGTATAGGCCAGCCTGCCGTCGGCGAAACGCCGGGGCGGCCTGATAGTTGCGCGGATGCCGGGCAGGTCGAGCAGGCCAGCCGTTGAGTCGCGATCCTGTTCGGCTGCCATGGCCAGTTTGTCGCGCAGTTCCCTGAGCTGCAGGTTGCGGTTCCCCAACCGGGTTTTCTGCTCGTCGTCCAGGCATTGCAGGAGCGCTGCCAGCAAGGACTTGCCCTGGGTTTCTTCGCCAGCCAGGGCGTAGCCTTGCTCATTTTTGACAATGGTGCGTACCTTCTGCGCGGTCTCGCTCTGGCTGGCGAATATCTGTAATCCCTCCAGTCCGCCGTGGCGTAATTCGACCCGTACTGAGTCTGGCCACGGGGCTTCCCGCTCGATGAGGCGTAGGGCCAGTATTTCGCTATCGGTGTTGGCCAGGTTCTGTAGGCGCAAGCCGAGACAAGCCCGGTCGATACGGCTGGCATGTTCATACCATCGTGCATGTTGCGCCATGCTCAGTGGTATCCGCCCGGAAGCATGCAACTGTTCTATCTGGGCGCTACTGCCATGGTCGATGACTTCCTGGGCGCCCCTTGGCGATAGCCCCCGAAAGGCGCCGATCAGCTTGGCCTGGTCGATGGATAGCGGTGTTTGCCATGCCTGAAGTTTCTGCTCGAAGGCCAGCCCTTTCAGGGTCGGATCCTGCTGGTGCAGCTTGATCCGGTCGTGGATGTCTAGCAGCCGCGCGGGTGGTGGAGCGTTCTCCAGGCAAAGTCGGCGCAGCTGGTCCACGGACAGGCCTGTGACCTGCAGAAGCATCCGGCCATGGTCTGATAAAGTGTCGGCAAAGTGCTCCCCTTGCAGGCCTTCCAATAATATCGAGACATCTTCCTCGGCAGGCAGGTAGCGGAGGTTTCTGGCCAGCCTTACGCCGCGGCCGGGCAACACCGTTGGCGCAAGCCTGTCGACAAAAGGTATTCGTCCCAGCGTATGCAGCGCACCTGCAGTCAGGCCTGTGGTCGCCAGGCCTTGGGCTACGTTGAACAAGTGGTCCAGTGCACCTTGGCGATCACCTAACTGCCAGTCCTGGTAGCCTTCGTAGACTTCATCGAGCAATTGCGCCGCGCTGACGACCAGCAGCAGGTCTCCCAATACCGGTACGACCAGAGCTGCCAGCCCCAGCAGGTCCAATCCGGCGCTGAGCATGCCCTGCAAGCGCTGATGTCTGCTCAGGCGGTCTTCGACGTCCGTGGGCACAGCCAGGTAGGCTGCATCATCGAACATTCGTCCGAGCAAAAGCGCTCGTACATGTGCGAACACATCCCCCTCTATTGGCAGGTTTCGCCCGTCGAGCTGCAGTTTCTTTGCTCCAGGCGACGCTACCAGCCGTTGTGCAAGTTCCTTGTCGAAAGCGCTTGTGTCCCGCGCCTTGATGAAACGCTTGAAAAACCTGCGGAATGGTTGCTGTTTGAGGCGAGTGGCCAGGTCGCTGTACACATCGTTCCAACTGTCGTAAAAGCACAGGCTTTGCCCGGGGGCATCGGGTATCCAGACGATGATCTCGTCGATGTCGGCAGCCAAGGCAGGGCGCCACTCGAGAGTGATGACCCCCGTCACGCACTTGCCAAGCAGATAGAGTTGGCGAGGTGTCAGCGTGCCTTTGCCATAGGTTGCGAGCGCAGGGGTTTCCAGCATCGACCGCAGCCGAAGCAAATCCCGCTCATCCAGTTGCCGCTTGAACCTGGCTTCGTAAACCGCTGCTTGCATGCGCGTTCGTACGCCGGTTTCAAACAGGTGCCTTATTGTCGTGCGCGCCTGATCGCCCGGCTGGCCACGCCCAGCGTTGGGTTCGAGCACTGTCTTGAGCAGCACCTGATACTTGCCGCCCAGATCCAGCGAGCGGCACAGGCGAACGAATTGCTCGAAGGTCATGGCCAGCTTTTCGCCTTTCTCGTTTTCCAGATGCGCTTTACGCAACAGCCACGGTTCAGCTTCGTGTGCTTCGAAGTTATGCAGGGCGGCAGCCAGCAGGGTTTGTCGTGTGCTATGGATTACGGTCGGCTTGTAGAAATGCTCTGCGGCCGAAGGTAGTTGGAACTCTTCGCTCACGACCACGTGACCCCGTCGCGCGTCGATATGCCCCACTCTCTGCTCACGCAGCGCGCGTTCGAGCAGGGGCAGGGCGAAGTCTTCGAGGCGAGGGATTCTTTCGAGCAGATGGCGAAGCCTGTCCGCTGCCTGTTGTTGTGCACCCAAGGCCTTGCCGTAGGCTTGCAGGTGCGTTGTGTCGGCGCCGGTCAACCAGTCTGGCAGTTGCTGGGCGATCAGGGCGTCGACTGAATAGGACGGGTTGTATTCGGTGGGTGGCATGTGATGTTCTCCGGGGTTTGAAAGACCCCAGAGCATCACGCCGATAATGTGGTTTGGCGGTAGTTACTGCTGCGCCGAATGGTACGCTTGACAGCCAGGCGCTTGCGCCTGGCGCGTGTGGGCGGGCCAGGGAGTCACGCTGCCTGGGTGCGCGCCTGCTGCTCTCGTTGCAGGTAGTCTGCAAGCACCTGTTGTTCGCCCGCGCTGGTGAACAGGCCCAGCTTGGTGCGGCGCCAGAGAATGTCTTCAGCGCTGCAGGCCCATTCGTTGCTGGCGAGGTAGTCGACCTCTCGAGCGAACAACCCACCACCAATTGCCTGGCCCAGGTCTTCCGGCCCTTGCACGCCCTCCAGCAACTGCCATACACGGCTGCCATAGGTCAGCACCCAGCGCCTGGCGATATCGACCGGCAACCAGCCACAGCGCGCCAGCACCGCATCTACCAGAGCCTGCACCGTGGTCATTTGCTCACCACCAGGTAGCGGCGCGCCAGCGGTCCAGCTGCCGCGCATCTGTGGGAAGTGCGGCTTGAGCTCGGCCATCGCCGATTCGGCCAGTTTGCGGTAGGTGGTCAGCTTGCCACCGAATACCGACAGCAACGGCGCTTGCCCTTCACTGGCGGACAGCGCCAGGGTGTAGTCGCGAGTGACCGCGGACGGATTGTCCGATTCGTCGTTGCACAGTGGGCGCACGCCGGAATAGGTGTGCACGATGTCGCTGCGGCTGATCTGATGGTTGAAATGGGCGTTGACCACTTTGAGCAGATAATCGGTTTCCTGCTCGGTGATCGCGACTTTGGCTGGGTCGCCGCTGTATTCGCGATCGGTGGTGCCGATCAGCGTGAAACGCTCCAGGTACGGGATGCAGAAGACGATACGCTGGTCCTCGTTCTGCAGGATGTAGGCATGTTCGCCTTCGTACATGCGCGGCACGATGATGTGGCTGCCCTGGATCAGGCGGATGCCGTAGGGGGCATCGAGCTTGAGGTCGTCCTTGATGAAGCTGGCCACCCACGGCCCGGCGGCATTGACCAGGGCACGGGCGCGAATGGTCTGCAGGCGGCCGTCAGCGTGCTGCAACTCCACTTGCCACAGGCCATCCACACGCTCCGCGCGCAGGCAGCGGGTGCGGGTATGGATATGGGCACCTTTTTCCCGTGCGGCCATCGCATTCAGCACTACCAGGCGGGCATCGTCCACCGCGCAGTCGGCGTATTCGAAACCACGGCTGATTGCAGGCTTGAGCGGGTATCCCGGGCCGAAGCGCAGGCTGCGCGAAGCACCCAGGCGCTTGCGCTTGCCCAGGTGATCGTAGAGGAACAGGCCAGCGCGAATCATCCAGGCAGGGCGCAAGTGCGGGCGGTGCGGCAGCACGAAGCGCATCGGCTTGACGATGTGCGGGGCTTTGGCCAGCAGTACTTCGCGCTCGGCCAGCGCTTCACGCACCAGGCGGAACTCGTAGTGCTCCAGGTAGCGCAGGCCGCCGTGGATCAGTTTGCTGCTGGCCGACGAGGTGTGCTGGGCCAGGTCGTCCTTTTCGCAGAGGAATACCTTGAGGCCACGCCCGGCGGCGTCGGCAGCGATGCCCACGCCATTGATGCCGCCGCCGATTACGGCGAGGTCATAGCAGTCGGCGACTGGGGGCTGGGACGAAACGGGCTGGGACACGGGCAAGGCCTCCTGGTGCTGTTTACATCGAATATGAACATTTATGTTCGTTTTCGAAAATACTAGCGCAACAGAAAGCTGGTCGCCAGTCAGTCTTTATAGAAAAAACTGATCAGATGACAATGAAATGAACATTTACGAAAGTTTTGGATGATCGGTTTGAAAGGTATCGCACCTGTGAGATCAAGCGCGGCGTGGGCGACGCTCGATCTCACAGGCGCGACAAACCTTGCGGCATGCGCCTGTCAGCCCTCAAACCACCTCAAGCCGGATCTTGTACTGGTTCAGCAGCTGGGTGAGGGCGGCGGTTGGCGCCTGGTCGGTCACCAGGCAGTCGACCAGGCTGATCGAGCCCATGCGCACCATGGCGTTGCGCCCGAACTTGCTGGAGTCGGCGGCAAGGATCACTTGCCGGGCATTGGCGATGATTGCCTGGGATACCCGCACTTCCTGGTAATCGAAATCGAGCAGGCTGCCATCTTCGTCGATGCCGCTGATGCCCACCAGGGCGAAGTCGACCTTGAACTGGTTGATGAAGTCGACACTGGCCTGGCCGACGACGCCGCCATCACGGCGCACCGTACCACCAGCCACCAGCACTTCGAAATCGTCCTTGGCGGCTAGGATCGCGGCCACGTGCAGGTTGTTGGTGATGACTTTCAGGTGGTTGTGGTTGAGCAGCGCCCGGGCGATGGATTCGGTGGTGGTGCCGATGTTGATGAACAGCGAGGCATGGTCGGGAATCTGCCGGGCCACGGCTTCGGCGATGCGTTGCTTTTCGTCGCGCATCTGATCGGCGCGCATGGCGTAGGCGGTGTTCTCGATGCTCGAGTCGTAGGCCGCGCCCCCGTGGTAGCGACGTAGCAGATTGAGCTCGGCCAGCTGGTTGATATCACGGCGGATGGTTTGCGGTGTGACGACGAACAGCTGCGCCATTTCTTCGATACTGACGTAACCGCGTTCGCGCACCAGTTCGAGGATTTGTTGTTGGCGAGGGGGCAGATTCATGGGCGGTCCTTTGGGGCTGCCGGACAAATGCTGCAATGATGCCGTAGGACGCGGACTACGACCAGTAGACTATCGGGGCGGCCGCGGGGACAAATGCCCTGCATCGATTCTGTGGCCTGCGCTGGCGCTTTTTTGTAGGAGCGGCCTTGTGTCGCGAAAGGGCCGCGAAGCGGCCCCAGCAACATTTGCAATGACACGAAAATCCTGGGGCCGCTTTGCGGCCCTTTCGCGACACAAGGCCGCTCCTACACGTGGGGTAGCGCCTGTCAGGTAGGATCAGGCCTCGTGATCTTCCCAGTCACGGGTACGATCGACTGCCTTCTTCCAGCCTGCGTACAGCTTCTCTTTCTGCGTTTCATCCAGCTGCGGGCTGAACTCGCGCTCGATGATCGCCTTGTCGCGCAGTTCGTCCAGGCCGCTCCAGAAGCCACAGGCCAGCCCTGCCAGGTAGGCCGCCCCCAGCGCCGTGGTTTCGCGCATCTTCGGCCGCTCTACGCAGGTGCCGAGGATGTCGGCCTGGAACTGCATGAGGAAGTTGTTGGCAACCGCACCGCCGTCCACGCGCAGCTCGGACAGGCGCTGGCCGCAATCCTGCTGCATGGCGTCGAGCACGTCGCGAGTCTGGTAGGCGATGGATTCCAGCGCGGCGCGGATGATGTGGTCCACCTTCACGCCACGGGTCAGGCCGAACAGTGCGCCACGGGCATACGGGTCCCAGTACGGGGCACCCAGGCCGGTGAAGGCAGGCACCAGGTATACGCCGTTGCTGTCCTTGACCTTGCTGGCGAAGTATTCGGTATCCAGTGCGTCGTTGACGATCTTCAGTTCGTCACGCAGCCACTGCACGGTGGAACCACCATTGAACACTGCGCCCTCCAGCGCATAGGCCACTTCACCACGCGGGCCGCAGGCGATGGTGGTTAGCAGGCCATGGGACGACTTCACCGCCTGGTCACCGGTGTTCATCAGCAGGAAGCAGCCGGTGCCATAGGTGTTCTTGGCCTGGCCCGGTTCAACGCACATCTGGCCGAACAGTGCCGATTGCTGATCACCGGCGATACCGGCAATGGCGATACCGCTCTTGGTATGGCCGTAGACCTCGGAGGAAGGGCGTACCTCGGGCAGCATCTGCCGTGGGATGCCGAGGATTTCCAGGAGCTTGTCGTCCCACTGCAGGCTGTGGATGTTGAACATCAGCGTGCGCGAGGCGTTGGTGTAATCAGTGACATGCACCTTGCCGCCGGAGAACTTCCAGATCAGCCAGGTATCGATGGTGCCGAACAGCAGCTCGCCGCGCTCGGCGCGTTCGCGGGCACCCTCGACATTGTCGAGGATCCACTTCAGCTTGGTGCCGGAGAAGTATGGGTCGGTGACCAGGCCGGTGGTTTCGCGAATGTAGTCTTCATGGCCGTCGCGCTTGAGCTGGGCGCAGATCTCGGTGCTGCGGCGGCACTGCCAGACGATGGCGTTGTACACCGGGCGGCCGGTTTCCTTGTCCCACACCACGGTGGTTTCACGTTGGTTGGTGATACCCAGTGCGGCGACCTGGGCGTGGCTGATGCCCGCCTGGGCCAAGGCCTCGACCATGGTCGCGCTCTGCGTGGCAAAGATTTCCATCGGGTCGTGCTCGACCCAGCCCGCCTGCGGGTAGTGCTGGGCGAACTCGCGCTGGGAGGTCCCCACCACATTGGCGTCGCGGTCGAAAATAATGGCCCGCGAACTGGTGGTGCCCTGGTCCAGGGCGATGATGTAGTTCTTATCCTGGGTGTCTGTCATGGTCGTAGGCCTTGCGAAAATAGGGGGTCAGGGCTGGGCGTGATGCCGGCGTCAGTTGACTTGAGTATCGCCCTGGCGATTGTCATTTGTCTCAGGGTTCACGGCGGCTGCCATTGGCAGGTTGCGTGCGATCAGGCCGCGATAGGTCGCGGCACCCAGGCAGGCGCCAAGGATCGGTGCGAACACCGGAACCAGGAAATAAGGCATGTCCCGACCGCCAGTGAAGGCGATTTCGCCCCAACCGGCCAGGAAGGTCATGAGTTTTGGCCCGAAATCGCGGGCCGGGTTCATGGCAAAGCCGGTCAACGGGCCCATGGCGCTGCCGATAACCGCGATCAGCAGGCCGATCAGCAGCGGGGCCATGGCACCGCGCGGCAGGCCGTTGTTGTCGTCGGTCAGGGCCATGATCACGGCCATCAGGATGGCGGTGATGATCACCTCGACCAGAAACGCCTGGCCGGTGGACAGCGATGGGTGCGGATAGGTGGAGAAGACCGAGGCCAGTTCCAGGCTGGCTTCGCTACCGCGCAACATGGCGTGGGCCTGTTCGAAATCGAAGAACAGGTTGCTGTACAGGGTGTAGACCAACGCTGCGCCACAGAACGCGCCGCATACCTGGGCCAGCATGTAGAAGGGCAGCTTGCGCTTGTCGAAGCCGGCGAACAGGGTGAGGGCGATGCTCACCGCGGGGTTCAGGTGCGCGCCGGAAATACCGGCGGTGAGGTAGATCGCCATGCTGACGCCCACGCCCCAGATGATACTGATTTCCCAAAGGCCGAAGCTTGCGCCCGCGACCTTGAGCGCGGCGACGCAGCCGGTACCGAAAAAGATGAGCAGTGCAGTGCCCAGGAACTCGGCCAGGCATTGGCTGGAAAGCGTGGGTTGGCGTAGAGCAGTCGTCATGTATGACCTCGTTTTTTTTGTTGTGAGGCGCGTGGCGCTCGACAGCAAAGCCCGGAGTCTATCCCCGTTGACCCGGGCAGATGTTGGAAATGCACCTTAAAAGTGCACCATTTATTCAGAAACGAAAAAATATAGACAAGAAACGCTGATGTCAAAGGTCGAAAGTGAACGGTCGGTCACGATCTGGATGCTGATTTCAGATGCGGATCCGCGTACTAGAGCCGCGCAATTGCGGTGCGCTGGCTGCGGTGTGGGAATTGTCCTAAAGTAGCCGCCGAGCTGTCCCGACCGGAGCCCCCGCATGACCCCCGCCCTAGACCTGTTGAAGAAACACCGTGCCGAGCATCGTGTGCACAGTTACGAACATGACCCCAAATCGGCGTCATATGGCCTGGAAGCGGCGGAGAAACTCGGTCTCGACCCGCAGCAGGTATTCAAGACCTTGCTGGCGAGCAGCGAGAAAGGTGAGTTGCTGGTAGCAGTGGTGCCTGTGGTGGGTACGCTCGACCTCAAAGCCCTGGCCCAGGCTGCCGGGGTGAAAAAGTGCGAGATGGCCGACCCAGCGTCGGCGCAGCGAGCCACGGGGTACCTGGTGGGCGGGATCAGCCCGCTGGGGCAGAAGAAGCGCCTGCGCACATTCATCGATGACTCGGCGCAGAACTTTGCAACCATCCATGTCAGCGCCGGGCGGCGTGGGCTGGAGGTGGAGTTGGCGGCGGTGGTGCTGGCTGAGCACACTCAGGGCAAGTTCGCCGGGATCGGTAGAGGCTGAGAATCTTGGGGGCTGCTTTGCAGCCCTTACGCCGGCAAGCCAGCTCTCACAGGTACAGCGTTGCCTTCAGGGCACGTGGTGATTCTGTGGGAGCTGGCTTGCCGGCGAAAGGGCCGCAGAGCAGCCCCAATATTTCGAATCAGGTCGCCGAGCTGTACCGGCGAACGCCGTTGTCCTGCCGCGGCAACTGCGCCGCCACGCTGCCCGGCACCGGGAACAGCACCAGGTGATCGGCCTTGACCGCAATCCCCACATCCTCACCGACCTGACGGTCGTCATGGCTAGGGAAGATCGCCTCGAGCTGGCTGCCGGTCGGCAATTGCAGGCGGTACAGGGTCGATGCCCCGAGGAAGCTCTTGCCGACGATGTTCGCCTGCAGCGCACTGCCCGGTGCGTGGACGATATCGTCAGGGCGCAGTAGCACATCCACCGAGCTGCCCGGCGCCATGATGTAGGCACGGTTGCCGCGTAATTCACCCAGCTCGGTATTGACCGCCTCGTGGCTGATCATCTGCCCACGGATGAAATACCCCTGGCCAATGAAGCTGGCCACGAACGGCGTCTGCGGCTCGTGGTAAAGGTTGTAGGGCGTGTCCCACTGCTCCAGGCGGCCTTCCTTGAACACGCCAACCTGGTCGCTGACGGCAAAGGCTTCTTCCTGGTCATGGGTCACCAGAATGGCACTGGTGCCGCGGCTCTTGAGAATGTCGCGAACCTCATGGCTCAGGCGTCGGCGCAGCTCTACGTCGAGGTTGGAAAATGGCTCGTCGAGCAGCAGCAGTTGCGGCTCCGGTGCCAGTGCACGGGCCAGGGCGACCCGTTGCTGCTGGCCGCCGGACAGTTCATGCGGGTAGCGCCCGCCCAGACCGCCCAGCTTGACCAGCTCGAGCATCTCTTCGATGACCTCGGCCTGGCGGGGGTGCTTGGCGATGCCGAAGGCAACGTTCTGCGCCACGGTCAGGTGCGGGAACAGCGCGTAATCCTGGAACACCATGCCGATGCGGCGTTTTTCCGGGGCCAGTGTGAAACCGGCCCGGGAAATGACTTCGCCAGCCAACTGGATCTCGCCATCGTGCACGGGTTCGAAACCGGCGATGGCGCGCAGGGTGGTGGTCTTGCCGCAACCGGATGAACCCAGCAGGCAACCGATGTCGCCTGCGTTCAGGTGCAGATTGAGGTTCTGAACGATGCGCTGGTCGCCATAGCCGCAGGCGAGGTTGCGCAGGTTGAGCAGTAGGGGTTGACTCATGCGTGGTGGTAAGCCGGTTCTACAAGGAATTCGAGAAGGGCCTTCTGTGCATGCAGGCGGTTTTCAGCCTGGTCCCAGGCGACCGAACGTGGGTCGTCGAGCAGGTCATGGCTGATTTCCTCACCACGGTGGGCTGGCAGGCAGTGCATGAACAGGGCGTCGGGTGCCGCCAGGTCGAGCAGTTCGCGGGTGACCTGGTAAGGCGCGAAATGCGCCAGGCGCCGTGCAGTTTCCTCCTCCTGGCCCATGGAAGTCCAGACATCCGTGGTTACCAGATGGGCGCCGCGCACGGCTTCCTTCGGGTCACGCACGATCTGCACGTGGTCGCCACCAATGGCCATGAAGCGTGGGTCCGGCTCGTAGCCTTCCGGGCAGGCAATGCGCAGCTGGAAGTCGAACTGCCTGGCTGCCTCGATGTACGAGTTGCACATGTTGAAGCCATCGCCGATCCAGGCGACGGTCTTGCCCTGGATCGAGCCGCGATGTTCGAGGAAGGTCTGCATGTCGGCCAGCAGCTGGCACGGGTGGGACTCGTCGGACAGCGCGTTGATCACCGGCACACGCGAGTTGGCGGCGAATTCGGTCAGGGTGCTGTGGGCGTGGGTACGGATCATCACCACGTCGAGCATGCTCGACAGCACGATGGCGCTATCGCCGATCGGCTCGCCACGGCCCAGCTGGGTATCGCGCGGGGACAGGAAGATGGCCTGGCCGCCGAGCTGGATCATGCCGGCCTCGAACGACACGCGGGTACGGGTCGAGGATTTTTCGAAGATCATGCCCAGTACGCGGTTCTTCAGGGGCTCGAACAGCACGCCTCGCTTGCGCAGGTCCTTCAGCTCGATGCCGCGGCGGATCACACCGAGCAATTCGTCGGTGGTGAAGTCCAGCAGGGAGAGAAAGTGCCTAGCGCTCATGATTGACTACCTTATCTGCAACGGTATGCAGGTCGACCGTATGGTTTTTTTTGACAACGGGAGTGACCTGCGGCGTAAGCCGCACGGGGGCGGACGAAATAGGGAAAGGCGCAATACTATAAGTAAATGTCGCCTGAAGCCAAGAGGGGAAACAGCTGCCCAGTACCAAAGGGTGTTGCAAAGGGTGTCTTTTCCCGACGGGCAGTGCTGTTTTTTATTTGCTACAGAGGGTTGTACACGGCTTGCCGGCAATTTGGCAAATGGCTGTCGCAAATCGTGTGCCTGATGTCGGTGGATTCACGCCGCGAAGGGCGCTGGCCGGTGGCGGGGGCTGGGCGCATAGTCGATGTTCGACAACCCTCTACACATCCTCCACAACAACAAGGCAGAGGCGGCCATGACCAAGACCCTGCATCACCGTGCCTGTCACCTGTGCGAAGCGATCTGTGGGCTGAACATTGAAGTCAGCCATGACGACGACGGGCAGGCTCAGATCAGTTCGATCAAGGGTGACCCCCAGGACCCATTCAGCCGCGGCCATGTCTGCCCCAAGGCCGTGGCCCTGCAGGACATTCAGAACGACCCCGACCGCCTGCGCCAACCGCACAAGCGGGTGGGCGAGCACTGGGAGGCCATCGGCTGGGACGAGGCCTTTGCCCTGGCCGCCGACAGGCTGTGGGCGATCCAGCAGGTCCATGGGCGCAATGCCGTGGCGGTGTACCAAGGCAACCCGAGCGTGCACAACTACGGCCTGATGACCCACAGCAACTACTTCCTGGGCCTGCTGAAAACCCGCAACCGCTTCTCTGCCACCTCGGTGGACCAGTTGCCGCAGCACCTGGTCAGCCACCTGATGTACGGCCATGGCCTGCTGCTGCCGATCCCGGACATCGACCAGACCGGTTTCATGCTGATCCTCGGCGGCAACCCGCTGGCCTCCAACGGCAGCATCATGACCGTGCCGGACGTGGAAAAACGCCTGAAAGCCCTGCAGGCCCGGGGTGGGCGCCTGGTGGTGGTGGACCCGCGGCGCAGCGAAACGGCGGCGATGGCCGACAGTCACCTGTTCATTCGCCCTGGAGGGGATGCGGCCTTGTTGTGTGGCTTGCTCAATACCCTGTTCGCTGAAGGCCTGGCGCGCGGCTCACACTTGCCGGTCGTCGGCCTGCAGCAGGTGCGCGAAGCGATCGCGCCGTTCAGCGCGGAGGCCATGAGCGCGCACTGTGGCATTGCCGCGACAGACATTCGCCAGCTGGCAAGGGACTTTGCCGCGGCCGACAGGGCGGTGTGCTACGGCCGCATGGGGGTTTCGACCCAAGCCTACGGCACCCTTTGCCACTGGCTGGTGCAACTGATCAACCTGGTGACCGGCAACCTTGACCGTGAAGGCGGCGCGTTGTGCACCGAGCCTGCCGTCGACCTGGTGGCGACCACCTCGGGTGGCCATTTCAACGCCTGGCAGAGCCGGGTGTCGGGCTTGCCCGAGTACGGCGGCGAACTGCCCGTGGCGGCCTTGGCCGAGGAAATGCTGACGCCCGGCGAAGGGCAGGTGCGTGCGCTGGTGACGGTGGCTGGCAACCCCGTGCTCTCAACGCCCAATGGCCGCCAGCTGGATGTGGCGCTGGACGGGCTGGAGTTCATGCTCAGCATTGACCTGTACATCAACGAAACCACCCGCCATGCCGACCTGATCCTGCCCTCTACCTCGGCGCTGGAAAACGACCATTACGACAGCACATTCAACTTGCTGGCCGTGCGCAACGTGACCCGCTTCAACCGGGCGATCCTGGCCAAGCCCGAAGGGGCATTGCATGACTGGGAAATTTTTGTCGGACTGGCACAAGCGTTCGCCAAACGCGCCGAGCTGGAATTGAAGCCGACCTTGGCACCGGCGCAGATGATCGACCTGGCCCTGCGCAAGGGGCGTTATGGTGACGCGACACCCTGGCAGCTGTCGCTGGCAGCGCTGGACGAGCACCCGCATGGCCTCGACCTGGGGCCATTGCGCGCCAACCTCGCTGCGCGCCTGACGACTGCCAGCAAGGCCGTTGAAGCGGCGCCCCAGGTGCTGCTGGATGACTTGGGGCGACTGGCGCAACAGGCCCCTCCGGCGCCGGGCGAACTGCTGCTGATCGGCCGTCGCCATGTTCGCAGCAACAATTCATGGATGCACAACTTTCATCGACTGGTGAAAGGCAAACCGCGCCATCAGTTGTTGATGCATCCGCAGGACCTGCAGCATCGTCAGTTGCAGGACGGCCAGCGAGTTCGTATCCGCTCGCGTACCGGGGATCTTGAAGTCGAGGTTCAGGCCTGCGAGGACATGATGCCTGGTGTAGTCAGCCTGCCCCATGGCTTCGGTCACTCTCGTCAAGGCGTGCACATGAAGATCGCCAAGGCGCAACCTGGGGTGAGTGCCAACGACCTCACCGATGAGCGTCTGCGTGACCAGGTTTCCGGCAACGCCGCCCTCAATGGCGTACCCGTGCAGGTAGAGGCCGCGTAAGGAATGGTAAGGCCGAGCATGCTGCTCGGCTTTCCGTTACAATGCGTCACCGTGCCGACGACCGCGTCGGAAAGTTCAGCCGAGGTGCTACATGGATATCATCGAAACGATCAAAGAGCAGATTGCCAACAACACCATTCTGCTTTACATGAAAGGCTCGCCGAATGCCCCGCAGTGTGGCTTCTCTGCGCGTGCATCGCAGGCCGTGATGGGTTGTGGCGAGAAGTTCGCCTACGTCGACATCCTGCAGAACCCGGAAATCCGTGCGAACCTGCCAAAATACGCCAACTGGCCGACCTTCCCGCAGCTGTGGGTAGCCGGTGAACTGGTCGGCGGCAGCGACATCATGCTGGAAATGTTCGAGAAGGGTGAGCTGCAGACCCTGATCAAGGAAGCGGCTGCCAAGGCCAAGGCTTCCGAGGCCTGATTTTCCGGCAAGCATGAAAAAACCCGCTGATCGCGGGTTTTTTCATGGAGCGAATATTTATTCTTCGCCCATCTGCGACTGCAGGTAGTTCTCGATACCAATCTTGTCGATCAGCCCCAGCTGGGTTTCCAGCCAGTCGATGTGTTCTTCCTCGGACTCGAGGATATCTTCGAGCATGTCACGCGAGCCAAAGTCGCCAGCGGTTTCGCAATGGGCGATGGCCGCTTTCAGGTCGACCAGGCCTTTCTGTTCGATCTTCAGGTCGCATTCGAGCATCTCTTTGGTGTGCTCGCCAATCAGCAGCTTGCCCAGGTCCTGGACGTTGGGGATGCCTTCGAGGAAGAGAATACGCTTGATCAGTTTGTCAGCGTGCTTCATCTCGTCGATGGATTCCTTGTACTCGTGCTTGCCGAGTTTGTTCAGGCCCCAATCTTCGTACATGCGTGCGTGCAGGAAGTACTGGTTGATCGCGACCAGCTCGTTTCCGAGGATCTTGTTGAGATGCTGGATGACGCTTACGTCGCCTTTCATGTCGGGTTCCTGCCCTGTAGAAGTGTGCCAATACAGTGAAGTTTGAGCCCGATACTTAGGTGTGTCAAACCTAAGTTCTTGAATAATAAGTGAAAATTAATGGAAATAAGAATGTTTGTGAACCGCGTTGGAGCGCTAACTTATTGAATTGCGAGCATAAAAAAACCGGACGCAAGGTCCGGTTCTTCGAATTCTTCGTTTTCAGGCTGCGGTAAATTCCACGGGGTAGGGCAGGGCTGCCTGGCTGACCTGGAGTTCGGTCAGGGTCTCGCGGACCACCTGCTTGGCCACGCAGGCACATTTGCCGCACTGGCTGGCGACGTTGGTGGCGGCTCGCACTTCCTTGTAGCTGCAGCATCCTTCATAGATCGCATCGCGGATCTGTCCGTCGGTAACGCCGACACAAAGACACACATACATAAAGGCTGACCATCGTTGGTGGGCTCGATGGAGTGGAGCTTAATGTTAATGAGAATGCTTGTCAAATGAGTTTCTGAAAGGGCCGTGCTTGAGCGACCGGCGGTTGCTTCGTCGTTGGAGTCGGCCTGTCACCAGAAGCCGTGTATGATGGACGGCCTTTGTTGGATGTCGGGCAAGCCCGTCTGGCCCGGCAAACGGTTTTTCACCCTCATCAGGAGATTACAATGAGCGTACTCGTTGGTAAGAAAGCCCCCGATTTCACCGTTCCGGCCGTGCTGGGCAACGGCGAGATCGTCGACAGCTTCAACCTGGCTTCGGCCATCAAGGGCAAGTACGGCCTGGTGTTCTTCTACCCGCTGGACTTCACCTTCGTCTGCCCGTCCGAGCTGATCGCCCTGGACAACCGCATCCCTGACTTCCAGGCGCGCAACGTGGAAGTGATTGGCGTGTCGATCGACTCGCACTTCACCCACAACGCCTGGCGTAACACCCCGGTCAACAACGGCGGTATCGGCCAGGTCAAGTACACCCTGGCTGCCGACATGACCCACGAAATCTGCAAAGCCTACGACGTCGAGTCCGAAGGCGGCGTAGCCTTCCGTGGCGCCTTCCTGATCGACACCAACGGTGTTGTTCGTTCGCAGATCGTCAACGACCTGCCACTGGGCCGCAACATGGACGAGCTGCTGCGCCTGGTCGACGCCCTGCAGTTCCACGAAGAGCACGGCGAAGTCTGCCCTGCCAACTGGAAAAAAGGCGACAAAGGCATGAACGCTTCGCCGGAAGGCGTTGCTGCCTACCTGAGCGAGAACGCTGGCAAGCTGTAATTGCCGCGTGCATGAAAAAACCGGCCCTTGTGGCCGGTTTTTTTGTGCCGTCCTGTGCCGGCCTCTTCGCAGGCTTGCCCGCTCCCACATGAGTCGCACAATGGCTGAGGCCACTGCAGTACCTGTGGGAGCGGGCATGCCCGCGAACGCTTTTGCAGATCAATCGTTGAAATCGCGCCAGCCGCCCATCTCTTTCCAGCGGTTGACGATGCCGCAGAACAGCTCGGCCGTCTTCTCGGTGTCATAGCGCGCCGAGTGCGCCTCACGCCCGTCGAAGTCGATGTCGGCGCTCTGGCAGGCCCGCGCCAGTACGGTCTGGCCATAAGCCAGGCCCGCCAGGGTAGCGGTGTCGAAGCTGGAGAACGGGTGGAACGGGTTGCGCTTCAGGTCATTGCGCGTCACCGCCGCATTGAGGAAGCCCAGGTCAAAGCTGCTGTTGTGGCCGACCAGGATCGCCCGCTTGCAACCATTGGCCTTGAGCGCCTTGCGTACGCCACGGAATATGTCGGTCAGCGCACTTTCTTCGCTGACTGCCATACGCAGCGGGTGGTCCAGCTTGATCCCGGTGAATTCCAGCGCGGCCGCCTCGATGTTGGCGCCCTCGAATGGCTCCACGCGGTGGAAGTAGGTGTGCTCGGGGAACAGGAAGCCCTTTTCGTCCATGCCGATGGTGACTGCGGCAATTTCCAGCAGGGCATCGGTAGCGCTGTTGAAGCCGCCGGTTTCAACGTCTACCACTACCGGCAGATAGCCGCGGAAACGCTCGGCCATCGGGTGGCGCGAACCGCTGCTGCCTTGGGTGTCGAGGTCGTCTTCGTAGAGGTCTTCGCTCACGCGTTTTCCTCCAGCAGGCGCCAGCGCAGTTTTTCGCCGGCGCGCAGCGGGACCACGGTCTGCTCGCCAAACGGCAGGCTATCCGGGGCGGTCCATTCTTCGCGGACCAGGGTAATGGTGTCGGTGTTTGCCGGCAGGCCGTAGAACGCCGGGCCGTGCAGGCTGGCAAAGCCTTCCAGCTTGTCCAGCGCGTTACGCTGCTCGAACGCTTCGGCGTACATCTCGATGGCTGCGTAGGCGGTGTAGCAACCGGCGCAACCGCAGGCGGCTTCCTTGGCGTGTCGGGCGTGTGGGGCCGAGTCGGTACCCAGGAAGAACTTCGGGTTGCCGCTGGTGGCCGCATCCAGCAACGCCACCTGATGGGTGTTGCGCTTGAGGATCGGCAGGCAGTAGAAGTGCGGGCGAATGCCGCCAACCAGCATGTGGTTGCGGTTGTACAGCAGGTGCTGCGCGGTGATGGTCGCGCCGACGTTGGCCGGGGCCTCGGTGACGAACTGCGCGGCATCGCTGGTGGTGATGTGCTCGAACACCACCTTCAGTGTCGGGAAGCGCTCGACCACACGGCGCATATGCTCGTCGATGAAGCGCTTCTCGCGGTCGAACACGTCGATCTCGCTACGGGTCACTTCGCCATGCACCAGTAGCGGCATGCCAACTTCCGCCAGCGCCTCGATGGCCGGGAAGATGTTGTCGATGCTGGTCACGCCCGAGTCGGAATTGGTGGTGGCGCCAGCAGGGTACAGCTTGGCGGCATACACGAAACCGCTGGCCTTGGCCGCGCGGATGTCCTCGGGGCTGGTGCGGTCGGTGAGGTACAACACCATCAGCGGCTCGAAGCTGCTGCCAGCCGGGCGGGCGGCCAGGATGCGCTCACGGTAGGCGCCGGCCTCTACGGCATTGCGTACCGGCGGAACCAGGTTGGGCATGATGATGGCACGGGCGAAAGTACGCGCCACATCGCCAACGGTGTGGGGCAGGACGGCACCATCGCGCAGATGGATGTGCCAGTCGTCGGGACGCAGGAGGGTCAGGCGATCGGACATTGGGGATTCCAGGCGGGTCGAACTCAAGCCCCAATGCTACCGGAAAACCCTGGGTGGAGCACGGCTATCAAGTTTTCCGCCAGGCGTCCGATAGCCTGCAGGTAAGCCGTCTGAATTTGTGGAGCCGCCCGTGCGCCAGCGTTACCTAGCCCTGTTGACCCTGTTCGCCAGCCTGCCGGCCGGTGCGCTGACCTTCCAGACGCGCATGGAAAACATTGCCTGGAAGGTCGAGGGTGACCAGTTCGAATGCCGGCTGATCCAGCCGATCGATGGTTTCGGCAGTGGCGAGTTCGTGCGCCGCGCGGGCGAGCAGCCGGTGTTCCAGTTGCGCTCGGACAGCAACGTACTGGGGGCGGGCACGGCCACATTGCTGGCAGCTGCTGCGCCGTGGCAGCCTGGGCGCAGCGACATCAATCTGGGCAGCGTGCGCATGGCCCGTACCGGGGTGTTGTTCAGTTCTTCCCAAGGCCAGGCCAGTCGCCTGATCAACGGCCTGCTCGATGGGCGCAGCACGGTGGTACGCAATTATGCCGGCGAGGCGGGCAGGCCGATGGAGGTGCGTGTGCTGCCGGTCAGCTTCGCCAAGGCCTACAACGACTATCAGGCCTGTGCCGGCAAGCTGCTGCCGATGAATTACGATCAGGTGCGTCAGACCCAGGTGGGCTTCCCCGGGGGAGGCTTCGAGCTGGATGGCGCGGCCAAGGCACGGCTGGATGTGATCCTCGACTACATCAAGGCTGACCCGACCGTTAACCATGTAGAGCTCAACGGCCACTCCGACAACAGTGGCAATCGCCTGACCAATCGCGACATGTCGCGCCGCCGGGCACTGGCGGTAGCCGACTACCTCAAGGCCCATGGCGTTCCGGAAGAGCAGATTACCGTGCGTTTCCATGGCGAGCGTTACCCATTGGCGAAGAACACCAATGCTGCCAACCGGGCGCGTAATCGTCGGGTGAATATCGAACTGGATCGGGTTGCGGTCATCGAGAAGCCGGCTGAGAAGCCTGTCGAAAAGGCCCCTGAGCCAACACCTGCCAAGTCCTGAAGGCTGCTCCCACACGGCATTTCATAATTTCCGACGGTAAGTCGCCCTTCCGAAACTTCTTGTCGCTTTGTCGTCAGAAGCTGTCGCCCCACTGTAATTTTATCCGTAACGTCGTTAGAATCGATCCCTTTCCGTACAACCCCGTGGAGTGATGGCATGGCGGACGTAAAAAAGGTCGTACTGGCGTATTCCGGCGGCCTTGATACTTCGGTGATTCTCAAGTGGCTGCAGGATACCTACAACTGCGAAGTGGTGACCTTCACCGCTGACCTGGGGCAGGGCGAAGAGGTCGAGCCGGCTCGTGCCAAGGCCCAGGCAATGGGCGTTAAAGAGATCTACATCGACGACCTGCGCGAAGAATTCGTGCGTGATTTCGTGTTCCCGATGTTCCGCGCCAACACCGTCTACGAGGGCGAGTACCTGCTGGGTACTTCCATCGCCCGTCCGCTGATCGCCAAGCGCCTGATCGAAATTGCCAACGAAACCGGCGCCGACGCCATTTCCCATGGCGCCACCGGCAAAGGCAACGACCAGGTGCGTTTCGAACTGGGTGCCTACGCGCTGAAGCCAGGCGTCAAGGTAATCGCCCCATGGCGTGAGTGGGACCTGCTGTCCCGCGAGAAGCTGATGGACTACGCCGAGAAGCACGGCATCCCGATCGAGCGCCACGGCAAGAAGAAGTCGCCGTACTCGATGGACGCCAACCTGCTGCACATCTCCTACGAAGGCGGTGTCCTGGAAGATACCTGGACCGAGCACGAAGAAGACATGTGGCGCTGGAGTGTCTCGCCTGAGAACGCCCCGGATCAGGCTACCTACATCGAGCTGACCTACCGCAACGGTGACATCGTTGCCATCGACGGTGTCGAGAAGACTCCGGCCACCGTCCTGGCCGACCTGAACCGTATCGGTGGTGCCAATGGCATCGGCCGTCTGGATATCGTCGAGAACCGTTACGTCGGCATGAAGTCGCGCGGTTGCTACGAGACCCCTGGTGGCACCATCATGCTCAAGGCCCACCGTGCCATCGAGTCGATCACCCTGGACCGCGAAGTCGCTCACCTGAAGGATGAGCTGATGCCGAAGTACGCCAGCCTGATCTACACCGGCTACTGGTGGAGCCCGGAGCGTCTGATGCTGCAACAGATGATCGACGCTTCGCAGGTCAACGTGAACGGCGTGGTACGCCTGAAGTTGTACAAGGGCAACGTCACCGTTGTCGGCCGCAAGTCGGACGACTCGCTGTTCGACGCCAACATCGCTACCTTCGAGGAAGATGGCGGCGCCTACAACCAGGCGGATGCAGCTGGCTTCATCAAGCTCAACGCCCTGCGTATGCGCATTGCTGCCAACAAGGGCCGCTCGCTGCTCTGATTACCGTCATGTGCGGCAAGAACCCCGGCTCAGGCCGGGGTTTTTTTTTCTGGGGAATCAGTGGCCGTCGTTTGCCACCTGTTCATCAAGCGCGCTGATCGATAGTTGCGCGCACTGGCGTCTGTCCAGGTTGCAAAAGCGCCAGGTGCGAGATTGCTGAGGCGGTTGGGCGAGGGCGGACAGCAATTGCTGCTCCATCATGCGATAGGCATCGGGGCCGGAAAACATGAACGTGACAGGCTCGCCCTGCAGCGCTTCGCCGGTACTACCGGGAATTGCATGCTTGGCCACATCACTCGGTGTCGATGTGTTGTCGTTTGGCGTCCTGTTTGGCGACGGGTCGTAGAACGACTTGTAATTGAAGTTGAGCGTGAGGAAGAACAGTGCCGTCAGGAAGAATGGGAAGCCCACCAGGAACCAGGTATAGAGCTTTTGGCTGGATTCGCTGAGAAACGGCAATGTGGCAAGGGCGGAGGCTTCGATAATCCCTGCGAAGATGGCAATGATCGTCAGCGGGGCGACAGGCTGTACTTGGTGCATATGGGTCGTCTCCAGCGATTTTGCACATCTTTACCTTACGGCGATGCTCAACTAAAGACTGGATTGTTTCCCGGGTGAGAATAATCGCTTGAAATCCTGATGACGGTGTTTGTTCAGCGCATTTGAGCTGAATATTTCCTGAGGTGTCGGCCGGTTTCCAACTGGTGCACTTTTACCAGCCGGTGATACCGTTCATTTGGTAACAGGGAATTTGATTGTTACAAGTGCATCAGTTGAGTGTAGGAAATTTCTGTAAGTGTTGTAGGTTCTATCTGTTCATATATTTCGCCGGTAAATCACCGCGCCAGTAAGCGTTCTGTAGGTTATCTTGGCGGGCCAAAGCAAAAGCAATGAATGGATATCGCATGAATAAAGTGCTTATCGTGGATGATCATCCGGTCATACGCCTGGCCGTACGCATGCTGATGGAGCGGCATGGGTATGACGTCGTGGCGGAAACCGACAACGGGGTGGCTGCGCTGCAACTCCCACGGCAATACCTGCCGGATATCGTGGTGCTCGATATCGGTATCCCCAAGCTGGATGGCTTGGAGGTGATCGGTCGCATGACAACTTTCAGCCCGGGCAGCAAGGTGCTGGTGCTGACATCGCAGGCCCCCGGCAACTTCTCGATGCGCTGCATGCAGGCGGGGGCGGCGGGGTATGTGTGCAAGCAGCAGGAACTCACCGAGCTGCTGAGCGCCATCAAGGCCGTACTGTCGGGCTACAGCTACTTCCCCAACCAGGCCTTGCATGTGTCACGTGGCAGGGGCGGAAGCGAGACGGATATGGTCAACCGCCTCTCGGCGCGCGAGATGACCGTGTTGCAACAGCTGGCGCGAGGGCGTTCCAACAAGGAGATTGCCGACAGCATGTTCCTCAGCAACAAGACGGTCAGTACCTACAAGTCGCGCCTGTTGCTCAAGCTCAATGCGCGCTCGCTGGTCGACCTGATCGAGCTGGCGCAGCGGCAAGGGTTGAACTGAACGCCAAGGCCGTAAAGCCTCCAGCCAGGAGGCTTTGCCAGGGTTACAGATCGTAGTCGAAGTCGGCCAACTGCTTCTGCAGGCGCCTTTCCTCCAGCATATTGTCGATGGTGCGGCGCTTGCTCAGGTTGGTCTTTGCGGTTTCCACCTGGGGTTCCGCTTCGTCATCTGCGGCAACAAAATCATCTTCGATCGACAGGTCGTCTTTATCGCTACTCATGAGTCGCTCCAAGCCAAGGGGCCATTGGCCGTCCTTATAACCAGAAAGCAGACGCTGGTAAAAAAGATTTTTTCAATCGCTGCAGGTAGTTTCCAGCTATCGACTCAATCGTCGGAGGTCTTGTGCTTGTACTCGCACAAGTCTTCAATCCGGCAACTGCCGCAGCGTGGCTTGCGTGCCTGGCACACATAGCGCCCGTGCAGGATCAGCCAGTGGTGGGCGTCGAGCAGGTAATCCTTTGGTACGAACTTGATCAGCTTTTTCTCCACTTCCAGCACCGTCTTGCCTGGCGCAATGCCCGTACGGTTGCTGACCCGGAAGATATGGGTATCCACCGCCATGGTCGGCTGGCGGAACGCTGTGTTGAGCACTACGTTGGCGGTCTTGCGGCCAACGCCGGGTAGCGCCTCCAGGGCTTCGCGAGTCTGCGGGACCTGGCTGTCATGGCGTTCGATCAGCAGCCGGCAGGCTTCGATAACGTTCTTCGCCTTGCTGTTGTACAAGCCAATGGTCTTGATGTACTCACTCAGGCCTTCGACGCCCAGCGCATAGATGGCCTCGGGGGTGTTGGCGACCGGGAACAGGCGTGCGGTGGCCTTGTTGACGCCGACATCGGTGGATTGCGCAGACAGTGTCACGGCGACCAGCAACTCGAACGGGGTGGTGTACGCCAGTTCGGTCTTCGGGTCGGGGTTGTCTTCGTGCAGCCTGCGAAAGATCTCCAGGCGTTTGGCGGCATTCATGAAATCAGAGCTTTCCTTGATGACGTGATTGGGCAGGGCCCGGACGCAGGCGATTGTACAAGGCCAACAGCAGTCCGAGCAGTAGCAAGGCGCCCGGGGCCAGGCTGGCCAGGTGCAGGCCGATACCGTCGGCCAGCCATTGGCGGCTGGCACCAAGCAGCAGGCATGTGGCAAGCAGCGCGCAAAGGTGGCCGGCGAGCAGGCGCCAGCGCCCTTGATCGGGTAGCAGGTAGTCAATGGCCAGGCATTGCAGGCACAGCAGTGCGGGATAGTGGCCGAGGGAGAGTGCCAGTGGCAGCAGCCAGGCACGCAGTGCCAGTTGCAAGCAACTGGCCAGGGCCGCCAGAACCAGCAGGCTGGCCAGTACATAGGTCCAGGTGACAGACCGTCGGCGCAGGGGGGGCATTAATAGCTGGTGAAGGCTGCTCAGCAGCACTGCGCACACGCCTATGGTGGCGCCTTCGCTCAGTGTTCGGGTGGCGCCCAGCAGAGGCACCAGGCTTGCGCCGAGCAGGTAGAGCCTATTCATGCGTGGCGCCCTCCAGCAATACCCTGCGCTGCTCATCGAAGTAGCTCAGCGCTTCCTGTAGCGCGACGATCACTGCACGTGAGGTCACGGTTGCGCCGGCCAACTGGTCAAAGTCGCCCTGGTCGCGCTTCAGCGCCCAGTGGTCGCCCAGCTGACGATTGGCAAATTGCCCCAGCCAGTTCAGCTGCGCATCACCCAGGCGTGCACCCAGCCCAGGGCTTTCCTGTTGCTCGACCACCTGGCTGCCGATCAGTCGGCCGTCCGCTGCGATGGCCACGCTCAGCACGATAGGCCCGGCATAGCCCTGGGCCTTTGTGACCAGTATGACGGCGGCCGGTTTACCCGCCAGCGTTGCCCGGTAAGCTGCCAGGATGCGGCTGTTTGGCCGCTGTGCGGCGGGCCTAGGCAACGGGCTGTCCAAAGGTTGGTTGTCGTAACTGCCTTCTGGCAACACCGCCAGCCGCTGGCGGCTATTCAGTTGCTTCTCGGCGTCGGCGATGGCTGCGCTGGTCCAGTGCTGCCAGGCCAAAGTGGTCGACAGCGCCAGTGCTCCGGTCAGGAGCAACAAACCCACATCACGTACCAGGCGCTTCATCGGGCAACCTGCTGGCGCTGCAGAGCCAGGCGTTCGAGGCTCGGCGCCATGAGGTTCATGAGCAGGACGGCGAACGCTGTACCGTCCGGGTAGCTACCCCAGGTGCGGATCAGATAGATCAGCAGGCCCGCCCCCAGGCCGAAACCCAGCTTCGCCCACTCCTGCCGGGGCCCGGACACCGGTTCGGTGGCAATGAAGAACGCCGCCATCATTGTCGAGCCGGAGAACAGGTGCACCAGGGGAGAGCCGTTGGAGTCCGAGCCCGAGCCATTCCAGCCCAGCAGGCTGAACAGGAACAACCCAGCCAGCAGACCGGCCGGCGCATGCCAACTGATAACCTTGCGTTGCAGCAGGAACAGGCCGCCCAGCAGGAACGCCAGGTTGACCCATTCGCTGCCCCGTCCACCGATGCTGCCGAAGCCCGTGTGACCGGCGAACAGTTCATCGATGGTCAGGCTGTGGTTGTGGCGAAGGCCGTCGAGCAGCGTCGGCCTGGCCCAGGCATCGATCTGCTCGCCGCCGGCGAACACCAGCTGTAGGCTGTCGAGCAGGCCTGGTGCCGGCCCCGGCCAATGGTTCATCTGCAACGGGAAGCTCAGCAGCACGAAGGCGTAGCCGACCATGGCCGGGTTGAACAGGTTGCGCCCAACCCCGCCAAAGGCCTGCTTGCCGATGCCGATGGCAACGCTGGTAGCGACCACCGGCAACCACCAGGGTGCCAAGGTGGGCAGGGCGGCGGCGAGCAGCACGGCGGTCACCAGCGCGCTGCCGTCGTTCAGCGCCGTGCGCAGCGGTTGTGCTCGCAAGGTAAGCAACAGCGCCTCGCACAGCAGCGCGGTGCTGGCGCACAGCAACAGGTTCAGTAGCAAACTCCAGCCATGCAGCCAGAACAGCGCCAGCAGGCCAGGTACGCAGGCCAGCAACACCAGGCCCATGCTGGTGCGTAGCCGCGGGTCGGGCTTGGCGGTCATTGGGCGAACAGCCCGTTGAAGCCGGAAATCGCCATGGCCATTACTCCGGCCCCAAGCAGTTCGATGGGCAGGCCGCGCATTGCCCCGGGGACGTCGGCATGAGCGCTGCGCTGGCGCAGGTCGGCGAACAGCACCAACGCCAGCCAGAAGCCGCCGCCGGCCAGCAGGCCTTGCAGCAAGGTAGCGAGCCATGTGCTTTCGTCGCTTGCCTGTTGCAGGGTCAAGCCCAGTACTACCGCGTTGCTCAACAGCAGCGCGGGCAGTTGCGTCACCGGCCAGCTCGGGCGCCATCTTGTCAGTAGCCATGGTACGCCCCAGGCAAGCACGGCCAGCCAGGGCAACAACAGGAACAGGGCAAGGTCCTGGGCTTGCAGTGGGGCAAGCACCCCGCGCACCAGTAGTTGTGCGCCGATCACGCCCAAGGCAATGCACAGTGCGCAGGCGAGACCGTGCACGTGGAGGTGCAGCCTTGGGAATGGCTGTTGTTGCAGGCACAGGTGATTGACCAGCGCAGCGCTGATCAGTACCAGGATGTAGTCGCTCATGAGATGACGATAGCCGGGAATCGGGGCGATTGTCCGGGTTTGGCATCGAGGTGCCGGAGTCATTGTGAGAGCGGGCGTGCCCGCGAACACCGGCAACGCCGGTGCCATGCACCGCGTAGTCAGTTTCGCGGGCACGCCCGCTCCCACAAGGTCCAGCAGGTTTTGTTACTTGATGCGCTGGCCTGGCTTGGCACCGCTGTCCGGGCTCAGCAGGTAGATCTCTTCACCGCCAGGCCCGGCCGCCATGACCATCCCTTCGGACACCCCAAAGCGCATCTTCCGTGGCTTGAGGTTGGCCACCATCATGGTCAGCCGGCCTTCCAGCTGGGACGGGTCGGGGTACGCCGACTTGATGCCGGAAAACACGTTGCGGCGCTCGTCACCGATGTCCAGGGTCAGTTGCAGCAGCTTGTCCGCGCCCGGTACGGCTTCGGCCTTGACGATCAGTGCCACGCGCAGATCGACGGCAGCGAAGGTGTCGAACTCGATTTCCGCCGACAGTGGGTCCTTGGCCAGCTCGCCATTGCCGGCCGGGGCCTTGGCTTCGGCGGCCAGCAGGTCTTCCTTGCTGGCGGCGACCATGGCTTCGACCTTGGCCGGTTCGATGCGGCTCATCAGCGCCTTGAACGGGTTCAATTGGTGGTTTTCCAGGCGCGACAGGTGGTCGTTCCAGGTCAGTGGTGCCACGTTGAGGAAGGCCTCGGCGTCGGCAGCCAGTACCGGCAGCACCGGCTTGAGGAAGATCACCAATTGGCGGAACAGGTTGATGCCTTGGGCGCAGATGGCCTGAACTTCATCCTGCTTGCCTTCCTGTTTGGCCAGCGACCATGGGGCCTTGTCAGCGATCCAGGCGTTGGCGCGGTCGGCCAGCGCCATGATTTCGCGCATGGCACGGCCGAAGTCGCGGCCTTCATAGGCGTCGGCGATCGACGGGGCGGCCGCCAGGAAGGCTTCGGTCAGCTCCGGTGCAGCATCGCCAGCTACCATCACGCCTTCATTGCCCTTGTGGATGAAACCGGCGCAGCGGCTGGCGATGTTGACCACCTTGCCGACCAGGTCGGAGTTGACCTTCTGCACGAAGTCTTCCAGGTTCAGGTCCAGGTCATCGACACCGCGGCCCAGCTTGGCAGCGTAGTAGTAACGCAGGTATTCCGGCTGCAGGTGGTCGAGGTAGGTGCGGGCCTTGATGAAGGTACCGCGCGACTTGGACATCTTGGCGCCGTTCACGGTCAGGTAGCCGTGCACGTTGACCGCGCTCGGCTTGCGGAAGCCCGCGCCTTCGAGCATGGCTGGCCAGAACAGGGCGTGGAAGTTGACGATGTCCTTGCCGATGAAGTGGTACAGCTCGGCCTTGGAGCCTTCGTTCCAGAACGCGTCGAAGTCCAGCTCCGGGCGGCGTGCACAAAGGTTCTTGAAGCTGGCCATGTAGCCGATCGGTGCATCCAGCCACACGTAGAAGTACTTGCCTGGCTCGCCTGGGATCTCGAAGCCGAAGTACGGCGCGTCGCGGGAGATGTCCCACTCCTGCAGGCCCGAGTCCAGCCATTCGGCCAGCTTGTTGGCTACCGCGTCCTGCAGCGTGCCGCTACGGGTCCACTGCTGCAGCATGGCCTGGAAGTCCGGCAGCTTGAAGAAGAAGTGCTGGGAATCACGCAATACCGGGGTGGCACCAGAGATGGCCGACTTGGGGTTCTTCAGCTCGGTGGGCGCGTAGGTGGCGCCGCATTTCTCGCAGTTGTCGCCGTACTGGTCTTCGGCCGCGCACTTGGGGCAGGTGCCCTTGATGAAGCGGTCGGCGAGGAACATGCCCTTTTCCGGGTCGAAATACTGGGTTACCGAACGGGTGGCGATGTGCCCGGCGTCTCGCAGGCGCGCGTAGATCAGGCCCGACAGCTCGCGGTTTTCTTCGCTGTGGGTGGAGTGGAAGTTGTCGAAGTCCACCAGGAAGTCGGCGAAGTCGCTGCTGTGTTCGGCCTGGACGTTGGCGATCAGCTGTTCCGGGGTGATGCCTTCTTTCTCGGCGCGCAGCATGATGGCCGAACCGTGGGCGTCGTCGGCGCAAACGTAGATGCACTGGTTGCCGCGCAGCTTCTGGAAGCGGACCCACATGTCTGTCTGAATGTACTCGAGCATATGGCCAAGGTGGATCGATCCGTTGGCATAGGGCAAGGCGCTGGTGACGAGAATCTGACGTGGCTCGGACATGGTGGCTCGGCTACTTATCTGGCGACGGGGTAAAAATGAGGTTGATCGGCCACTATAAAGGGCTGGCGAAGATATTTCACCCCGCATGCGCATCTGCTGACGATTGACGGGTTAGGATAGGCGTCTGTTTTACATTCAGTTTGCCATTGGGAGTCTCCATGAGTGCCGTCACCCGTGCCGCCGTCGAAGGCGTGCTTCGCCAGTACACCGACCCCTACCTGAACCAGGACCCGATCAGCGCCGGCTGTGTGCGCGCAATCGATATCCAGGGCGGCCAGGTCAGCGTGCAATTGCAACTGGGTTATGCCGCAGGGCTGTTCAAGAACGGCTGGGCCCAGGTGCTGCAGACCGCTATCGGCAACCTTGAGGGCGTCAGCAGTGCCCAGGTGTCGATCGACTGCGTGGTGGCTGCGCACAAGGCCCAGGCTCAGGTGCCGGCAATGGCCAACGTCAAGAACATCATCGCCGTGGCCTCGGGCAAGGGCGGTGTGGGCAAGTCGACCACCGCGGCCAACCTGGCCCTGGCGCTGGCTCGCGAGGGCGCGCGGGTGGGTATTCTCGATGCCGATATCTATGGCCCCAGCCAGGGCGTGATGTTCGGCATCGCCGAAGGCACCCGCCCGCAGATTCGCGAGCAGAAGTGGTTCGTGCCGATCAAGGCCCATGGCGTGGAAGTCATGTCCATGGCGTTCCTTACCGACGACAACACGCCGATGGTATGGCGTGGCCCTATGGTTTCCGGCGCGCTGCTGCAGCTGGTGACCCAGACTGCCTGGGACGACCTGGATTACCTGGTGATCGACATGCCGCCGGGCACCGGAGACATCCAGCTGACCCTGGCGCAGAAGGTACCGGTTGCCGGTTCGGTGATCGTCACCACCCCGCAGGACCTGGCCCTGCTGGATGCCAAGAAGGGCGTGGAGATGTTCCGCAAGGTCAACATCCCGGTGCTGGGCGTGGTGGAGAACATGGCCGTGCACATCTGCTCGAACTGCGGCCATGCCGAGCACCTGTTCGGCGAAGGCGGTGGCGAGAAGCTGGCGAGCCAGTATGGCGTCGACCTGTTGGCGTCGTTGCCGCTGTCGATGCTGATTCGCGAGCAGGCCGATAGTGGCAAGCCGACGGCGATCGCCGAGCCGGAAAGCCAGATTGCGATGGTCTATCAGGAGCTGGCCCGCCAGGTGGGCGCGCGGATCATGCTGCAGGAAGCTGCTGCGCCGGCGATGCCAAGCATTACCATCAGCGAAGATTGACTGGCAGACCGAGTCGCCTGCTTCGCGGGT
>NZ_JALLKV010000020.1:37398-94967 GCF_023093815.1 Pseudomonas sp. PNPG3
GCGGGTTTACCCGCGAAGAGGCTGACTCGGTCTTTCGACCAGGCATAAAAAAACCCGCCGGAAGGCGGGTTTTTTGAAAGCTAGGAAGCTTCGATCGACTTAGGCGATCTGAACTTCTTCAGCCTGCATGCCTTTCTGGCCGCGGGTAGCGACGAAAGTAACAGCCTGGCCTTCTTTCAGGGTTTTGAAGCCGTCAGCTTGGATGGCTTTGAAGTGCACGAACAGGTCGTCGCCCGACTGAGGGGTGATGAAGCCGTAGCCTTTCTCATCGTTGAACCACTTAACAACACCGGATTGACGGTTGGACATTTTTCTGTCTCCTTGGACAATTTGATAACGGTCAGGAAAAACCCTGGCCGGGACTGAGCGCAAAGAGAGCAGAAAATTCAGCGATGGGCCGATCAGGATCGTGCATCAAACTAGAGATTCTCGGTGTCACGTGCAGCACAGTGGCGCCACCTTACCCCACTTTCCGCAACCTGCCAATGGTCAGAAGGCGCTTTACGCAAATTCGGATCGACGGCGGCTGAAGCCCCCGCCCGGCGCGGGATGAGGCATGGAACTTTAACCTGGGCGCCGGGACCGGTAAGATGCGCGTCTCGAATTTTCACCTCGCAACTCTTCAGGACACCCCGCCATGAGCATCAAATCGGACAAGTGGATTCGCCGCATGGCGCAGGAACACGGCATGATCGAACCGTTCGTCGAGCGCCAGGTGCGCGGCGAACAGGACAGCCGGGTGATCTCCTTCGGCGTCTCCAGCTACGGCTACGACGTGCGCTGCGCCGACGAATTCAAGGTGTTTACCAACATCAACTCGGCCACCGTCGACCCGAAGAACTTCGATGCAGGCAGTTTCGTCGACATCAAGAGCGACGTGTGCATCATCCCGCCGAACTCCTTCGCCCTGGCGCGTACCGTCGAGTATTTCCGCATTCCGCGTGATGTGTTGACCATCTGCCTGGGCAAGAGCACCTACGCCCGTTGCGGCATCATCGTCAATGTCACCCCGCTCGAGCCCGAGTGGGAAGGCCATGTGACACTGGAGTTCTCCAATACCACCACGCTGCCGGCGAAGATCTACGCCAACGAAGGTGTGGCCCAGATGCTGTTCCTGCAGTCCGACGAAGAATGCGAAGTGTCGTACAAGGACCGTGGCGGCAAGTACCAAGGCCAGCGCGGCGTCACCCTGCCGCGTACCTGAGCCGACAAGCGCGGGGAATTCCCCGCGCCTTTGGCACTCCAACTGGATAACGCCGGTACGCATGACGCGTAGCGGCCTTGCCAGGAGCAGCCAATGAAACTCCACCCCGCAATCAGTGCCAAGCTGGCAGGCCTGCAGCCCAACCACGTCGGGTTGCTACCATGGTCACTGCTGGCACACCCGCTGCCGATGCAGGCGGGGGGCGTGCCCCACCAGCCTGACCCGGATACCCCGCAACCCCCGGAGCCCGGTGAAACACCACCCATGGAGCCGGGCGAACCGACCCTGCCGGACGAGCCTCCACCGGCACCTGTAGCCTGAGTGATCCGGCTAGAGCGGCCAGACGCGGTCTGCACCGGTCAGGAACACCCGGCTGGCGCCCGTGGGGGCAATTTCCCAACCCCCGGTAAATTCACCGAACGCCGGCAGCAGGCTGACCTGTCCATCGATCAGGAAGCAGGGCAATCGCAGGCGTTGCCGAGCCTTGCCGCGCAGGACGAATACCGGGTGTACGTGCCCTGCCAACACCGGTTGGGTCGGGTGGGGGCGGGGTTCGTGCTGTAGCGCAAAGGGTTCCAACAGCCAGGGTTCGCTCACGACTTCGATACCGAGTGACGCGGGCGGGTCACCGGCGTTTAGATCGTGATTGCCGCGGATCAGCACGATTTTCAGGGTTCTGTGGCGCTCTCGCCAGGCCTGCAGCGTTGCCAAAGTTGCCGGTGCCTGCGCTGCGCGCGCATGCAGAAAATCGCCAAGAATGATCAGTTGCTCGCAATCATGCCTTGCCAGCAATGCATCCAGGCGGGCGAGTGTCGCCTCGGTAGTGCCGCGCGGTACCGGTTGGTGCAAGGCGCGATAGCTTGCTGCCTTGCCGATGTGCAGGTCGGCCACCAGCAGGGCATGACGGGCTGGCCAGTAAATGGCCTTGTCCGAAAGCAGCCAGAGCACTTGGCCATGGTGTTCGATGGGTAGAAGGTTGGTCATTCCGTAGCGTCCGCCGCACTGTTCAGCTCCGCGACCATCCTCGCAATCCGGTCCGCCAGTCTCTCGGTGCTCAACGTTTCGCGCATGCCTTCCACCAGCAAGGCAAATGCCAACGGTCCGGGCCGCTTGAGTGGTCGCAGTTCCAGCTGTAACTGCCCCATCTTCAGCAATTGCCGGTGCAACCGCTCGATCTCCAGCTCCTCATTCAGCACCTCGTCCCTTGCCTGGGCCAGCAGCAGGTTGCCGGTGTCATGCTTGCGAAATACCTCATAGAACAAGCCGCTGGAGGCCTGGATCTGCCTTAGGCTTTTCTGCGCCGCCGGATACCCGCCAAACACCAACCCGGCAATCTGTGCGATCTCGCGAAAACGACGCAACGCCATTTCTCCTGCGTTGAGGCTGGCCAGTACATCATCCAGCAGGTGTTCGGTACCAAGTGCCTGCGGAAGGTGTGTGGTCCAGTCCACGTTGCCCGGGCTGAGCAGTTCGAACCCGTAGTCATTGACCGCAATCGAAACCGAAAGCGGCTGCACGCGGCTCACCCGCCAGGCGATCAGGTTGGCCAGGCCAAGGTTGGCCATGCGCCCGGCGAACGGATACAGGAACAGGTGCCAACCCTGGCGCGACTTGAAGGTTTCTGCCAGTAGCGTTTCGGGGGTGGGCAGCGCCGACCATTGCGCCTGCAAGGCCAGCAGGGGGCGTACTGCTCGCATCTCCGGGCTTTGAAAGCGCCCTTGGGATGCTGCGCCGAGCTGCTCGACCAGTGCGTCGGCCAGTTCGCTGGAGAGCGGCATGCGGCCACCATTCCAGCGTGCAACCGCTGCCTTGCGCGCGGTACTGCGGCGTACGTAGGCCGTCATGTTTTCCACGCGCACCAGTTCCAGCACTCGCCCGGCGAACACCAAGGTGTCGCCAGGGCGCAAACGGGCAATGAACGCCTCTTCGACGCTGCCCAGCGCCTTGCCCCCACCACCCTTGCTCCAGTACTTGAGCTGCAGGCTGGCGTCGCTGACGATGGTACCGATACTCATGCGGTGGCGACGTGCCAAACGTTCGCTGGCAACCTTGTACGTGCCGTCGGGCTGGCGCTCGACGCGCTGGTAGTCTGGGTAGGCGCTGAGTGAGCTGCCGCCATGGCAGACGAAGTCCAGCGCCCATTGCCACTGGCTGTCACGCAATTCGCTGAAGGCCCAGGTACTGCGCACTTCGGCCAGCAACTGCTGCGGGTGAAAGCCGCTGCCCAAAGCCATGCTTACCAAGTGTTGCACCAGCACGTCCATGCACAAGCGCGGCGAATGCCGGGCTTCGATGTGCCCGGCTGCCAGCGCGTGCCTGGCGGCGGCTGCTTCCACCAGTTCCAGGCTGTGGGTGGGCACCAGAGTAACCCGGGAGCGCCGCCCGGGCGCATGGCCGGAGCGCCCGGCCCGTTGCACGAGGCGGGCAATGCCCTTGGCGGAACCGATCTGCAGTACTCGCTCCACGGGCAGGAAGTCCACCCCCAGGTCCAGGCTGGAGGTGCAGATCACTGCCTTCAGGTTGCCTTGCTTGAGGCTGCGCTCGACCCAGTCACGGGTATCGCGGGCTAGTGAGGCATGGTGCAAGGCAATCAGCCCGGCCCACTCGGGGCGTACCTCGAGCAGGGCCTGGTACCAGAGTTCGGCCTGCGCCCGAGTGTTGGTGAAGACAAGGCAACTAGTGCTGGCATCTATCTCCCGGTTGACCTGATCGAGCATCTTCAAACCCATGTGCCCGGCCCAGGGGAAGCGCTCGATGGCCGTTGGCAGCAGGGTATCGACCTGCAACTGCTTGTCCTGTCGGCCTTGTACCAGCAGGCCGCCTTGTGGCAGCAATACGTCCAGCGCATGTTGGAGATTGCCGAGGGTCGCGGACAGGCCCCACGTCGGCAGGCTCGGGTGCCAGTGGCGCAGGCGGGCCAAAGCCAGTTGCAGTTGTACCCCACGCTTGTTGCCCAGTAGTTCGTGCCATTCGTCCACCACTACCAGGCGCAGTGTGGCGAAGTCTTCGCGAGCTTGTGCCCGGGTCAACAGCAGCGTAAGGCTTTCAGGGGTAGTGACCAGTACGCTGGGCAGGCGCCGTGCTTGCCGGGCACGTTCGGCACTGCCGGTGTCGCCGCTGCGAATGCCCACGCTCCAGGGCAGGCCCAGGTCGTCCAGCGGCATTTGCAGTGCGCGGGCGGTGTCGGCGGCCAAGGCTCGCATGGGGGTAACCCACACCACCTGCAAGGGTGCAGCATGACGCCCTTGGGCTTCGGCCTTGAAGGCCCTCAGTGCGGCGAGCCATACCGCGTAGGTCTTGCCGGCACCGGTACTGGCATGCAGCAAGCCGGATTCGCCCCGTTCCACGGCGGCCCAGACACGGCGCTGGAAAGCGAAAGGCTTCCAGCCACGCTTGGCGAACCAGGCCTTGGCGAGGTCGGTGGCGGCGGGCATGGGGCATAGGGTCCTTCGGTGGCTGTGTTTCTACAGACAACCAGCCAGGCGCAATGGTTTTACCGGATCAGTTTGCCAGCAGATAGCCGCTGCGGCACACCTGCTCGCCTGCGACGTGGGCGATGACCATGCCTGCGGTAGCCATGCGCCGTACGTTACGTGCATACAGCAGGCCGGGCTGGCTGTTGCGGATGGCCGTCACCCGGTCGCTGAGCGGGTCGATGACTTCAGCGATCAACTGGCCCGCCTCCAGGTGCTGGCCTGGCCGGGCGTGGTACACCAGCAACCCGCCCAGTGGCGTTATCACCGGTTCTACTGCGGCCAGCGGCGTGGCCGGGCAGCGCAAGGCGGGCAGGGCCGGGCTTGCGCCTTCGATGACCCCCGCATGGGTAAGGAAGTCGAGGATCGCCTGGCAGTCCTTGCTGGCCAGGTCGTGGCTGACATCGGCCTGGCCGCGCAGCTCGACGGTGACCGAGCAGCAGCCCAGCGGAATCGGGAACCGTTTGCCGAAGCGTTGCTGCAACTGCCACCAGACCAGGCTGAAGCATTCATCGAACGACTGCCCGCCAGAGTCGGTGGCAAGCAGGCTGGCTTGGGCACCCAGGTAGCGGGCCAGAGGTTCGATCTGCGGCCAGGCGTCTGGCGTGGTGTACAGGTGCTCGACCGCCTCGAAGTCGCAGTGCAGGTCCAGCACCATGTCGGCATCGCAGGCAAGGCGCTGCAATATCAGGCGTTGGGCCTGCAGCGGTGTGCGCGCCGGGTGTGCGTCCAGCCCCCGCCGCAGGTATTCGCGGATCAGCGCGAGGTTGTGTGCCGGGTCTTCGGTCAGGTGTTCTTCGATCTGGTCGCCGATGCTGTCGGAAAGATCGACGAAGTTACGGTTGAAGTTCTCGCCGCTTTGCAGTTCGAAACGCCCCAGCGGCGCGTCCAGCAGCACCTGTTCCAGGCCGACCGGGTTGGCCACCGGCACCAGGATGATCTCGCGCTGCAGGCGGCCTTGCTGTTCCAGTTCACCCAGGCGGCGCTTGAGGTGCCAGGCCACCAGCATGCCGGGCAGCTCGTCGGCATGCAGCGAGGCCTGGATATAGACTTTGCCGCCACCGCGAGGTCCGAAGTGGAAGCTGTGCAACTGGCGGGTGATGCCCGGAACGGGCGAGAGCAGGTCGTGAGTTGAATGGTGCATGGTGGTCCTGGGTGCGTGGCGAAAACGGTCTGCGACACGGGGCGGCACACAGATAGAAGCACAGTTTTTGGCCTTGCGCCTGCATCGGTGCCCTCCTGGCCACCGCGCTGGCTTCTTCGCGGGTAAACCCGCTCCCACAGGGATCGCACAAAACTCAGCTTTTGTGCATGACCTGTGGGAGCGGGTTTACCCGCGAAGAAGCCAGCACGGTCCAGAAATTGTTTCAGGCCAGCAGCGCCTGCAATGTAGCCAGGTCATCCGCTTCTTCCACTGGCTTGTCCAGCCGCCAGCGCAGCATCCGCGGAAAGCGCACGGCGATGCCGCTCTTGTGCCTCCTGGACAGGGCGATGCCCTCGAAGCCCAACTCGAACACCAGCGTCGGCGTCACGCTGCGCACCGGCCCGAAGGTTTCAACGGTGGTCTTGCGGATGATGGCGTCGACCTTGCGCATTTCTTCGTCACTGAGCCCTGAATAGGCCTTGGCAAAGGGGACCAGTGCCCGACCCGGCGTACCGGCTGGCGCGTCCCACACGGCGAAGGTGTAGTCGCTGTACAAGCTGGCCCGCCGGCCGTGGCCGCGCTGAGCATAGATCAGCACGGCATCGACGCTGAACGGGTCGATCTTCCACTTCCACCAGGTGCCCATGTCCTTGGTGCGCCCCACGCCATACAACGCCTCTCGCTGTTTCAGCATCAGCCCTTCCACCCCCAGGCTGCGGGACTGTTCGCGCTGGCGGGCAAGGTCGGTCCAGTCCTGGCCTTCGAGCAGAGGCGAGAGCAATACCGGGGCCAATGGGTGCTGCTCAAGTACCTGCTCCAGCTGCTGGCGGCGTGCATGCTGCGGCCGGCTGCGCCAGTCCTCGCCTTGCCATTCCAGAAGGTCGTAGGCCTGCAGCACGACCGGTGCGTTGCTCAGCAGCTTCTTGCCCAAGGTATTGCGTCCCAGGCGCTGCTGCAACAGGGCAAATGGCTGCACAGCCAGCTCAGCCGCTGAGCCACCAGGTTTCCAAACCAGGATCTCGCCATCGAGCACGACACCGTCGGGTAGCGTCTGCGCCAGGCTGTGCAATTCGGGGAAGCGTTCGGTGACCAGTTCCTCACCGCGCGACCAGACCCACAGCTGGCCTTCGCGCTTGACCACCTGGGCACGAATGCCGTCCCATTTCCACTCGATTTGCCATTCGCTCGGCGGCCCGAGCAGTGTATCTAGCTGTTCGGTTGATACCTGCAGGGGGTGGGCCAGGAAAAACGGGTAGGGCTGGCCGCCACGCAAGCTATGTTCATCGTCTGATTCCGGGGCTATCAGCCGTTGATAGCTGGCTGCCGTCGGGCGGTGGCTGATGTCGGTGTAGCCAACCAGGCGCTGGGCCACGCGTTTGGCATCCAGCCCGGCCAGTTGCGCGAGGGCGCGAGTGACCAACAGCTTCGATACGCCCACGCGAAAGCTGCCAGTGATGAGTTTCAGGCAAAGCATCAGGCTGGGGCGGTCCAGCTGGGCCCAAAGAGGCGGCAGGCGTTGCTGGATCTCCTCGACTGGCAGGCCGCGCAATGGCAGCAGATGGGCTTCGACCCAGCGGGCGAGGCCGTCGCCGCCGGGGTGGTGGCTTTCCGGAACCAGCAGGGAAATGGTTTCGGCCAGGTCGCCAACGGCCTGGTAGCACTCCTCGAAAAGCCAGTCAGGCAGCCCCGCCAACCTGCCGGCCAGCTCCCGCAGCACGCGTGTAGGCACCAGTTGGCGAGGGCGGCCACCTGCCAGGAAGTACACCGCCCAGGCGGCATCCCCAGCCGGGGCGGTGCTGAAATATTCGCGTAGCGCCGTGAGCTTTGCAGTGCTGGAGGTAGTCGCATCCAGCCTCAGGTACAGCTCGGCGAATGCTTTCATGCGTCTGGCTCCGCGGCTACCACGTCATCTTCCTCGCCGTACTCGGTCACGAAGGCGCGGGCATCGAGGCCCTGTTCGATGAGGTAGCGCACCAGCACATTGACCGAGCCATGGGTGACCATCACGCGTTCTGCGCCAGTCTGGCCGATGGCCCAGAGCAACCCCGGCCAATCGGCATGGTCCGAGAGCACGAAGCCTCGGTCTACCCCGCGCCGGCGGCGGGTGCCGCGCAACAGCATCCAGCCACTGGCAAAGGCATCGCTGTAGTCACCGAAACGGCGCATCCAGCTGCTGCCACCCGCCGAAGGCGGTGCCAGGACCAGAGCCTGGCGCAGCAGCGGGTCGTTGCGAGGGATATCGCCGACATAGCGCGTTTGCGGAAGGTAGACGCCAGCGTCCCGGTAAACCCGGTTGAGCGGTTCGACAGCGCCATGCACGAGGACTGGGCCAATGTTGGCGTCCAGCCCATGGAGGATTCGCTGGGCCTTGCCGAAGGCATAGCAGAACAGCACGCTGGCTTTGCCCTGTTCGCAATTGGCGCGCCACCAGGTATTGATGCCGGTGAAGATCTCGCCCTGGCTGGGCCAACGGTAGATGGGCAGGCCGAAGGTCGATTCGGTGATGAACGTGTGGCAGCGCACCGGTTCGAACGGCGTGCAGGTGCCGTCGGGCTCCACTTTGTAGTCGCCGGAGGCGACCCAGACCTCGCCCTGGTACTCCAGGCGCACTTGCGCCGAGCCCAGTACATGCCCGGCTGGGTGCAGGCTCAGGGTTACGCCATGGTGCAGCAGGCGTTCGCCGTACGGCAGGGTTTGCAGGTCGATGTCCTGGCCCAGGCGGCTGCGCAGGATGCCGGCGCCTGGGGCGGCGGTGAGGTAATGGCGGTTGCCGACGCGGGCATGGTCGCCGTGGCCGTGGGTGATGACGGCACGCTCCACTGGTCGCCAGGGGTCGATGTAGAAATCACCGGGCGGACAGTACAGGCCTTCGGGGCGGGCGATGACGAGGTCCATGGCATGGGCGCTGGCTTGGAGTTACCAGTTAGGAACCATGGTAGATGCGGGAAGTTCGACTGGAGATGGTTGGGGCTCAAAGTGGCCCCAACAAAGGCGCCATTGTTTATTTCCCAGGCACCAACGTCAAACGCTGGTTGCCATAAGCTCGCCCGAAGTTCTGCTGCTGCAGTGGCAGGCTCATGAAGCGCCCTTGGAACCAGGCATCCAGCCCATCGCTGTAATGCGTGCTGGCCGGGTTGCCGGACTGCCCGCTGCTGGTCAGCACCTGCAACGGCTCGGCCTGGCCGAAGTCGACGATCATCCGTGCCGAGGCCGGCAGGCGGGTGTCGAATTCGCTGCCCCAGGCATATGGCGTCAGGGCCAGGGTAGTGAAGTCGCCACCGGCAGCCAGCGGCGGGCGACCGAGGGCATCGCCCAGGCCATGGTAGGCCGGTGCAGGCCAGCGGTACTGGTGCAGCTTGCCCCACTGCCAGGCGCGGCGGTCGGCGCCCAGTTGCGCGATGCCGGCATCCACCGCGCCCGCCAGGCTGCGGGCGAGAATGGCCGGCTTGTCTTCTTTCTGCGGGGTGCTGCGGTCATCCCAGAACGGGCTGTCGTCGCGGCCCAGCAGGTGGTCAGCCTGCGCCGAGAACGACAACCGCGCATTGCTGACGAAAGCCTGCCAGGCCGGGCCGGATTCCGGGCCCAGGTCGTCGAGGAAGGTTTGCCGGGCCACTTCCTGGAGGAACAGTTCGTACAGTGCGGCATCGGCCGACACCGGGCTCAGGCGGCCATCGAAGGCCTTGAGCCGGGCCAGCGCGTCGCGGGCATTGTCGCGCTGTGCGGCGGGCAGGGCGTCGATCGCCTGCTTGAGCGGCTGGGCCATGCCCGGGGCGTCGAACATCTGCTTGAGCTTGTCGGCCAGCAGGGTGGTCTGGTCGTTCTGCAGGGCCATCAGGCTGCGGCTGTCGTGGCGGCCATTGCCGGCCAGCTGGGCCAGGCGCTCGGCGCGCTCGGGGTAGTACCAGGTGCTGGACAGCTGCATGCCATAGCCACGCGGCAGGCTGCGCTGGTTGGCGTGGCCGATCCAGCCCGCGGGTGGGTCCTGGTCGTAAGGGTGCAGCATCGGGTCGGCATAGCCGTCCCAGTCGTAGCGCCCGTCCCAGCCCGGCGACGGCAGCAGGCCCTGGCCTTCGCGACGGTTGGGGTAGCGGCCACTGACTTGCCAGCCGATGTGCTCAGGTTCGGCGAAGACGAAGTTGAGGGCGGCGGCGGTCACTTCACGGGTGCTGTCGAAGGCACGCTCCACGCTCTTGGCACGGGTCAGGTCGAACAGCGCATCCAGGCTGCGGTCGCCCTTGAACTGTGGCAGGTTCAGCGCCAGGCCCAGGCTGGCATTGCCTGGCTGGGCCAGCAGGGTGCCGTGGCGGGTGTCGTACAACACCTCGCGCAGCGGGCGCTGGCCGCGGACGAAGAAGGTTTCGCTACGGGCGCGGGCCGGCAGCCATTTGCCGTCGGCCAGGTAGCTCAGCTGGCTGCCCTGGTGGCGCAGTTGCTCCAGGTACAGGTCCTGGTTGTCGGCCATGACCGCGCTGCTGCTCCAGGCCAGCTTGCCGTTGTAGCCGGCCAGCACGATCGGCAGGCCGGGCAACGACAGGCCGGCGACCTGGTACTTGCCGGTGTGGATCTGTACCGGGCTCAGGGCCCAGGCGGCTCGGCTGTCGCTGGCCAGCAGGCTCTTGCCGCTGCGGCTGCGCTGCGGCGCCAGGGCCAGGTTGGCCGAGCCCGGGCTCCCCAGTAGGTCAAGGTCGGCCAGCTTCTGGCTGGCGGCTGCCAGGGCTGGCAGCCCCGGCAACTGGCTGGCCAGGTTCAGGCCCTTGAGCTTGTCCACTTCGGCTTCGGCCAACGGCTCGTCCGGGGCTCCGGGCAGCAGCCAGGCCAGCTTGTCGCTACCGGCTTTCTGCGCCAGGGTCAGGGCGCTCAGTTCTTCCTGCAGGTTCACTGACTGGCTGAACGCATACAGGCTGAAGATCAGTGCCGAGTCTTCGGGCTTCCAGTATTCGGGGCGGTAGCCACTGCTGGCCAGGCCGGCGGGCAGCTTGTCGCGGTAGCGGAACAGGTAGGCGTTGACCCCGCGTGCATACACTTCGAAGAAGCGCTTGAGCCGTGGCGAGGCGTCGGCGTACTGCTGGGTGGCGCTCTGCTTGAGGTTGGCCGCGCGCATCAAACGGTCGATGTCCAGCGCGTCGCTGCCGGCCAGTTCTGCCAGGCGGCCCTGGGCCAGCAGGCGCATGGCGACCATCTGCTCGATGCGGTCGCCGGCATGCACATAGCCCAGGCTGAACAGGGCGTCATGGAAGCTGCTGCTTTCGATCAGTGGTGCGCCCATTGCGTTGCGACGTACCGAGACGTTCTGCGCCAGGCCCTTGAGTGGCTGCACACCGCTGGTCGGCGGCACGCTGTCCTGGTAGCCGCCCGTCTGGCAGCCGGCCAGCACGAGCATGCCGAGCAGCGTGGCAGCGGTTGCGAACCGCGGGCGGAATGGAGGAAAGGCGGGGGCGGCCATGACAAGGGCTCCTGCAAGGCGTGGCGGGTTTCGAAAGGCGTTAAGGTAGTGAGCGCGCAGGCGCCGTGCAAGGTCCCTGGGCGCTTTATTTGCCAGTGCCGACTCAAACCTTGAAATGTTCGGCCACGGCGTCGGAAAAGTGCGTGCAATTGATGCGAGCAAGGCGTTGATAGTCACGGCTGACGGCGAAGGCAGAGCCTGGCATCAATAGCACCTTGTGCTGTTCCAGGCGATGCATGAAGGGCTTCAGGTCGGCCAGTTCGGGGTGGTAGACCCACAGGAACATGCCACCTTGGGGCGTTATGTCGAATTGCCAGCCACGCGCCCGCAACAACTGCTGGGTCTGCGCCTGCTGCCGGATCAGGCGCTGCTGCAGGTCTTGCATGTGCCGGGCATAGGTGCCATCGGACAAAATGGTGTTGACGAAGCGCTCGCAAAACGCCGGTACCGCCACGCAGGTCAGCAGCTTCAGGCGTGTCAGCGGCTCCATCAGCTCTGCCGAGCAGGCGATGTAGCCCACGCGCAATGAGGCGGACAGGCATTTCGAGAAGCTGCCGATGTAGATGACCCGCTCAAGGTCGTCCAGTTCGGCAAAGGTCTGGCGCACACCCGGGCTGAAGTCGCCGTAGACATCGTCCTCGACCACGAAGAAGTCGTGTTCCACCGCCAGGCGCAGGACGCTGAAGGCATTGCGCGGGCTGATGTTGCCGCCGGTCGGGTTGTGGAAGGTGCTGTTGCAGAAGAATGCCTTGACCTTGTGCCTGGCCAGGTGCTCCTTCATGTCTTCCACGCTCGGTCCGTCCTGGGTTCGGCGCACCCCGACCACATGGCCGCCGGCCAACTGGATCAGTTTGATCAGGTTGCCATTGCCGGGCTCGTCGACGAACACGTGATCGCCTGGCTTGATCAACAACCGCGCCACCAGGTCCAGCGCTTGTGTGGCGCCCAGCGTAGTCAGCAACTGACTTGGCCGGGCATCGACACGGGTCAGGCGTTTCAGGTGCACGCACAACTGCTTGCGCATGGGCAGGTAGCCCTGGATGTCGCCATATTCTGCCAGCGAACTCTGCTCCAGGCGTGCCGTACGCCGAATTGCCCTGGCCAGCAGCTCGGTGTCTCGCCAGGCGGGTGGCAGCCAGCCGCTGCCCAGTTTAGTGTAGTGCTGGCCCCCCTGCAGCAACTTGAACAGCGGGTCGTCGGCCATGCCTGCGGGCGTATCCACTGTGCCGGTTTGCCGTGTGTGGCTGGCGACGAAGTAGCCGCGGCCAGGAATGGCGGTCAACACACCTTCGCTTACCAATCGGGCATAGCTGGAGACGACATCGTGGTAGCTGCAGCCAACCGCCGCCGTCAGCTTGCGGATGGACGGCATGCGCTGGCCAGGCAGCCATTCGCCGGCTTCGAGGCGCTGTTTCAACTGGTCATGAAGGCTGTGCGGGCGCATGGCGGGTCCAGCAGCTGTTAGAAAAAACAGCCTAACAGTTAACCGGAAAGCGCGTCGACTGTTCGAGCTTCAGGGCGCGGCAGGTGCCACCATGCACCTGTCGGCATCTTTCCAATGCCGAATTCCACCCGTCCACCAACCGTGAGCACACGCCATGTCGAGCCCCCTTCCACGGCGCACGTACCTGTATTTCACCGCGCAATCGATCAACCTGACGACTGCGGTCATGTCCGTGACCATGGCGGCCATTGTCGGGGCGGCGCTGGCGCCTGCCGCCACATGGTCCACTGTGCCCTATGGGTTCCAGTTCCTCTGCCTGATGCTGGCTACCTATCCGGTCTCCAGGCTGATGAGCCGCATTGGCCGCAAGCGCGCCTTCATGTTGGGCTCGGTCCCTTTGGCGGTGTCTGGCATCAGTGGTTACCTGGCGGTGCAGTACCAGCACTTCCCGACGCTGGTGATCAGCCATTCGGCATTGGGCATCTACATTGCGTTTGCCAACTTCAATCGCTTCGCGGCCACCGACAATCTGGCCCAGAACCTGAAGCCCAAGGCGCTTTCCCTGGTGGTGGCTGGTGGGGTGATCGCTGCCATGGTCGGGCCGGCGCTCACCGAGTGGCTGAGGGACGTTGGTGGGTATCCGCTGTTTTCGCTGTGCTACGCCGCTTTTGTCGGCCTGGCGGTGATGTCGTTGCTGACAGCGGCCTGCCTGCCCGGCGATACCGGCACCGCCAGTAACGACCGTGCAGCGAAACCGGCTGGCACGACCGCCGAGCCGCTGAGCCCGGTGGTTGCCGTGGCCATGGCCGTGGCCGCGCTGGGTTACGGGATCATGAATTTGCTGATGATCCAGGCGTCCATGCACATGAAACACATGCATGAGGACTTTTCCGACGTTCGCCTGGCGATTCAATGGCATGTGATTGCCATGTTTGCGCCGTCGTTCTTCACCGGCGCCATCATCCAAAAGCTCGGCATCAGGGCCACCATCTGTCTTGGCCTGTGCCTGCTGATCGGTTGCACGGCCATGAACATGTGGTCGCACAGCTACGCGATGATGACCTTGTCACTAATAGCCTTGGGCCTGGGTTGGAACCTGACCTACGTGGGCGGTGGGGCGCTGTTGGCGCAGACGCTGCAAAACAGCCCGGCAGCGATGCAGATGCAAGGGAAGAACGATCTGGCCATTGCGGTGTTCGCGACCGTTGGTGCATTCAGCCCATCGCTGTTGCTGGGTACGGTCGGCTGGGATGGCACCAATGCCATTTGCATGGCCCTATGCATCGTGCTGCTCATGGCCACCGCAGGGTTGCTGCAGCGCAAGGTTTCAGGGCCTGCCAGGGCCAGTTAGACCCCGGCTACCCTCTGCGCGGCCCGCAGCAGGGACGCGCGAGTGCTGTTCAGGTCAGGCGCCGTGGCACTTCTTGAACTTCTTCTGGCTGCCGCACGGGCACGGGTCGTTACGGCCAACGTCCTTCAGGGCGTTGCGTACCGGCTCCTGGTGGCCGTGGTTGCAGTGCGGGCCGTGTACATGGCCATGATCGTGGTGGTGATCATGATCGTGGTTGCAGTCAGGGCCATGAACGTGGGGTTGCTGGGACATTGCAGGGTCACTCCGGTTTGTAATCGCCGGGGATTATCTCACCACTGCGCGACAAGTGCAGGTCCCGATGGATGAGCAACCCGGTCGCCAGCTCGCCCTGCAGGCTGTAATGCAGTGGTTGTTCGCTTTTCAGCAGCTTGGCCAGCGGTTTCAGGTGCTGCCACAGGTTGGTCCGTGCGGTGATCTTGAAAGTACGCCGGGCATGCCCGCCGACACTGCGCCACACGCTGGTTTCATCCTGCACCAGCAACAGGTCGTTGAGGCGTATGGCATACGACAGGTTGCGGATGAACAGGCGGCTGTCATTGGGGTTGTCGATTCGCAGATGCAGCACGAACTCCTGCTCCAGCAACCTTGCCTTGACCGTCTCCACCTCGACCAGGTGCACCTCGGGTTCGCGCCAGTCGTCACCGCCCCAGCTGGCGCAGCCCGCGAGCAGTGCAAACCATGCCATCAGGGTGGCGAGTAGCAGCGGGCGGGTGCGGGCGATCATGGTCAGCTACCCACGTAACTGGCGCAGCATTTCTTGAACTTCTGGCCGCTGGCGCAGGGGCAAGGGTCGTTGCGCCCGGCCTTGAGCCCGACCGTGGGGTCGATGAAGTACCAGCGCCCGGCGTGCTGGACGAATGCCGAGCGCTCGCGGTGCTGATGGTCACCCTCCTGGTCGTGCCAGCGTGCAGTGAAGGTGACAAAACCGTGCTCCGGCTGGCCGCCCAGCACCTCAGCGCTTTCCACCTCCAGGCCCAGCCAGGTGCTCTGGGCGCTCCAGGCGGCCATGGCGGCACGGTCCAGGCCGGCTTGCTGGGCCGGCAGGGTGGTGGCCACGAGGTAGTCGACCAGGCCCAGCACGTAGGCACTGTAGCGTGAGCGCATCAGCGCCTGGGCATCGGGCGCCGGGGTGCCGGCGTGGTAATGCCCGCAGCAGGCGTCGAGCAGGTTGCCACTGCCACAAGGGCAGACCGAGACACTCATCATCACCACCAGTACTTGCCGAAGTTTTCAGGGTTGGCCCAGAACTTGGCATTCAGCCAGTCCGGTACCTGCTTGTAGTCATGTAAATCATAGGTGAACAGGCTCAATACCTGCTGGTCACGGTGGAATTTCTCGCTGGCCGACAGGGCAAGGGCAAAGAAATCGGTGTCCTGCCAGCCACAGGCGGCCAGGTCGGCCAGCACCGCGACCCGGCTGGCATTGAGGTTGCGAATGCCACCGAGCAATTCCAGGCCGGTGCGTTTTGGCAGGTGCTCCAGGCAGTCCACCAGTACCGCCAGGTCAAAGCGCTGGGCTGCCAGTTCGGCCGGCAGCGGGCCTGGGGCGGACATGGCGATGGTTACCTGTGGGTGCGCCTGGGCGAAGGCGTCCAGCGCCGGGAAGCGCGTGCCCACCAGCAGCAGGCGTTGCGGGGTGAAGCGCTCGAGCAGGGCCGCCAGGGCCTGCTGCGGGGTGCGCTGGGAAAAACCGTCGGTCATTGCCAATCCTCGTTGAAGTCGTCCAAGACTAGCGGGCCGCAGCGTGCGGGCAAAGAGGCATGTGACTGTGTCGTGGCTTATTGGTGGCAGGGATCAGATGCTCGGTCTTTACTCCCTGAAATCGGCCTTATGCCGATTCCCCCTAGGAGAAGCAATGAAATGAGCATAGTACGCACAGCGATACCCCTGGTTCTGCTCACCAGTGTGTTGACTGGTTGTGCAGGTTTGCAAAAGACCGACTGGCCGAAATGTGCCGCCGTCGGGGGTGTAAGCGGCGCTGCCCTGGGCGCCATCGAGAGCTCCAGCTGGGCTGGTTGGGGCGCGTTGCTGGGCGGTGGCCTGGCGGCGGGCTATTGCTGGGCCCATGGCGATGGCGACGAGGATGGCGACGGCGTGCCGGACAGCCGTGACAAGTGCCCAGGCACCCCGCGCGGTGTGCAGGTCGATGCCAACGGCTGCCCGCCGGAGCCGGCCGCGGTGGTCGAGGAAGTGGTGGTGCAGAAGGAAGAAGTCATCGTCATCCGCGATGTGCACTTCGAGTTCGACTCTGCGCGCCTGACCGCCAGCGACAAGGAGCGCCTCAACACCATCGCCACGCGCCTGAAACAGGAGGCGCCGTCCGCCCGCCTGAGCGTCAGCGGCCATACCGACAGCGTCGGCTCCGACAGCTACAACCAGAAACTGTCCGAGCGCCGTGCCCACTCGGTGACCGATTACCTGGTCGAGAGCGGTGTGCCGCGCAGCAGCTTCGTGTCGGTGGTCGGTGCTGGTGAAACCCAGCCGGTGGCAGACAACGCCACGGCCGAGGGGCGTGCCATGAACCGCCGTACCGAGATCAAGATCCAGCGGTAGATCGGCGTGCGCCCGTGCCTTGAGCAGTGGTACGGGCGCGTCTTCACGGCGGTCAGCCGTCCGTGGCCAATGACACAGGAGCATTCAGCATGAGTGTGACGTCGAAGGCGGCGCTGCCGCTGTTGGTGGCTGCCAGCCTGCTAGCGGGCTGCGCCACCCACAGTGATGGCAGCGCGCCGCTCAACCAGAGGACCTGGCCCATCTGCAGCCTGCTCGGCGGCCTGGTCGGTGGTGGCCTTGGCGCCATCGAAAGTTCGAGTTGGGCGGCTGGCGGCGGTGCCCTTGGCGCCATCGCCGGGGGCCTGATCTGTTACGCCCAGGATGGCGACGAAGATGGCGACGGCATTTTCGACCGCCGCGATCGTTGCCCCGATACCCCCGCCAACACTGCGGTCGACCACATGGGTTGCCCGTTGAAGGTGTACCCCGCATCGCCGCCTGCCACTGAACCTGAACCCTCGCCGGAGGTGATCATCCTGGATGACAACGGCGCGGTGATGTTCGCCTTCGATTCCGCCGAGCTGACCCCTGCGGCCCAGCAGCGCCTGCAAGGCCTGGTGGCAAAACTCGATTCACCGACGGTGGCCAAGGTAAGCGTGATCGGGCATACCGATAACGTCGGCTCCGACAGCTACAACCAGGCACTTTCCGAACGCCGCGCCAGCAGCGTGGCCGTTTACCTGATCGGCCAGGGGCTGGAGGCGGGCAAGGTCACCAGCCAGGGGCGCGGCGAGAGTGAGCCGCTCACCGACAACGAAAGCGAGGAGGGCCGTGCCCGCAACCGACGGGTGGAACTGCACCTCAACTGAGTGGTGCTGGCGCCTGTCCGGGCATTGCAGTTAATGTTGGTCGCACGGCCCGCTCGAACGGGCCGTCTCGACATAACAACAATCCATGGGGGCGGGATATGAAGTTCATCCTGGGCTTGGGCAAGGTCCTGACTGTCGCTTTCTGGGGGGTGGTGCTGTTCAATCAGTTCATGCCACAACCCTTGCCCTTCAACCTGCTGATCAACGCCGCCGGCATCACTTTGCTGGGCCTGCACCTGCTTGAAGTGCTGTTCTTCAATGGCAGCTTGCGCGGCCGCAGCCACCGCTGGTTCGATCGTTTGCAGATCCTGTTGACGGGTATCTTCCATGTCATGTCCATCCCCCGTGTGCAGGAGGCGCCGCGAAATGCGTAATCTGATGTTATTGGCCATGTTGGCCGCTCCCCTGGCCCAGGCCGAAAGCCTGGAGGTTGCTGCCAATTCCATGCTGCGCCTGCCCGACAAGTCGGCCAGCGTGCACCTGGCACAGTTGCGTGTCGCTGATGCCGCAACCCTGCTGCTGCCTGCCACGCTCGCGGAATTGAAGGTCGACCAGCTGGAGCTGGGGCGCGATGCGCGTATCGCCATTGCACCTTCCGATAGCCCGTTGCTGATCGAGGCGCGCAGCGCGCGGCTGGGTGAGGGTAGTGAATTCAGTGCGCCGGGAGCGGCGGGCACTTACCAGCGGGGAGCCCGGTCAGGCCGCAGCCTGGACCTGAAACTGGCTGAAGTGGATGCCGAGCGCCTGGCTATCGATGCCCGTGGCGGTGCCGGTGCGCCGGGGTACGTGGGGCTGGATGGCGCCAACGGCCAGGCCGGTGGCTGCACCTGGGGCCAGGCCAGCCGCGGTGCCAACGGCGATGACGGCGGCAACGGGCACGATGGCGCGCCGGGTGGGCGCATCCGCCTGAGCGTGCCGCAGGGCTTCCCGCAGGAACGCATCGTGGTGCGCCTGGACGGCGGCGCACCGGGCAAAGCCGGGGCTGCTGGCAAGGCCGGCAAGGGCGGGGCTAGCAAGGGTTGCCTGGTGTACCGCACAGACGCCGGCGCCAACGGCCGGCCGGGGCAGCCGGGCCAACCTGGGTTGGCCGGCGCTGCAGGTGAGCTGATTCTGCAGCGCTTGTGAAAACCTGTACTGGCCCTATCGCCGGCAAGCCAACTCCCACTGCGACCGCATCGGCTGCAAGCCATGTGCAGTACCTTTGGGAGCTGGCTTGCCGGCGATAGGGCCGGTGCAGGCAATATCAGAGCATCAACCGCGAACTGGCCACGGCTACCACCGCCAGACCGAGCAGCAGGTTGATCCCCACCATCCGCCGAATCCGTCCCAGCACTGCCGCACCTGCCGGCCAGTCCTCGGCCTGCACTGCCGCCCTCAACTCCGGCAGCAGCAGCGCCTGGATGCGCATGAACAGGGCAAACATGGCGATGCCCCCACCGATCATCACCTGCACATATTTCGGTGCAGTCTCGAAGCCGCTGAAGCGCATGTGCAACATGCCGATACCACTTATCGCCAAAATCGCCACGGCCAGCCAGACCCAACCGAAGAAGCGTCGGAAAACTTCCACCCACAAGCGCAGCCGGGCAGGCCCTTCAAGGGCTGCAACCGTTGCCGGGCGCAGCACCAGCCAGGCGAAGAACATGCCGCCGACCCACACCAGGGCGGCCAGGACATGCAGTGTGTAGGGCAGGGCAAAGGCAAGCATCCGGATCTCCATGCGGCATAAAGGGCAATAGCGGGGTATGATAGCCGCCCCATGCGAAACACTGAAAATATATCCAGCCCTCCGGGCGCCTGCAGACCATGATCAGCAACGAACTCAAAGCCACCATCCAGGGCGCCTATACGCGTTTTCTCGAAGCCAAGAGCCTCAAGCCGCGCTATGGCCAGCGCCTGATGATCGCCGAAGTGGCCAAGGTGCTCGGCGACATCGCCTGCGACGAAGAAGGCCGCCGTGCCGGCGAGCCTGCCGTGGTGGCAGTGGAGGCGGGCACCGGTACCGGCAAGACGGTGGCCTACAGCCTGGCTGCCATTCCGGCCGCCAAGGCCGCCGGCAAGCGTTTGGTGATCGCCACCGCCACCGTGGCGCTGCAGGAGCAGATCGTCTTCAAGGACCTGCCCGACCTGATGCGCAGCAGCGGGCTGAACTTCAGCTTCGCCCTGGCCAAGGGCCGTGGCCGCTACCTGTGCCTGTCCAAGCTCGACATCCTGCTGCAGGAGGGCCACGCCCAGTCGGCCACCGCCCAGCTGTTCGAGGAAGAAGGCTTCCACATCGAAGTCGACGAGCGCAGCCAGAAGCTGTTCAACAGCATGATCGAGAAGCTTGCCGGCAACCGCTGGGACGGTGACCGCGACAGCTGGCCCGAAGCCTTGGAAGACCAGGACTGGGCGCGCCTGACCACCGACCACAGCCAGTGTACCGGCCGTCATTGCCCGAACTTCCAGCAGTGCGTGTTCTACAAGGCCCGCGAAGGCATGGGCAAGGTCGACGTGATCGTCACCAACCACGATATGGTGCTGGCCGACCTGGCCCTGGGCGGCGGCGCGGTATTGCCCGACCCGCGCGACACCATGTACGTGTTCGACGAAGGCCACCACCTGCCGGACAAGGCCATCGGCCATTTCGCCCACTATTCGCGCCTGCGCTCCACTGCCGACTGGTTGGAGCAGACCGCCAAGAACCTGACCAAGCTGCTGGCCCAGCACCCGCTGCCCGGTGACCTGGGCAAGTACATCGAGCAGGTGCCGGAGCTTGCGCGGGAAGTGCGCACCCAGCAGCAGTTCATGTTCACCCTGTGCGAGCAGGTTGCCGACTTCCGCCCCAGCGAGGACAACGAAGGCCGTGAGCGCCCGCGCTACCGCTTCGAAGGCGGCGTGGTGCCGGAGCAGATTCGCGAAGTGGGCATCGAGCTGAAAAAAGGCTTTGCCCGCCTCAACGACCTGTTCACCCGCTTGGCCGACCTGCTCAAGGAAGGCATGGACGGTGAGGTCAACATCGGCATCGCCAGCCACCAGGCCGAGGAGTGGTATCCGCTGTTCGGTAGCCTGGTCACCCGTGCCCAGGGCAACTGGGAACTGTGGACGGCCTTTACCGCCGAAGATCCGGAAGACAGCCCACCCATGGCCCGTTGGCTGACCCTGGCCGAGAGCGGTGCGCTGTTCGACATCGAAGTCAATGCCAGCCCCATTCTGGCCGCCGAAATGCTTCGCCGCAGCCTGTGGAGCGTGGCACATGGCGCACTGGTGACCTCGGCGACGCTGACTGCGCTGGGCAAGTTCGACCGCTTCCGCATGCGCTCGGGGTTGCCCCGTGACGCGGTCACTTGCGTGGTGCCCAGCCCGTTCGTGCATGGCGATGCCGGCCTGCTGCGGGTCCCCGACCTAAAGGCCGACCCGCGCGATGCGGCGGCGCATACCGCAGCGATCATCCGCGAACTGCCGAACATCGTCGAAGATGCCCGTGGCGCGCTGGTGCTGTTCTCCTCGCGCAAGCAGATGCAGGACGTGTTCGATGGCCTGGACCGTGACTGGCGCAAGCTAGTGCTGATCCAAGGCAACCTGTCCAAGCAGGAAACCCTGAACAAGCACAAGGCACGGGTCGACGACGGCCAGCACAGCGTGTTGTTCGGCCTGGCCAGCTTTGCCGAGGGTGTCGACCTGCCGGGTGCCTACTGCGAGCACGTGGTGATCGCCAAGATTCCCTTTGCCGTGCCTGATGACCCGGTCGAAGCGGCGTTGGCCGAGTGGATCGAAGCTCGCGGCGGCAACCCGTTCATGGAAATTGCCGTGCCCGATGCCTCGCTGCGGCTGATCCAGGCCTGCGGCCGCCTGCTGCGAACCGAACAGGACCGCGGTGTTATCACCTTGCTTGACCGGCGCCTGGTCACCCAGCGCTACGGCAAGGCTATTCTCAATGCGCTGCCGCCGTTCCGGCGGGAGATTTCCTGACCGCCGGAGCACACTTGCTCCGGCGCGTTGTCCATTACTCAGTCGTGGGCCATGAGGGCCCTGAAGGAGAGCCCCAGCCTTATGGTCCGCCGTACCCTGCCTGCCGTTTTTGCCCTGTTGTTCAGCTCGCCGTTGCTGGCTGGGCAGCAGACGCTTTTCAGCTTCGTGCGCCCGGCCTCGGTGGTCAATGTGGCGACCGAGGATGCCGGCATGCCGCAGTACAACGCGGAGCAGACGGCCGAAGGAGAAGTGTTGCGGCGCGTGGTGTTCAACCCGGCCCTGCGGCCGACCCTGCGCCTGAGTCCGCAAAGCGGTGTGTGGGACTGGTCCGGCGGTCAGTTCCTGACCTTGCGCCTGCAAAGCGCGATGGATTGGGCGCTGACCGTGGACGTGGTGGTGCAGGGCAGTGATGGGCGCACGTTGACCAGCCGCATCGACCTTCCGGCCGGTCCTGCACAAACCGTGATGGTACCGCTGACGGCCAGTTCGCCGTTGAGCCAAGGCATGCGCGCCGGCCCGCCCATGCCCTGGAACCATGGCGGCCAGCGCCTGCTGCTGACCAGCAGCGCCGGTGCGGTCGACCTCAAGCAGGTGACGTCGGTCAGCCTGAGTATCCCCAACCCCAAGGTGGCGCAGAACCTGCTGATCGAGCGGGTGGGCATCCAGGATGACGACCAGGCATACAAGGCGGCCTACCAGGAGCTGATCGATGCCTATGGCCAGTCCACCCGCGGCCATTGGCCAGAAAAGGTTACCAATGACGAGCAGCTCAAGGCGGCCGATGTACGCGAGCAGCAACAGCTCAAAGGCTGGCTGGCAGAGCGTGGCAAGCAGCAGCTGGACGCGTACGGCGGCCTGCTGGCCGGGCCGGCGTTCGAGGCCAAAGGCTTCTTCCGCACCGAAAAGCGTGACGGCCGCTGGTACCTGGTAACGCCCGAGGGGCATCCGTTCTATTCCCTGGGGGTGAATGCCGTCGCCGCGGATGGCGGGCGTACCTACGTCGCCGGGCGTGAGGGGATGTTCAAGGGGTTGCCGGGTGAGGAGGATGCACTGGCCGCATTCTATGGTGATGGCAACAACGACGATGGCAACCCCTCGTCGCAAGGGCGCAACTTCAAACAGGGGCGCTGGTTCGATTTCTATGCCGCCAACCTGCAGCGGACCTATGGCAAACCCTGCCCGCCCGCGGTAGAGGGGCAGCCGGCAAGCTGCCCACCATTGGCGCTGGATACCGCCCGCTGGCAGGCGCATGCGCTCGACCGCCTGCAGGCCTGGGGTTTCAATACGCTTGGCAACTGGAGCGAGCCGGCCCTCGGCCAGGCCAGACGCATGCCGTACACCTTGCCATTGTCGATCGTGGGTGATTACGCCAGCATCAGTACCGGCATGGACTGGTGGGGCAGGATGCCCGACCCGTTCGACCCGCGTTTTGCCATGGCCACCGAGCGTGCCGTGGCCATTGCCGCCCGCGATCACCGTGACGACCCTTGGCTGATTGGCTATTTCGCCGACAACGAACTGGCCTGGGCGGCACCCGGTAGCGACCCCAAGGCGCGTTATGGCCTGGCCTACGGCACCTTGCGCCTGACTACCGATGTGCCGGCCAAGCGTGCCTTCCTCAAGCAATTGCGCGACAAGTACCGCAACCAGGAAGGGCTGTCCAAGGCTTGGGGCATCGAGCTGACTGCCTGGGAACTGATGGAAGATCCGGGCTTCGAGGCGCCTTTGCCCGACCCGGAGCACCCGGAAATCGAGCGTGACTACCAGTATTTCCAGCAAGTGTTTGCCGAAACCTACTTCAAGACCATTGCCGACTCGCTGAAATGGCATGCGCCCAATCACCTGCTGCTGGGTGGCCGCTATGCCGTCAGCACGCCAGAGGCGGTCAAGGCCTGCGCCGAGTTCTGCGATGTGCTCAGCTTCAACTTCTATACCCTGAAGCCGCAGGACGGCTACGACTTCGCCCGTCTGGCCGAGCTGGACAAGCCGGTGCTGGTGTCCGAGTTCCAGTTCGGCTCGCGCGATCGCGGGCCATTCTGGCCGGGGCCGGTGGAAGTGGCGCGCGAAGAAGACCGCGGCCCGGCCTATGCCAATTTCCTCAAGGCGGCCCTGGCGCAGCCGATGATCGTTGGCGCGCACTGGTTCCAGTACCTCGACCAGCCGGCCAGCGGCCGCCTGCTCGATGGCGAGAACGGGCACCTTGGGTTGGTGGCGATCACCGATATGCCCTACCCGGGGTTTGTCGATGCCGTGCGTAAGAGCAACTTGCAGGCAATGAGCCAGCTGCGCGTCCAACTGGAAAAACCGGCGCCCTAGCCCAGGACGACGCGGTCTTTTTGTGGGAGCGGCCTTGCGTCGCGAAAGGACTGCGAAGCAGTCCCCTGAATTCAGCGGCGCTGCATAAATTGCCGGGGCTGCTGCGCAGCCCATCGCGACACAAGGCCGCTCCCACAGTGACCACCCAGCCCAAGCCAGTTTGCAAAACGCCAAACTACTGAAACAATGCACACCATTTTCGGAATTGGTCGTACGGAGAACAGCGGGTGCAGATCCAGGGTCACTATGAGCTGAAGTTCGAAGCAGTGCGCGAAGCCTTTGCCGCGCTGTTCGAAGATCCCCAGGAGCGTGGCGCCGCGCTGTGCATCCAGGTTGGTGGCGAAACCGTGGTCGACCTGTGGGCCGGCAGTGCCGACAAGGACGGCCAGCAGGCCTGGCACAGCGATACCATCGCCAACCTGTTCTCCTGCACCAAGACCTTCACCGCTGTCACCGCCCTGCAACTGGTCGGCGAGGGCAAGCTGGCCCTTGATGCGCCGGTGGCCAACTACTGGCCCGAGTTCGCCCAGGCAGGCAAACAGGCGATCACCCTGCGCCAGCTGCTCAGCCACCGCGCCGGCTTGCCGGCCATTCGTGAGCTGCTGCCGGCCGAGGCACTGTATGACTGGCAGGCCATGGTCGATGCGCTGGCTGCCGAAACGCCCTGGTGGACACCCGGCACCGAGCATGGCTATGCCGCCATTACCTACGGCTGGCTGATCGGCGAGCTAATCCGCCGTGCCGACGGCCGTGGCCCCGGCGACTCGATCGTGGCCCGTACCGCTCGGCCGTTGGGGCTGGATTTTCATATCGGCCTGGCGGACGATGAGTTTCATCGCGTAGCGCATATCGCCCGTGGCAAGGGCAACGCCGGCGACGCTGCAGCTCAGCGCCTGCTGCAGGTGACCATGCGCGAGCCCGAGGCCCTGTCGACCCGCGCCTTCACCAACCCGCCGGCGATCCTGACCAGTACCAACAAGCCGGAGTGGCGGCGCATGCAGCAGCCAGCCGCCAACGGCCATGGCAATGCGCGCAGCCTGGCGGGCTTCTATGCCGGGCTGCTGGACGGTAGCCTGCTCGAATCAGAGCTGCTCGACGAACTCACCCGTGAGCACAGCCTCGGCCAGGATCGTACTCTGCTCACCCAGACCCGTTTTGGCCTGGGCTGCATGCTCGACCAGCCAGACGTGGCCAATGCCACGTTCGGCCTCGGGGCCCGCGCCTTCGGCCACCCAGGCGCCGGCGGCTCGGTTGGTTTCGCTGACCCGGAACACGATGTGGCCTTCGGTTTCGTGGTCAATACCCTTGGCCCTTATGTGCTCATGGACCCGCGAGCCCAGAAACTGGTACGCGTCCTTGCCAGTTGCCTTTGATCGGGTAATGCGGGTATTGCCCCAGCCCTTTGACTATCCTCAATGCCAACGCCTGAAGGGCGTAAGCAAAATTTCTTTCTATTTCATGGTGTATCGCTGATGTCTTCACACAAAACCTTAGCACTCGCCCTGTGCCTGACCGCCGTTACCGGCTGCGCCAGTCACCCCCAGGACGGCTCGAAGGACAGCGCCTCGAGCTGGTGGCCCTTCGGTTCGGACAAGGTTGCCGAGCAGGAAGTGAAGCAAGCCGTCACGGAAAATGTGGCCAAGGCCGACGCCAAGTCCGACAACGCCAGCCGTTGGTGGTGGCCGTTCGGCGGTGAAGAGAAGCAGGCCAAGGGGCCGGTGGTGCCGAAGGTCGACCAGAAGGCCACCCAGGCCTGGCTGGACGAGTACGAGCCAAAGCTGCGTGAGGCGATCAAGGGCAGCAAGCTGGAGCTGGAGCGTCGTGACAACGTGCTGGCCGTAACCATCCCGGTGGACAGTTCGTACAACCCCGATCGCCCGAACATGCTGCTGCCGATGACCCTGGGCCCTATCACCCGTGTGGCCAAGACTGTCGAAGGCGATGCCAAGACCGCCGTGCTGGTACTCGGCCATGCCGACAGTAGCGGTGTCGCTGCCGCCAACCAGAAGCTCAGCCTGGAGCGCGCCGCTTCGGTGTCGGCCATCTTCCGCCTCAGCGGCCTGCAGCGTGATCGCCTGAACCTCAAGGGCATGGGCTCGGAAATGCCGCGCGCCGCCAACGACAGCGCCGAGGGCCGTGCCCTGAACCGCCGTGTGGAAATGCTGCTGACCCCGCAGAACACCATGGTCGCCCTGCTGGCCAAGTACCAGCAAGCCGCCCCGGCCCGCGCCCCGATGGTGGCGGTGCAGGACGTCAAGGCGCCTGCTGCCAAGCCTGCCGACAGCAAGCCGGCCACCAAGGCTGCGGCGAAGAAGCCTGTGACCAAAGCCAAGGCCAAGGCGCCAGCCAAGACCACGGCCAAGAAAAAAGCTGCGCCGGCCAAGCCGGTTGCCAAGAAAGCTACCACTGAAAAGAAAGTAGCTGCCAACAGCCCTGCGAAGACCAACTGATCGTCAAGGAACGCAGCAATGACCCAATCCCTGGCCGATATGCGCCGCGACTACACCCGTGATGGCCTGGCCGAATCCCAGGCCCCGGGAGAGCCGTTCGCCCTGTTCCACCAGTGGTTCGCCGAAGCGGTGAAAACCGAGCAGGTGCCGGTGGAAGCCAACGCCATGACCTTGGCCACTGTCGACGGTGAAGGCCGCCCGCACTGCCGTATCTTGTTGCTGAAGGGGCTCGATGAGCGTGGCTTCACTTTCTTCACCAACTACGATAGTGCCAAGGGCCAGCAACTGCTGGTCAACCCTTTCGCCGCCATGACCTTCTTCTGGCCAGCGCTGGAGCGCCAGGTGCGCATCGAAGGGCGGGTGGAAAAGGTCACCCCCGAGGAGTCTGACGCCTACTACCAGGTGCGCCCGCTGGGTAGCCGCCTGGGGGCTTGGGCTTCGCCACAGAGCCAGGTGATTGCCGGTCGTGAGGAGCTGGAGGGGCTGGTCAAGGCCACCGAGGCGCGCTTTTCCGACACCCAGCCGCATTGCCCGGAACATTGGGGTGGGTATCGTTTGCTGCCTGAACGCATCGAGTTCTGGCAGGGGCGGGCCAGCCGCCTGCATGACCGACTGAACTACCGGCTGGTAGATGGGCAATGGCTGCGGGAGCGGTTGGCGCCCTGAGATTCCGGGGGCTGCGCAGCAGCCCCGGCACTCCATCAGGCTACCCAGGATACCCCGCAGCTTCCCGCTCCAGCCACCCCGCCAACTGCTTGCGCCCCACCTTCTCCACCCGCGCCTGCTCCAGCCTTTGCAGCATATACGCGCGTTTTTCCGGGTCCGACCCTGCCAGCGACAACGCCAGGTCACGGTCCATCCAACGGCGCATGCGCACATACAGCCACCAGTGGAAATACAGCCCCGCAACGGTGGTGACCACGACGATGAAGTAATCCATGGCTATCCTTGGTCTCACTTGAAAGGCCTCGACACAGCCGTGCAGGCTGTCCCTTGGCTGAATGAAAACAATTTTATTACGTTTGTACCGTGACAGCCGTCAACGTGCAGCGTCTAATGAGCACCTGACTTATGGAGACCTTACCCATGCGTAAATCCGCTTTGCTGGTGGCGACCTTTACCACCATGTCGCTGTTGCTGGGTGGCTGTGCCTCGAGCCTGACCGGTGACAGCTACTCCCGTGATGAGGCCCGCCGCGTGCAAACCGTGCGCATGGGCACTATCGAGTCCCTGCGTCCGGTCAAGATCGAAGGCACCAAGACCCCGATCGGTGGCGGTGCTGGCGCCATCGTGGGTGGCGTGGCCGGGAGCGCCGTGGGTGGTGGCCGTGGCAGCATCGTCGCCGCCGTGATCGGTGCCGTTGCCGGTGGCCTGGCCGGTTCCGCCGCCGAAGAGGGCCTGACCCGTACCCAGGGTGTCGAAATCACCGTGCGTGAGGACGATGGCAGCATGCGTGCCTATGTGCAGGCCGTGCAGCAGAACGAGATCTTCCGCGTTGGCGACCGCGTGCGCATCATGACCGTCGATGGCACCAGCCGCGTCACGCACTGACCGTAGCCCAACAAGACAAGACCCCGACATGGCGCTCGCCAGTCGGGGTTTTTTCATGCTGCGGCCAGGTCAGCCGACGTTGGACTTGCGGCTGGCCATGGCGGTTACCGCATAGCCGATCACGGCGGCGAAGAACGAGCCGGTGAGAATACCCATGCGGTCCATCCCGGCGTAATCACTGCTGCCAGGCACAAAGGCGAGCGAGCCGACGAACAGGCTCATGGTGAAGCCGATACCGCAAAGTATCGCCACACCCAGCAATTGCCCCCAACTGGCGCCTGCAGGCAGCGCGGCCAGGCGCAGCTTGACCGCGACCCAGGTCAGGCCGAAGACACCCACGGTCTTGCCCAGCAGCAGCCCCACGGCGATGCCCAGTGGCACCGGGTGGGTGAAGCTTTCTACGGTCATGCCTGCCAGCGATACACCGGCGTTGGCGAAAGCGAACAGCGGCAGGATGGCGTAGGCAACCCAAGGATGCAGGGCGTGTTCCAGGGCGAGCAGTGGTGAGCGTTCGGCATGGCGCGTGCGCAGCGGGATGCACAGGGCCAGGGCGACGCCGGCCAGGGTGGCATGCACGCCGCTCTTGAGCACGCAGACCCACAGGATCAGGCCAACGACCATGTACGGCCCAAGCTTGACCACGCCAAGCCGATTCATCGACACCAGCAATACCAGGCAGGCGGCAGCCAGCAGCAGCGACATGCTCGACAGGGTGCCCGAATAGAACAGGGCAATGACGATGATCGCACCCAGGTCGTCGATGATCGCCAGGGTCATCAGGAACAGTTTCAGCGACACCGGCACGCGCTTGCCCAGCAGGGCCAGTACGCCGAGGGCGAAGGCGATGTCGGTGGCTGTGGGGATAGCCCAGCCGGCTATGGCGGCAGGGTTGTCACGGTTGATGAACCAGTAGATCAGTGCCGGTATCACCATGCCGCCCACGGCGGCGGTGGCTGGCAGGATCACTTGGGAGGGCTTGGACAGGTGGCCGTCGACCACCTCGCGCTTGACCTCCAGGCCGATCAGCAGGAAGAACAGGGCCATCAGGCCGTCGTTGATCCAAAGCAACAGCGGTTTGGCGATGTGCAGCGCACCGACCTGAACGGCGACGGGAACGTCGAGCAGGCCGCTGTACAGGTAGGACAGCGGCGAGTTATTGATGACCAGGGCCAGGATGGCCGCAGCGATCAGCAACAGGCCACTGGCGGCTTCGAGCTGGAAGAAGCGGGTGAACAGGCTACGCACGGGCTATAGGCTCTCCATGAGCAGTTGACAATGGAACGGGCGTACACCCTAGCCTTTGGCGATATGCTTTCAAGCAAAAACCATATTCGTTTTTGTTATATGGTATTGCCGGCTGGGCTGCGGGAAAGCCTAGACGCAGATGGGGAAGGAGTGGGGAGGGGAAGTCTGATGTTTGTTGTGGATTTTTCTGATGTCTGCAGTGGCCCTTTCGCGGGTAAACCCGCTCCCACAGGTAGTTCACAGTCTTCAATACTGTGCAGTACCTGTGGGAGCGGGTTTACCCGCGAAGAGGCCCTGGCATGTAAAGGGCTCAGAGGCCGAGCATATCCCGCGCCACCGCCTCGGCGATACGAATCCCATCGACACCCGCCGACAGGATCCCGCCCGCATACCCGGCCCCTTCACCCGCCGGGAACAGCCCCTTGAGGTTCAGGCTCTGGAAGTCCTCACCGCGGGTAATGCGCAGCGGCGAGGAGGTGCGGGTCTCGATCCCGGTCAGCACTGCATCATGCAGGTTGTAACCCTTGATCTGCCGGTCGAACGCTGGCAGCGCCTCGCGAATGGCTTCGATGGCGAAGTCCGGCAGGCTCGGCGCCAGGTCGCCCAGGGTCACGCCCGGTTTGTAGGACGGCTCGACACTGCCCAGTGCAGTCGACGGCCGGCCAGCGACGAAGTCACCCACCAGCTGTGCCGGGGCCTGGTAGTTGCTGCCGCCCATCACGTAGGCGTGGGCTTCCAGGCGTTCCTGCAGCTCGATGCCGGCCAGCGGGCCACCCGGGTAATCGCGCTCGGGGTCGATGCCGACGACGATGCCGGAGTTGGCGTTGCGCTCGTTACGCGAGTACTGGCTCATGCCGTTGGTAACCACCCGGCCTGGCTCGCTGGTTGCTGCGACCACGGTGCCGCCCGGGCACATGCAGAAGCTGTACACCGAGCGGCCATTCTTGGCGTGGTACACCAGTTTGTAGTCGGCGGCACCGAGTTTCGGGTGACCGGCGTACTTGCCCAGGCGCGCCTTGTCGATCAGCGTTTGCGGGTGCTCGATACGGAAGCCCACCGAGAACGGCTTGGCTTCCATGTACACGCCTTTGGCGTGCAGCATGCGGAAGGTATCGCGGGCACTGTGGCCCAGCGCTAGCACCACATGGCGCGAGTGCAGCTGTTCGCCGCTCTCCAGCACCACGCCGGTCAGTTGCCCATCCTCGATCAGCAGGTCGGTGACCTTCTGCTGGAAGCGCACTTCGGCGCCGAGGGCGATCATGTCCTGACGCATCTGCTCGACCATGCCGGTGAGGCGGAAGGTACCGATGTGCGGCTTGTTGATGTACAGGATCTCGTCCGGCGCACCGGCCTTGACGAACTCCTCCAGCACCTTGCGGCCGTGGTGCTGCGGGTCCTTGATCTGGCTGTACAGCTTGCCGTCGGAGAAGGTACCGGCACCGCCTTCGCCGAACTGCACGTTGGACTCGGGGTTGAGCACGCTCTTGCGCCACAGGCCCCAGGTGTCCTTGGTGCGCTGACGTACTTCCTTGCCGCGCTCGAGGATGATCGGCTTGAAGCCCATCTGTGCCAGCAACAGGCCGGCGAAGATGCCGCACGGGCCGAAGCCGACCACGATCGGGCGCTCCTGCAGATCGGCAGGGGCTTTGCCGACGAACTTGTAGGTTACGTCTGGCGCTGGGCCGATATTGCGATCGTCGGCGAACTTGCTGAGCAGCTCGGCTTCGTTGCTGGCTTCCAGGTCGATGGTGTAGATGAACAGCAGTTCGCTGTTCTTCTTGCGCGCATCGTAGCTGCGCTTGAACAGGTTGAAGCTGAGCAGTTGCTCGTCGCGGATGCCCAGGCGCTGGACGATCGCTTCACGCAGGGCTTCGTCGGGATGGTCCAGGGGCAGCTTCAGTTCGGTGATTCGTAGCATGGCAGGGTCCAGTATCCCGGCCATGGGCGGCCGGCGGCTTTACACAAACCGCCAAGTATAAGCTGTTCGCCGCCCCGACTGGCAGGATAAAAGCGCCCGGCGATCAGTTGTCGCGTGCACCGCCATAGTAACCGCAGCCCAGCAGGCTCTTGCCGTCGATGCGCAGTTCGGCACGCAAGTGGCGGATGGCACCGGTGGCGGTGTCTACACAGCGTTGTGGCGCGACCCACAGCTCCACGTGCTGGCCGTTGGCTTCGCTGGTCAGGGTCAGGCCGCCGCCGGGCACTTCTTCTTCCAGAAAGGGCAGGGGCAGGGGATCCTGGCCGATGCGGTTGAGCACCATGCCTTTGCCGCTGGCCTTCAGGTCCCATTCCGGCTCATGGCCGTTGGCGCGCAGGGTCAGCTGCTTGAAGTTGGGGTCTTCACAGGCGCGGGTGGAAGGTTCCAGGCGGTACAGGCGGCGAACTTCCAGCTGGCCGTCGTTGTTGGCCTGCCTGCTGCCGGTGAGGTGGCCACGGACGTCGGCGAACAGTTTGTCGTTGGCGTCCTTGGCGAGGTTGGCGGCTTCCTGCAGGATGCCGGTTGCGGCGACGTCGCTGATCACGAAAGTGCGGTTTTCGCTGCACGGCTTGAACAGCAGCTGGCCACCGCCGGCACGCAACTCGCCCTGCATGCGCGTAGTGCCGATGTTCGGGTCGCTGGGGGCGTCAGCCATGAGCTGGCAGCCGGCGAACAGGGGCAGCAGGGCAGTGAGCAGCAGGGTGGGGGTGAGGCGCATGGGGCGGGCTCCGGGATCTTCCAAAGAGCTGGCCACGTTACTCAGGCTGGGCGGGGATCTCAAGTTTTTGCTAAACCTGTACCGGCCTCTTCGCGGGCAAGCCCGCGAAGAGGCCGGTACAGGCGATACAAAATCCGGCAGGCAGAAAAAAGGGCCCGAAGGCCCTTTTCCCATCAACCCCCCAGGTACGCGTCGCGCACCTTCGGGTCGGTCAGCAGTGCTTCCCCAGTACCCTGCATCACCACCCGGCCGTTCTCCAGTACATACGCCCGGTCAGCGATCTTTAGCGCCTGGTTGGCGTTCTGCTCCACCAGGAACACCGTCACGCCATCACGGCGCAGCTGTTCGATGATGTCGAAGATCTGCTGGATGATGATTGGCGCCAGACCCAGCGATGGCTCGTCGAGCAGCAGCAGCTTGGGCTTGCTCATCAGCGCCCGGCCAATGGCGAGCATCTGCTGCTCGCCACCGGACATGGTGCCGCCACGCTGGATATAACGCTCCTTCAGGCGCGGGAACAGCTGCAACACCTTGTCCAGCTGCTCCTGGTAATCGCCCTTGTCGGTGAAGAAACCACCCATTGCCAGATTTTCCTCGACGGTCAGGCGGGAGAACACGCGGCGGCCTTCCGGTACCACCGCGATGCTCTTGCGCATGATGTGCGAAGACGGCTGGCCGACCAGCTCTTCACCCAGGTACTTGATGCTGCCGCTGTGCGCCTGCGGCGAGCCGCACAAGGTCATCAGCAAGGTTGACTTGCCGGCGCCGTTGGCGCCGATCAGGGTGACGATCTCGCCCTGGTTGATCTCCACATTGACGCTGTGCAGCGCCTGGATCTTGCCGTAGAAGGTGGAAACGTTCTCGAACTTCAGCATTTACGCTTCCCCCAGGTAGGCTTTGATCACATCAGGGTTGTCGCGGATCTCTTCCGGTGTGCCGTGGGCCAGGGGTGTGCCCTGGTTGATCACCACGATATGGTCGGAAATGCTCATCACCAGCTTCATGTCGTGCTCGATCAGCAGCACGGTGACGTTGTGCGACTCACGCAGGTAGGCGATCAGCGCCTTGAGGTCTTCGGTTTCCTTCGGGTTCAGGCCCGCAGCCGGTTCGTCGAGCATGATGATGCGCGGCTGGGTCATCATGCAGCGGGCGATTTCCAGGCGGCGCTGCTGCCCGTAGGCGAGGGTGCCGGCGGTACGGTTGGCGAACTCGGTCAGGTTGACCTTCTCCAGCCAGTACTGCGCGCGCTCCATGGCCTCCTTCTCGCTGCGGCGGAAGCTTGGGGTCTTGAACAGGCCGGCGAAGAAGTTGGTGTTGAGGTGGCGGTGCTGGGCGATCAGCAGGTTTTCCAGCGCGGTCATTTCCTTGAACAGGCGCACGTTCTGGAATGTCCGCACTACGCCCTTGCGGGCGATCTGATGCCCGGCCAGGCCCTGGATCGGCTGGCCATCGAGCAGGATGGTGCCGCCGCTGGGCTTGTAGAAGCCGGTCAGGCAGTTGAACACGGTGGTCTTGCCGGCGCCGTTCGGGCCGATCAGTGCCACCACCTGTTTTTCCTTGACGGTCAGGCCCACGCCGTTGACCGCCAACAAGCCGCCGAAGCGCATGCTCAGGCCGCTGACTTGCAGAATTTCGCGGCTCATCGACGCAGCTCCATGTGTGGACGTTGCATAGGCAGCAGGCCTTGCGGACGCCAGATCATCATCAACACCATCAGCGCACCGAACATCAGCATCCGGTATTCGCTGAACTCACGCATCAGCTCGGGCAGCAGGATCATCACGATGGCCGCGAGGATCACGCCCAGTTGTGAGCCCATGCCGCCGAGCACGACGATGGCGAGGATGATCGCCGACTCGATGAAGGTGAACGACTCCGGCGTCACCAGGCCTTGGCGCGCAGCGAAGAAGCTGCCGGCGAAACCGGCGAAGCAGGCGCCCAGGGTGAATGCCGACAGCTTGATCACGGTCGGGTTCAGGCCCAGAGCACGGCAGGCGATCTCGTCTTCGCGCAGGGCTTCCCAGGCGCGGCCGATCGGCATGCGCAGCAGGCGGTTGATCACGAACAGCGCCAGCAGGGCCAGCAGCAGGGCCACCAGATAGAGGAAGATGACCTTGTTGATCGAGTTGTATTCCAGCCCGAAGAACTCATGGAAGGTCTGCATGCCTTCGGCGGCACGGCGTTCGAAGGTCAGGCCGAAGAACTCTGGCTTGGGGATGTTGCTGATGCCGTTGGGGCCGCCGGTCCAGTCGGTGAGGTTACGCAGGAACAGGCGGATGATCTCGCCGAAGCCGAGGGTCACGATCGCCAGGTAGTCACCGCGCAGGCGCAGCACCGGGAAGCCGAGCAGGAAACCGAAGGTAGCGGCCATGAGGCCGGCGATCGGCAGGCATACCCAGAAGCTCCAGCCCAGGTAGTGCGAGAGCATGGCGTAGCTGTAGGCACCGACGGCGTAGAAGCCGACGTAACCGAGGTCGAGCAGGCCTGCCAAACCGACCACGATGTTCAGGCCCAGGCCCAGCAACACGTAGATCAGGATCAGCGTGGCAATGTCGACCGCGCCGCGCGAGCCGAAGAACGGCCACACCAGTGCCGCGACGATCAAGCCCATGATCACGTAGCGCTGGGTTTTCGGCAGGGTCAGGTAGTTGCTGACCGCCGGCGGGATCAGCTTGCGATCCGAACGGCGGCCCATTACCGAGTTCCACTGCTTGTCGAACAGCACGCGCAGGAACATCAGCACCGAACACACGGCGATGATGCCGATGGTGAACGAACCCTGGCTGTGCACTACCAGGCTGATGCCATCGATGCTCAGTTTCAGGCCCAGTACCGGGAAGGCCACGGCCCATACCAGCAAGGCGCTGAAGAACGCCTGTTTGAGATTTCTGTTCATACTTTTTCAACCTCCGGGCGGCCCAGGATGCCGGTCGGCCGGAATAGCAGGACAAGAACCAACAAGCCGAATGCCACAACGTCCTTGTACTGGTCGCCGAAGATATCGGCACCGAACGCTTCGGCCACTCCCAGCACCAGCCCGCCGAGCATGGCGCCCGGAATGCTGCCGATGCCACCCAGCACCGCCGCGGTGAAGGCCTTCAGGCCCACCAGGAAACCGGCGTTGGGGTTGATCACCCCGTACTGCATGCTCAGCAGCACGGCCGCCACCGCCGCCAGGGCGGCACCGATGACGAAAGTGAGGGCGATGATGTTGTTGGTGTTGATGCCCAGCAGGTTGGCCATCTTGATGTCCTCGGCGCAGGCGCGGCAGGCGCGGCCCAGGCGGGAACGGGAGATGAACAGGGTGAGGCAGGTCATGGCCACCAGGGTGACCACGAACACCAGGATCTGCATGTAGCTGATCAGTACTTCCTCCGCGCCGCCCGGCCCGAACGAGAAGCTTCCGGGGATCAGGTTGGGGATGGACTTGTCCTTGGAGTCTTGCGAAAGCAAGACGGTGTTCTGCAGGAAGATCGACATGCCGATGGCGGAAATCAGCGGGATCAGGCGGTTGCTATTGCGCAGGGGGCGGTAGGCAACCCGTTCGATGCTGTAGCCATAGGCACTGGTGACGAAGATCGTCGCGACAAAGGCGACGGTCATCAGGACAGGCAGCGAATGGATACCCATCATGGCCAGGCCCGCCAGGGCGATGAAGGCCACGTAGGAACCGATCATATACACCTCGCCGTGGGCGAAGTTGATCATGCCAATGATGCCGTACACCATCGTGTAGCCGATGGCGATCAAGGCATAGGTGCTGCCGATGGTCAATCCATTAACCAGTTGTTGGAAGAAATGGTAGATCTCAGGCATTACAGCGCTCCTAAAAACCTGATTTGCATTTCGCTGGCGGGGGTAGGCCAGGAAACCGCGGGTGACGGTTTTAAGATTTTCAGGTGAGCCCACCCCCGGATCGCGGGGATCAGGCCCATGAACCTCGTAAAACAAAGCCCACTGCTCGCACAGTGGGCTTCTACGGTCAGCTATTAGTCACGCAGTTACTGAGGGGAGACTTCGGTCTTCGGCTTGCCGAAGTGCCATTCGTAGACCACGAACTTGAAGTCTTTCAGGTCGCCTTTGTCGTCGAACGACAGGTCACCGGTCGGGGTCTTGAAGGTACCTTTGTGGATGGCGGCTGCCACCTTGTCGGCATCTTCGGACTTGGCTTCCTTGATGCCCTGGGCGATCAGCTCGACAGCCGAGTAGGCCGGGAACACGAACGGGCCGCTTGGGTCCTTGCCGTCAGCCTTGATGGCGTCGACGATCTTCTTGTTCGCAGGGTCCGAGTCGAACGACTTCGGCAGGGTCACCAGCAGGCCTTCGGAGGCGTTCTGGGCGATCTGCGAGATGGAGTCGTTGCCCACGCCTTCCGGGCCCATGAACTTGGCTTTCAGGCCCTTTTCCTGAGCCTGGCGCAGGATCAGGCCCAGCTCTGGGTGGTAGCCGCCGTAGTAGACGAAGTCGACGTTGTTCTGCTTGAGCTTCTGGATGATCGAGGAGAAGTCCTTGTCACCGGCGTTCAGGCCTTCGAACACGGCAACCTTGGTGCCTTTGCCTTCCAGGGTCTGCTTGACCGCGGTGGCGATGCCTTCACCGTACTGCTGCTTGTCGTGCAGGACGGCGACAACCTTCGGCTTGACGTGGTCGGCGATGTAGTTGCCGGCAGCCGGGCCCTGGGCGCTGTCCAGACCGATGGTGCGGAAGATCAGCTTGTAGCCACGTGCGGTGATTTCCGGGGAGGTCGCGGCCGGGGTGATCATGATCACGCCTTCGTCTTCGTAGATGTCGGACGCAGGCTGGGTAGAGCTGGAGCACAGGTGGCCAATGACGAACTTGACGCCGTCGTTGACCACTTTGTTGGCGACTGCCACGGCCTGTTTAGGATCGCAGGCGTCGTCGTATTCCTTGGCTTCGAGCATCTTGCCATCCACGCCGCCCGCGGCGTTGATATCCTTGATGGCTTGCTTTGCGCCGATGAATTGCATGTCGCCGTACTGGGTCACAGGGCCGGTCTTGGGGCCTGCAATCCCGATCTTGATGGTATCGGCGGCAAACGAATGGCTGGCTACCCCTGCCAGGACCATTGCGGCGAACAGCTTGGAAATCTTGATCATAGTGCTCCACTCATTCTGTTGTAATTCTTATAGTCCTGGCGGCCAGGGCTACAGACCGGGCGGGATTTGCGGCGTGGCCATGCCAACGCGCAAGCCCACCTTCCCCCGGAACATGTCCCGGAACTGTACCGGTACAGTGTAGAGCGCTGTTCGAGCGCTTGAAAAGCGGTCGAAAAGTGCCTGCTTCCTGGGTTGTCGCATGGTCGACACAAAGATACAGAAAGGCGCCATCAAACTGCCTGCATCTGCGACCCCGCCCCACAAGTTCGGGATCAATCGACCAAATTACATATTTGAAACCGGGTTTTTCTGCAAAAATGCCGACCTTTTTTAAAGGCCGATTTTTGCGGATACCACCCATGACTGATCAAACAAGCACCCTCTATGCCAAATTGCTTGGCGAGACGGCAATCATCGAGTGGAAAGCGCTGGAGCGTTTCTGGGCCAAGGGTGACCTGATTTGGGTCGACCCGAGCCTCGACCTGATCACCGTTGCCGAGGCGATGGCCGAGAATCGCAGCGAGATCTTCGCCAAGTGGCGTAGTGATGGCACTGTTGGTCCGGTAACCGCCGAGCAGGCCCTGGACCTGCAAAGCCGCGATCCAGAGATCTGGGCGGTGGTGGTTTCGCCGTTCATCGTGATTCAGGCAAAGCGCCCGACAGAGGCATGATCGCTTTTGGTGCGCGAAAATGCGCAGCAGCCTCGTTTTGGTGCTTGAAGGCGCTCAAGGCGGGTAGAGGGAAGTAACAATTCGGCGTGGCGGTAACAGTTTACGGGATGCGTAATGGGGGGCTGCCTTGCAGCCCTTCGCGGGCATGCCCGCTCCCACAGGTCAGATGTTGCTCTTCAGACCAGCGCTGGTTTTGTGGGAGCGGGCGCGCCGCGAAGGCCGCAAAGCGGCCCGGATCGATATCGAATTTGTCCGGAGTCATTGATGAACTCAAAACTACCTTCGCTTGGATTCGCCGGCATCGGCCTGATGGGCCTGCCCATGTGTCGGCGCCTGCTGGCAGCGGGTTACCCGCTGACGGTATGGAACCGCAGCCCGGACAAGTGCGCTGCACTGGTCGCGGCTGGCGCGCGCCTGGCCAGCAGCCCTGCCGAACTGTGCCGCGACAGCGACATAGTGCTGCTGTGCCTGGCCGATACGGCCGTGGTCCGCGAGGTAGTGTTCGGCGAGCAAGGCATTGCCCAGGGCGGAAGCAGCGGCCAGTTACTGGTCGATTTCTCCAGCCTGGAGCCAACCGCCACTCGTGAAATGGCCGCCGAACTGGCAGCGCTGTGCGGCATGGCCTGGCTGGACGCGCCAGTGTCCGGCGGCACCCCCGGGGCCGAAGCCGGCACCCTGGCGATCATGGTCGGTGGCGAGGCAGCCGACCTGGAGCGTGCGCGCCCGGTACTGCAGGTTCTTGGCCAGCGCGTGACGCATATGGGCGCGGTGGGCGCAGGCCAGGTGACCAAGGCCTGCAACCAGATGATCGTGGCCTGCAATGCTCTGGTAATCGCCGAAGTGGTTGCCTTGGCTGAACAGTCCGGTGTCGACGCGACGCTGATCGCCGAAGCGCTGGCGGGCGGTTTTGCCGACTCCAGACCGTTGCAGATCCTCGCTCCGCAAATGGCCGAGAGCCGCTTCGAGCCGATCAAGTGGCATGTGCGCACGCTGCTCAAGGACCTCGATGGCGCGGTCAAGTTCTCCCGCGAGCAAGGCTCGGCGACGCCGCTCAGTGGCCTTGCCGCACAATTGATGCGCCTGCACGCAAGCCAGGGGTACCTGCAAAAGGATCCGGCGACCCTGGTTGAGCTGTATCGCAGCAAGGGCTGAACACGCCGCCCTTGTGCCGAACCCGCTCCAGTAGCGAGCGTAGTTCGGCCAGCGGCTCCGGGGGGGCCAGCAGGTAGCCCTGCAGGTAGTCGCAGCCGTGGGCTTGGAGAAACGCCAGCTGTTCGGCGGTTTCCACGCCCTCGCTGACCACCTGCAGATGCAGGGTATGCGCCATGACGATGATCGCCTGGACAATTTCGCGATCCTTCTGGCTGCCCGGCACATCCTGCAGGAAGCTGCGGTCGACCTTAAGCACGTCCAGCGGCAGGCGCTTGAGGTAGGCCAGCGACGAGTAGCCGGTGCCGAAGTCATCGATCGACAGCGCCACGCCCAGGGCGCGTATGCGCGTGAGCAGGTTTACCGTGCGCTGGATGTCACCCATCAAGGCGTTCTCGGTCACTTCCAGTTCCAGCTGTCGGGGTGCGAGCCCGGCGTGGAACAGCGCCTTTTCCACTTCGTTGGGCAGTTCGTCGTGGCTGAGGGTGACGGCCGAACAATTGACCGTGACCTTGAGGTTTCCATGACCGTGGCGCTGCAGATAGGCCAGGTCGGCGCAGGCGTGGCGCAGCACCCACAGATCGAGGTCGATGATCAGCCCGTTGGCCTCTGCGATGGCGACAAAACGATCAGGCCCGAGCAGGCCGTGTTGCGGGTGTTGCCAGCGCACCAGGGCCTCCAGTTTGGCCACTTGCCTGCTGCGCAGGTCGAAGATCGGCTGGTAGTGCACGCATAGCCCATGCTCCTCGAGCAGCGCCACCCGCAGTTCCTCTTCCAGTTGCAGGGCAATCGAGGCCTGGGTCTTCAGGCTGTCGTTGAAGAAGTTCAGGCTGTTGCGCCCGTTACCCTTGGACTGGTACAGCGCAAGGTCTGCATGCTTGAGCAGCTCTTCGGCGGTGGTGCCGTCGTCGGGGAAGATGCTGATGCCGATGCTGGTGGTCATGACCATGCGCCGGCCGCCCAGGTTTATGGGCTCTTTCATCCTCTGCATGATGCGCTGGGCCAGGTGGCGGGCTTCGTCGCGGTTGGTGAGGCTGGTGACCACGCAGAACTCGTCGCCGCCCAGACGTGCGACCAGGTCGCGGTTTCGGGTGGCGGCCTTGATGTGTCCGGCGATCACTTTGAGCAGCTCGTCGCCGGCGTCGTGACCGAGGCTGTCGTTTATGCGCTTGAAATGGTCGATGTCGAGGAACATCACCGCCAGGTGGCTTTCCGTGGCCTGGTGTTCGGCCAGGCGTTCGGCGAACACCTGGTTGAAACCGCGGCGGTTGACCAGGTTGGTCAGGGCGTCGTAGTGCGCGGCCTGCTGCAGCGAAGCGCGGGCCTGGTCCAGTTGGCTGAGCAGCACGCTGACCCGGCGCAGGTCGTGCTCCTTGCTTTGCAGCTTCTTGTCGGCCAGTGCGGTACTGATGCTGGCAGCACTGATCAGCATGGTGATGAAGCCGATGCCCAGCGCCAGTTGCAGGCTGTTGTCGCCAGAGGGCAGGCGCAGGGCGGTGTCGGCCGGGATGACCAGTGTCATGGCCGACATCGCGGTGAAGTGGGTGGCAACGATACCACCAGCCATCAGCAGGCTGGCGCCGTACTTCATGGCCTGGTGCAAGGTACCGCTGCCCTGCCGGAAGTAGCGGGCCAGGTATAGCGCGGTCAGGCTGGTGAGCAGGGCAATGGTGGCAGAGGCCAGCAGCAGGCCGGTCTGGTAGTACTGGCGGGCACCGGTTTCCAGGGCGGCCATGCCTACGAAGTGCATCAGGATGATGCCCAGGCCGATCAGTACTGCACTTCGCAGGTAATGGATTGCGCGCATCTGGCTGCGGTCGAGGCTGTGCATGGCCAGCCAGGCGACGGCCAGTGCGATGAGCAGCGAAAGGATGGTCAGGGACGCGTCGTAGTGCACTTCCACTGGCGCCTGGAAGGCCAGCATGCTGATGAAATGCATGGCCCAGATACCTCCTGCCAGGCAGCAGGCACCAAGCATGTTCCATTGTCGGTGGGCGGTGGGGTCTTCGCTGTGGGATTGTCGCTCGGCCATGTCCAGCGTGGCGAAGCAGGCCGCACAGGCGACGAGGTAGGCAAGCAGAACCAGGAACGGTTCATGCCGGCAATCGATGACGATGCGCCCGGTTGCCGGCAGGTCGGCGAACAGTTGCAGCCCCAGCCATTCCATGGAATGCCTCATGATCGAGTTTTCACTCGTCTGCGCTAAACCCTGTGCAGACTGTCCAGAGGCAGTATAGGAAGAGGTGTTTAAGCCTTCCTGACTAATGGCACATTGATTCCTACGATTTGGTTATGAACCTGATCGCAGCTTGGAATATGTAAATGGGTTCTGAAAGGTGGTCTCCCCTGTGGGAGCGGCCTTGTGTCGCGAAAGGGCTGCAAAGCAGCCCCAGCAATTTCAACTGTAGCGCGTCAATTCTGGGGCCGCGTTGCGGCCCTTTCGCGACACAAGGCCGCTCCCACAAAGGCTGCGGTGTCTGGCCTGTATTAGCCAGCCACCAGCACGCGAATGGCTTCCAGGCGCAGGGCGGCCTTTTCCAGCATCGCCAGGCCCTCTTCGCGCTGCTTGCGCAGCGCTTCGATCTCGCTGTCGCGCACGCTCGGGTTGACCGCTTGCAGGGCGACCAGACGGGCCAGTTCTTCGTCGGCCTCCGCTTTAAGGCGGCGCTGGGCCTCGGCCACGCGCTCGACGTGGGCCGGCATGACCTTGGCCTCGCCGCTGCCGATGCGCTGGGCCAGCACGTCACGCTGGGCCTGGACGAACTTGTTGGCGCTGGCGCGTGGCACGCTTTCCAGCTGGTCGTTGAGGGTTTCGAAGGCCACGCGGGACGCCAGGTCGTTGCCGTTGGCATCGAGCAGGCAGCGCAATGCCGCCAGTGGCAGGTAACGCCCCAGTTGCAGGCTGCGCGGTGCCACCACCTCGCTGACGAACAGCAGTTCAAGCAGCACGGTCCCGGGTTTGAGCGCCTTGTTCTTGATCAGCGCCACGGCGGTGTTGCCCATCGAGCCGGACAGCACCAGATCCATGCCGCCTTGTACCATCGGGTGTTCCCAGGTGAGGAACTGCATGTCCTCGCGCGACAGCGCCTGGCCACGGTCGTAGGTGATGGTCACGCCTTCGTCGTCACCCAGCGGGAAGCTGGCGTCGAGCATCTTTTCGCTCGGCTTGAGGATCAGGGCGTTCTCGGAATGGTCTTCGCTGTCGATGCCGAAGGCGTCGAACAGGGTTTCCATGTAGATCGGCAGGGCGAACTGGTCGTCCTGTTCGAGAATGTCCTCGACCAGCGCCTGGCCTTCGCCGGCACCGCCGGAGTTGAGCTCCAGCAGACGGTCACGGCCGGTATGCAGTTCGGCTTCCAGGCGTTCGCGTTCGCTGCGGGCGTCGGCCACCAGGGCTTCCCAGGCCTTGCTTTCGCCACCTTCAAGCAGTGGCAGCAGGCGCGGGCCGAACTGGTGCTGCAGGGCGTTGCCAGTAGGGCAGGTGTTGAGGAAGGCGTTGAGGCCTTCGTGGTACCACTGGAACAGGCGCTCTTGCGGGCTGTCCTGCAGGTACGGGATATGCAGCTGGATGGTGTGCTTCTGGCCGATACGGTCGAGGCGGCCGATGCGCTGTTCGAGCAGGTCGGGGTGCGCCGGCAGGTCGAACATCACCAGATGGTGGGCAAACTGGAAGTTGCGGCCTTCACTGCCGATCTCGGAGCAGATCAGCACCTGCGCGCCGAACTCTTCGTCAGCGAAGTAGGCGGCGGCGCGGTCGCGTTCGAGGATGCTCATGCCCTCATGGAACACCGAGGCCGGGATGCCGGAGCGCACGCGCAGGGCGTCCTCCAGGTCCATCGCGGTTTCGGCATGGGCGCAGATCACCAGCACCTTGGTACGCTTTAGCATCTTCAGGGTGTCGATCAGCCAGTCGACGCGCGGGTCGAAACGCCACCAGCGCTCGTCATCGGCCACCTCGCCCTGGGCCTGGAAGGCGACTTCCGGGTACAGCTCGGCATGTTCGCCAGCTGGCAGGTCGCGGTACTGCTCGGGCGTCGCCAGTGGGTAAGGGTGCAGCTGGCGCTCAGGGAAGCCCTGGATCGCCGCGCGGGTGTTACGGAACAGCACGCGGCCGGTGCCGTGGCGGTCGAGCAGCTCACGGATCAGGCGCGCGCTGGCCTGGGTATCGCCGTCGCTGACCGCAGCCAGCAAGGCTTCGCCTTCGGCACCCAGGAAGCCCTGGATGGTGGCGTGGGCCTTGGGCGACAGGCGGCCTTCGTCGAGCAGTTCCTGTACGGCTTCGGCCACCGGGCGATAGTGCTCACTCTCGGCGCGGAAGGCGGCCAGGTCGTGGAAACGGTTGGGGTCGAGCAGGCGCAGGCGGGCGAAGTGACTGTCCTGGCCGAGCTGCTCGGGGGTGGCGGTGAGCAGCAGCACGCCCGGGATCACCTGGGCCAGCTGTTCGACCAGGCCGTATTCGGCGCTGACCTGGTCTTCGTGCCAGACCAGGTGGTGGGCTTCGTCCACCACCATCAGGTCCCAGCCAGCGGCGAACAGCGCGTCCTGGGCCTTTTCGTCTTCTACCAGCCACTCCAGGGCCACCAGCGCCAGCTGGGCATCCTCGAACGGGTTGCTGGCATCGCTTTCGATGAAACGCTCAGCGTCGAACAAGGCCACCTGCAGGTTGAAGCGGCGGCGCATTTCCACCAGCCACTGGTGCTGGAGGTTTTCCGGTACCAGGATCAGTACGCGGCTGGCGCGGCCAGACAGCAGCTGGCGGTGGATCACCAGGCCGGCTTCGATGGTTTTGCCCAGGCCCACTTCGTCGGCCAGCAAGACGCGCGGCGCGCTGCGGTCGGCGACTTCGCGGGCGATGTGCAACTGGTGGGCGATGGGTTGGGCACGGCAGCCGCCCAGGCCCCACAGCGCCGACTGCATCTGCTTGCTGGTGTGCTGCAGGGTGTTGTAGCGCAGGCTGAACCACGACAGCGGGTCGATCTGCCCGGCGAACAGGCGGTCGCTGGCCAGGCGGAACTGGATGAAGTTCGACAACTGGGTTTCCGGCAGGGTGCGCGGCTGGTTCTGCCCGTCCAGGCCGTGGTAGACCATCAGCCCGTCGATGTCCTCGACCTCGCGCACGGTCAGCTTCCAGCCTTCGAAGTGGGTGATCTGGTCACCTGGCGAGAAGCGCACGCGGGTCAGCGGCGCATTGCGCAGGGAATACTGGCGGGTGTCGCCAGTGGCCGGGTAGAGCACGGTCAACAGGCGGCCATCCTGCGCCAGGATGGTACCCAGGCCGAGCTCGGCTTCGCTGTCGCTGATCCAGCGTTGCCCCGGTTGATACTGCTGCGCCATACTGCCTGAACTCCCGCGATGAAAAAGCCGGTTATGTTAACGGATCGGCCGGTCAGACCAAAGTGCCGAGCGCATCGAAAGGTGCCGAAGTGCGATAGGTAGCAACAGTCTAGCCGCTTCATCGTCCCCCACCGTGCTGCCGACGAGGGCTCCGGATCAACATGTCTGCCAAGCACCGCTGGATCAGCGCTTCGATGGCCGTGGGCAGCCTGTTGCTGCTGGCCGCCTGCGAGCAGAAAAACTTCGAGACCTTGCCCGCCATCCCGATCGAACAGCTCGAGGTGCTGGGCGTACAGACGCCGATCAAGAGCGTGCACTTTCGTGACCGCGACGGTGAAGGCCTGCTGGTGTTGAGCCGCAGCGATGGCCAGGCCAGCGACCCGGAAAGCGAGCAGGAAGTTGACAAGGTGGTACTCAAGGCCACGCTGTACGGGCGCAAGGCCGAAAATGACGCGTTCAAGGCGCGCTGGCAGATCGAACAGGAAACCACCTGCCCGGGCCTGGACCTGGATGTGGACTTCTATAACGACGTCAGCGATGTCGGCGACCTGAACAAGGACGGCATCGCCGAGGTGACGGTTGCCAGCCACGCATTCTGTGGCGGTGGCATCGACCCGCACGACATCGCCATCGAGATGCGCGAAGGGCAGGCCAGCTACAGCATCACCGGCCAGTCGCTGATCACCCCGGCAGGTGAAGAGCCGATCGGCGGTGAGCGTGAGGACAGCGCCTCGCTAAAATCCGCGCCGCAGGTGCTGCGCGAGCACATGGACGCGGTCTGGCAGCGGGTGTACAAGCGGCCCTGGAGCGAGGCCAGCCCACCTAGCGACGATAACCCTGACGACGAAGCCGAATAAGTGTTGTGCATGCCATCAAGGTAAACCCGCGCCTGCCGATACAGGGGGCATAGGAGAACGTCCATGCTGCCACCGATCATTCCGCTCAGTGCCGCCCCGGTGACCTCGCAACAGGACCCGGTCAAGCCGACACCCGACATCAAGCCGGTGGTGCCGACCCAGCCTGCATCCGGTGAAAGTGCCATCGACCTCAAGCAGCAGCGTGACCCGCAGGAGCAGGCGCTGCTGCTGCGCGACGAGCAGCGCCGCCAGCAGCAACGTCGGCAGAAGGGCGACGACGAACGCTACAGTGCAATGCCGGGTGACGAGGTCAACGCCGACAATACCGTGCCGGTGGCGCCGTTGATGGGCGAGCATGTACGCCAGGGGCTGCTGGTGGACATCGAAGTCTGACGCGGGGCTGGTCAGCGCCAGCGCCTGGCTTCATCATGCAAGTCTCAGTTGATCGTCGAGCCCACCCATGAGCCAAGACAACCTCATCGATTTCGATGCCGAACGCGCCAAGCGCGTCCACGACCTCAAGGAAAAGCGCCTGAACGAAATGCGCAATGCGTTCGAGCAGGCCCTGCCGTTGAACAGTGCCAAGAAAAAGAAGCCCAAGGGCAAGCCGAAGAAGCGCTGAAACTTGACGCAGGTCAACCCTGCACCCGCCTCGCGTGCCCGGCCCCGGGCACCATTGACACCGATCAATTTTCCCCGCCCCCACATTGGTTAACTTGCACCCATCGGACAACGGCAAACGAGTGGGGAGGCCAGCATGTTCTTCGACAACGTGGTTATCGCCGGAGTGGTGACGGTCGGGTTGATGGTCGCATTCTTTGCCGGTCTGGGCATTTTCATCTGGAAGGACTCGAACAAGCGCAAACCGCGCTGACCTTCCGGGTACACGAGCACGCAAGGCATTTAGGGCGACTTCGGTCGCCCATTTTTTTTGCCTGCAATTTTTGTGTTGCCTGTACCGGCCTCTTCGCGGGCACTCCCGCTCCCACAATAACTTCACAGGATTCGGACTGTGCGCGGTCCCATGTGGGAGCGGGCGTGCCCGCGAAGAGGGCAGCACAGGAGAGCTGTCCATAACAAAGATGATTAGCTAGCTAATTAATCGTTTCCGCTTTATCCTTCCCACCATTGTCTATCTTTCTACAAGACCATCCCTTCAAGGTCCGTCTCGTGCCCATCACCTTCCAGGCCCTGTTCGCTCCCAGCAGCCTCGCCCTCAAGTTCGCCATCAAGACCCTGCTCGGTGGCGGCCTCGCCCTGTGGTTGGCGATGCGCTGGGGCCTGGAGCAACCGTCCTGGGCCCTGATGACCGCTTTCATCGTCGCCCAGCCGTTGTCAGGCATGGTGGTGCAGAAGGGCCTGGCGCGGCTGGCCGGCACCCTGGTCGGCACGTTTATGTCGGTGCTGTTCATCGGTCTGTTTGCCCAGACCCCCGGTCTGTTCCTGCTCACCCTGGCCCTGTGGCTGGCCCTGTGCACTGCCGCCTCCACCCAGTTGCGTAGCGCCTGGGCCTATGCCTTCGTGTTGGCAGGCTACACGGCGGCGATCATTGCCCTGCCGGCCATCGATCACCCGTTGCAGGTGTTCGACCAGGCCGTGGCGCGCTGTACCGAGATCTGCCTGGGTATCTTCTGTGCCACCGCCAGCAGCGCCTTGCTCTGGCCCATGCGGGTAGAGCAGCAACTGGGCGGGCAGGCCCGTCAGGCCTGGCAGAACGGCCTGCAGGCCGCCAGTGCCATGCTGGGCGGTGAAGACGAGGCGCGCAAAGGCCTGCTGGAGAGCCTGGGGCGTATCGTTGCCATCGACAGCCAACGCGAACACGCCTGGTTCGAAGGCAACCGCGGGCGCCAGCGCGCTCGTGCCATTCGCGGCCTGAGCCAGAAACTGATGGTGCTGCTGCGCATTTCCCGTTCGGTGCGCCGCCAGTGGCGGCAACTTGATGAGGGCGAGGCCGAACGCCTGGCGCCCTGGCTGGAGGAGGTGCGCGCACTGTTGGGCAAGCCCGATCAGCCGAGCCTTTTGCTTCTGCGCCAACGCATCTGGGATGCTGCCCACGATGATCAGATCAGCCCGGCGGAGCACTTTTGCCTGGCACGCATGGCACTGCTGCTGGATTACGCCATGGCTGCCAGCCAGGCGCTGGAGGATGTGGAGGCGGGCAGGGCGCCCAAGGATGTGTCTCAGGGCCTGGCTGCGCACCGCGACTGGTCGCTGGCCTTGCTGTTCGGCTCACGCAGTGCGCTGGCCTTTCTGGTGATGAGTGGTTTCTGGCTGGCCACCGCCTGGCCTTCGGCACCGGGTGGCCTGGTGCTGACCTGTGTGGTCTGCAGCCTGTTCGCCAGCCGCGAGAATGGTGCGCAGATCGGCCTGAGCTTTTTACGAGGGATCCTCCTGGCAATACCGGCGGCTTTTCTGGTCGGGCAGATTCTGCTGCCGCAATGGAGCAGCTTCGCCATGCTCTGCCTGGGCATGGGGGTGCCGCTGTTTCTTGGTGCGCTGGGCATGGCTCACCCGCGGACCGGGGCCACGGCTACTTCTTATTGCCTACATTTCATCGTGCTGGTGTCGCCGCTCAACGCCATGCAGTTCGGCGTGGCCACCATGCTCAACAGTGCCTTGGCCATGCTGGTGGGTGTGTCGGCGGCGGTGATGGCCTTCCGCTTGTTGGTGTTTCGCCACCCGGCCTGGCTGGGCCAGCGCCTGCGCGCGGCGACCCAGAATGACCTGGTGCGCCTGACCCGGCGCGACCTGCGCGGGGCCGACAGCTGGTTTGGCGGGCGCATGGCCGACCGCCTGATGCAACTGGCGCGGCATGCCGGCGACCTGCCCGAGAGCGAACGCAAGCGCTGGGACGACGGCCTGCACGGCCTGGATATCGGCGACGAACTGGTGCATTTGCGCATGTGCCTGGCGGTCGCCAAGGCCCCGTTGGGACGGGCCGAGCGCGAATACCTGCAGCAGGTAGAGGCAGTGCTGGCCAAAGGGCCGGCGCCAGGGCGTGGGCAGAGCCTGGATGCCGCAAGCGAACAGTTCATTGGCGCCTTGCGCCGTCTACCCTCCAGCGATCCGCTGCGGTTGGCCGAAGGGGCGGTGCTGCAACTGCAAAAAAGCTGGGGCAAGTGGTGCCGTTGGCAGGAGGAATCCCATGGGGTTGCGTGAGTGGGAATTGGGCGGCGTGCTGTTCAGCCCTTTCCTGGTTTATGTGTTGATGGCGCTGGTGCTTACCGGCGTGTTGCGTCTGGTGGTGCAGGCCACGCCGTTGGGGCGCTGGATCTGGCATGAAGCGCTGTTCGATGCGGCGTTGTTCGTTTGTGTGTTGTTCCTGGTAGTGCGACTGCTGGGAGCGTTATAAAGGAGTGTTTCGATGCGTGCGGCCGTACGTACCCTGGTCACCTTGTGTGTGGTGGCCCTTGCCGTCTTCGCCGGCTATCAGCTGTGGCAGTACTACATGCTCACCCCCTGGACCCGCGATGCCCGTGTGCGCGCCGATGTGGTGGTGATCGCCCCCGATGTGTCCGGCTGGGTGCGCGAACTGAAGGCCCGTGACAATCAGCAGGTCAAGGCCGGCGACCTGCTGATGAGCATCGACCGGGAACGCTTCCAGGCTGCTTTCGACCAAGCCAGCGCGGTGACCGAAACCCGCAGCCAGCAACTGCGCCTGCGCGAGCGTGAAGCGGCCCGGCGTACCGCACTTGGGCCGGAGGCTATCAGTGCCGAATTGCGGGAAAACGCCCAGATCAATGCGGCCATCGCCCGCGGTGAGCTGCATGAGGCCGAGGCACAATTGCAGGTCGCCAAAATCAACCTGGCGCGCAGTGAAGTGCGGGCGCCGCGCAGCGGGCATATCACCAACCTGCGCCTGGCCGAGGGCAACTATGTGAATACCGGGGAGGCGGTGATGGCCCTGGTGGACGATTCAACCTTCTATATCCAGGCCTATTTCGAGGAAACCAAGCTGCCACGCATTCGTGTGGGGGATGCGGTGAAGGTCTGGCTGATGGGCGCGGGCGAACCGATGCAAGGGCATGTAGAAAGCATCAGCCGTGGTATCACCGACCGCAACAGCAACCCCGACAGCCAGTTGCTGCCGGAGGTCGAGCCGACCTTCAACTGGGTGCGACTGGCGCAGCGGATACCGGTAAGGATTCGCCTGGACCAGGTGCCGGAGGGGGTGACCCTGAGTGCGGGGATGACAGCCAGTGTGCAGGTGCATGAGGAGCAGAGTCGGCCGTGAGGGCCAAAGGGGCTGCTAAGCAGCCCCAGATCCTCGATTTCAGAGGAACATCCCGCCCGAAACCTCCAGCCGTTGCCCGTTGATCCAGCCGTTGCCATCTTCCAGCAACAGCGCAATCGCTGCCCCGATATCATCCGGCAAGCCCACCCGCCCCAGCGCCGTGTTGCCGGCAATGTATTCATTAACCTGTCGGTTATCCCGCACCACGCCGCCGCCAAAATCGGTCTCGATCGCCCCCGGCGCCAGAATGTTCACACGAATCCCACGTGCTCCCAGTTCCTTGGCCTGATAGCGGGTCAGCACCTCCATCGCCCCCTTCATCGCGGCATAGGCGGCATACCCCGGTAGCGCAAAGCGCGCCAGGCCAGTGGAAATGTTGACGATGCGGCCATTGTCGACCAGCAACGGCAGCAGGCGCTGGGTAAGGAAGAACGGACCCTTCAGCTGGATGTTCAGCAACTGGTCGAACTGTGCCTCGCTGGTTTCGGTGTATGGCACGTTCAATCCGATCCCGGCATTGTTCACCAGAAAGTCGAAGCGCTCGCGGCCGAAGTGTTGCTGCAGGGTTGCGCCGAGGCATTCGGCGAAACCGGCAAAGCTGGCGCTGTCGCTGACGTCCAGTTGCAGCATGATGGCCTTGACCCCGGCCTGCTCCAGCCGGGCGGCGACGGCATGGGCTTCCTCCGCCTTGCTGTGGTAAGTGCCGATGACATCGATGCCGCGTGCGGCCAGGTGTTCTGCGGTGTTGCGGCCCAGGCCGCGGCTGGCGCCAGTGATCAGGGCAATCTTGCGGGTCATGGTGAAAACCTCATGGTGGGCTGATGAGCACAGGTTATTGGTCGGTGTGGTGCTGTTAAATCCAGCGAATATGGAAATACTGTTCGGTAAAACCGGATAGACGAGGGCTGAATTGAACAAGCTGGAATTGTTGCGCACCTTTGTTCGGGTCTGCGAGGTCAGCAGTTTCACCTTGGCTGCCGAGAGCTTGGGGCTGCCCCGTTCGACTGTGTCGGAGCAGGTCAGGGCGCTCGAGCGTTTGCTGGGTACGCAGCTGTTCAACCGCACCACCCGCCGGGTACAGGCGACCCAGGATGGCGTCTTGCTGTACGAGCGCAGCAAGGACCTGCTGTCGGGCATGGACGAAATCGAGGGCTTGTTCCGCGCCGACGATGCCGAGCTGGCCGGGCGCCTGCGCGTCGATTTGCCGACAATGATGGCCCGCCGGGTCATCATCCCGGCGTTGCCGCAGTTTCTGCAGCGCTTCCCGCGCCTGGAGGTGGAGCTCAGTTGTACCGACCGCCAGGTCGACCTGCTGCGTGAAGGCTTCGATTGCGTGATGCGCATTGGTGCCCTGCATGACCTGGATGTGGTGGCGCGCCCGGTCGGCCAACTGAGCATGCGCAACTGTGCCAGCCCTGCCTACCTTGCACGCTACGGCGTGCCGCGCACGCTGCAGGACCTGGCCGAGCATCACTTGGTGCATTACGTGCGCACTCTGGGGGGGCGTAGTGCCGGTTTCGAATTTCTGCAGGACGGTGAACTGCATTTCCAGGCCATGGCCGGCGTGGTCACAGTGAACAATGCCGAGGCCTACTCGGCGGCCTGCCTGGCCGGGTTGGGGCTGATCCAGGTGCCGGCGGTGGGCGTGGCCGAGCACCTGCAGCGCGGTGAGCTGGTTTCGGTACTGGAAAGCTGGCAGGCCCCGGCCATGCCCGTGTCACTGTTGTATGCCCGGCAGCGGCATGTGCCACGCCGGGTGCAGGCCTTCATGCAATGGTTGGGCGAGGTGCTGCATTCACAGGTTGACGGTGGTTGCTGATCGATGAAAACCGTGGCGCCTGTGTGATGGCTTGCGTTAGGCTGCCAGTCACGAGTTGTCCGGTAGAGGCAACCCTTTCCCGCCTGGCGTGCGTATCTTCCGATTTCATTGCGAGGTTACGTCATGGCCATCACTTCACAGGACATCTGCAACGCTGCCGACCAGCTCAAGGGCTTCGTCGGTTTTCATGGCAAGCGCGGCGTGCATATCGTGCGTTTTTCCGAAGACTCTTTCGGCATGGACGTGGCCGATGCCAGCATCACGCCCTGCAGCGAGTTTGTCTGGCGGCCCGAGCAAGGGCAGCGCATGGCTCTTTGCCGCGAACGGCTGGCGCTGTTGCTGGAGCAGCATGTGGATGACCGTTTGAACATCGGTGAACCGCTGCGCACCTACCTGCGCCGGCGCGACCTGCCGGAAATCGTGGCTGAACGCAGCTTGCAGCGGGACTCCGCTCTGTAATAGCGGAGTAACTGCCTCGCTCGAATACCGAAAACCTGCACCATCACTGTGGGAGCGGGTTCACCCGCGAACACCGGCGAAGCCGGTGCCATATACCGCGTTGCATTCTTCGCGGGTGAACCCGCTCCCACAGGGGGTGTGCAAGTATCAAACCTGCACTAGACAGTTACCTCCACGCGCTACAGGTAGGGCGCCGAGCGCTGGGATGCCTGCTGCATCAACGCCTCGAGCCCCGCACTGTCCAGCGGTCGGCTCAAGTAATAGCCCTGCACTTCATGGCAACGGTCCTTCTGCAGTGCCCTGAGCTGCTGCTCGCTTTCCACTCCTTCGGCCGTCACCGTCAGCCCCATCGCTTCGCCCAGGTTGATGATGGCCTGGACCACGGCGCGGTCGCTGCCAGCGGTGTTGTTCAGCCCGCCGATGAAGCGTTTGTCGATCTTGATGCTGTCGAACGGGTAGGTGCGCAAGTAGCCCAGCGACGAGTAGCCGGTGCCGAAGTCGTCCATGTTCAGGCGAACGCCCAGCTCTTTGAGCGACAGCATTGTGCCCAGTGCGCCTTCGATGTCATTGAGCATCACGTTCTCGGTAATTTCCAGCTCCAGGCGCTGTGCGGGGAAAGCGGTTTCCAGCAGGATCTCGCGTACATCCGCCACCACATCGCTGCGCTGGAACTGCGCAGGTGACAGGTTCACGGAGACCAGAACATCGGCGGGCCAGTCATGGGCAGTGCGGCAGGCTTCGCGCAACACCCAGCGGCCCAGCGCGACAATGATGTCACTCTGTTCGGCCAAGGGGATGAAGGTGTCCGGCCCCAGCAACCCTTCCTGCGGATGCTGCCAGCGCAGCAAGGCCTCGACTGCGACGATGCGCAGGTCGCTGAGGCGGTAGCGCGGCTGGTAGTGCAGCTCGAATTCCTGGTTGCGCAGGGCTCGCCGCATGTCGTTCTCCAGTTGGCGGCGGTACTGGATCTGCTGGTTCATTTCGGCAGCGAAATAGCGCCAGGTGCTCTTGCCGTCGGCCTTGGCCTGGTACAGGGCGATATCGGCGCAGCGGATCAGCTCGCCGGCATCGAAGCCCTGGGTACGGGTCTGGGCGACTCCGATGCTGGCGCCAACATGGAGGGTCTGGCTATCGAAGGCGATCGGTTGCTGCAGCAGGCTGATCAGGCGCGCACAGAAACGGTCGATCTCGCTGCGGTTGTCCATGCCGCTGAGCACCAGGAGGAACTCGTCGCCGCCCAAACGCGCGACCAGGTCGCCGTCGCGGGTAGTGTCGCGCAGGCGGTTCGCTACCTCCTGCAGCACCGCGTCACCGGCGGCATGGCCGAGAGAGTCGTTGATCGGCTTGAAGTTGTCCAGGTCCAGCAGCAGCAAGGTCAGTGGTGGCGAGTCGCTCCCACGTAACAGCGCCTGTTCCAGGTGGCGGGCTAGCTTGTTGCGGTTGGCCAGGCCGGTCAGCGGGTCGTGCAGCGACAGGTGCTGGATGCGTGCATGGGCATCGACTTCGTCGGTGATGTCACTGGCGGTGCCACGAAAACCGACGGGCTTGTCGTCGTACCAGATGGCGCGGGCCGAAATGCGGCAGTAGCGGTTCTGGCCATTCTGGTCGCGGTAGGTGCAGCGCAGGTTGGCCAGCTGTTGCGGGTCGGCCGCGGCCAGGGCATCCAGCCACGGCGAGAGCGGCGTGGTATCGCAGGCCAGCAACTGATTGAGCGGGTGGCCGAGCCAGTCGTCCACAGGGTAACCGGTAACGTTGACAAAACGTTGTGACAGATAGGTGAGGCGTTGCTGCCGATCGGTTTCCCAGATCCAGTCGGATGCCGACTCAGCCACCGCGCGAAAACGCTGTTCGCTGGCCTCCAGAGCCTGGTTGCTCTGCTGAAGGTGGGCGAGCGTGAGGTCGATCGCGCGCGAACTGCGCAAGGCATGACGGAACAGGTAGAGCATGACCAGGCCAAGTATCAGCAAGGCTCCCGACAGCGGGGGCAACACAGCACGCAGCAACTGGTGCCCTGGCAGCGGGCTGCTCCAGGACAGGTGGTAGCCGGTATCGCCGAGGTCGATGCGCAGGTGGCCGTGCTCGCCCACATCATTTTTCTCCACGTGCATACCGCTCAGGCCGGCACCGCTGCTCAGTTGCGCCAGCTTGTCCTCGGTGAGCTGGTCGACAAACAGCATTACCGGCGCCTGGCTGACCTCGCTCTCGGTGACATCCCGGTCCGGGCGCACCGCCGCAGCACTGAGCACGGCCGGCCAACCGTTGAACAGGACGAAACGGGTGATCTGTTCACGGGGGATGGCCGCTGCCCGGGCCTGGTCGATGATTGGCTGCAGCGCTGCATCGATATAGGTATTGGCCGCCGCCTGGGTAGGCTGGCCTCTGAACAAGGCGTAGGTGGTGCGTGCGTCCTCCACCACGAACACTCCCTCATAGCCGCTGGCGCTGTACAGCGACTCGCCCACGTTCTTTTCTTCGTAGGCCCATTTCCAGTCGGCCTGCCCCGCCAGGTGTTCGAAGGCAGCATCCCATACGGCGTAGCTGGACAGGAATTGGCGCGATGCGAGCAACCGTTGCTCCAGCGCCTTGGATGCCTGCGAGGCGCTGCGCTGGCGCTCCTGATGGTCAAGAGTACCCGCGATATTGAACAGGGCGCCGACGATGACCAGGCAAGCCAGGCCGAAAACTGCGCTGAAGCCGGCAATCAAGCGACGCACCTGGAAGCGCGGGGTGGGGCTGGCGGTTGGAAGGTTGGCGGTCCTGGCCATGCGCGAGCGGCTCCTTCAGACAGCCTCCCGCCAGTTAGTCAGGAAGGAGGTTCAATCAGGATAGGCCAGCCTGAGCGTTGCAGCGTCGCTGCGGGCAAAATTGACCTGGTCGCGCCCGGCATGCTTGGCGGTATACAGCGCTTTGTCCGCCTGCTCGAGCCAGTGCTCGGGTGACTCCAGGTCGGCCTCGAATGCCGAAAGGCCGATGCTCAGGCTGATGCGCAGGTGCGGCAACTGCGGGTTGCGGTAGCTGGCGACCCGCTCGCGCAGGCGCTCCATGGCCAGGCACGCTTCGGCTTCGCTGGTATCCGGCAAGATCACGCAGAATTCGTCACCGCCGTAGCGCCCGGCCTGGTCGCCTTCGCGCAGGCTGTGCCGCAGCTCGGCGCCGAGTTGGCGCAGCACACAGTCGCCGACAACGTGACCGAACGTGTCGTTGATGGTCTTGAAGTGGTCGATGTCGATCAGGGCAATCACCGCGTGCCCCTTTTGCTGCTGGCAGGCCTGGAACTTCAGCAGCAGCAGGTCTTTCCAGGCACCGTGGTTGAGCAGGCCGGTCAGGCTGTCGGTGAGGCTCAGTGTACTCAGTCGGCGCTTGTGGTCGGCCAGCTTGATCGCCAGCTGGTAGCAGACCCAGCCCAGCGCCAGTGGGTAGAGCGTCAGCATCGGCAGGCAGGCATAGACCTGCAGGGGCGTGGCGTTCAGTTGCAGGCCAGGGCCCAGCAACAATATGGCGACGAGCATGCCGCCCAACTGGGCCAGCATCCCGCGAACGACCATGCGTTTGCCGCCGGCGGCGACGTTGTTCATGGTCATCATCGAAAGCACGGTCACACTGGGCAATGGATTGAAATGCATGGCGGCGGTCCAGAACCCACCCATCAAGGAGTCCAGAACCAGGTTGCGCTGTTCTGCCTGGTAGGGCGTGGCCGAACGGGCTGCCCACAGGTAGGCCACATGTGGCCACAAGAGGCCATTGAACAGTACCAGCAGCCATGCCCAGGTGGGCGGTGACAGCGGCGCCATGGCGGCCATGACACTGAACAGGCCGATTCCCAGGCCGATGACCCGCGGCAGGTAGATGCGTTTGGCGAATGAAAGTCCTTTGCCGCTGCGTTTATCCATCTTGATCATCGTTCTTCCGCTGAAGCACCGTTTATCGCATAACTTGCATGAATATTGTTGAACAGTGTTTCATCGACGAAAAATGACCTTACAAGCCAATTCATGGTTGATCCGATCACTGTGGGGTAGCATGAAGGCTTTCCTGTTGCTCGGAGTGTTGCTGATGGTCCCTTTGGCCAACCCCGCCGGCGAGCCGGCGCCACAGCGGGAAGGGCGTTTTCACAACCAGGCGTCGTTGCCACAGGATGGCGTATTGAAGAAGCTGCGCATCGGGCTCAAGTACCTGTTCCTGCGCAAACCGCCGCAAACCCGGCCGGCCACACCGGTCAGTCTCCAGCCCATGACCCGTCAGCAGGTGCTCGATGCGCCCGACCGAAGCCTTTGGCGCCTGGGCCATTCCACGGTATTGCTCAAGCTGCGTGGGCGCTTCTTTATTACCGACCCGGTATTCGCCGAGCGTGCCTCGCCAGTGCAGTGGGCCGGCCCGCTGCGTTTCCATGCGCCACCCTTGGCATTGGACCAATTGCCGCCATTGGCTGCGGTGGTACTGTCCCACGATCACTTCGATCATCTGGACGAACAGGCGATTCGCCAACTTGCACCGCGAACAAGTGTGTTCCTGGCCCCACTGGGCGTAGGCAACTTGCTGATTACCTGGGGCGTGGCACCGGCAAAGGTGCGGCAGCTGGACTGGTGGCAGGAAAGCGAGGTCGAGGGCGTACGCTTTGTCGCCACCCCGGCTCAGCACTTTTCCGGGCGTGGGCTGCTGGACAGCAACCGGACCTTGTGGGCGTCGTGGGTGATCGTCGACGAGGATGTGCGGGTATTCTTCAGTGGCGATACCGGCTACTTCGATGGGTTCAAGCAGATTGGCGAGCGCTTCGGGCCGTTCGACCTGACCTTGATCGAGACCGGGGCCTACAACGTCGCCTGGCCCGATGTGCACATGCAGCCGGAGCAGAGTCTGCAGGCCCATCTGGATTTACGCGGGCGTTGGCTGTTACCGATTCACAACGGCACTTTCGACCTGTCCAACCATGGTTGGCAGGAACCGTTCGAACGCATCCTGGCGCTGGCCAACCAGGCACAAGTGCGCCTGAGCACCCCGCAGATGGGGGAGCGGGTCAGCCTTGACTCTCCGCACGCCGGGCAGAACTGGTGGCAGCCACGGCCTGTGCGTCAGCGCGGCCAGGCAAACGAGCGCGTTGTAGCGGCACGCTGAGGTTCATTTGTTGCCGTTGTTGCGGCGCGGGGAGGGTGGCTGGTCCTCGTTCAGTAGCCGTGAGGGCGGTTTGCCGCTGTCGCTGCGCACCTGTGCATGGCTGATCAATCCGAAGATGAAACTGCCGCCGATGATGTTGCCCGCCAGTGTCGGCAGGGCGAACTCCAGCCAGAAACTGCTCCAGGTTTCATCGCCGGCCCAGACCAGATAGGACACCTCGACCGAGCCGACCACTATATGGGTGAAGTCGCCCAGGGCCATCAGATAGGTGATCATCAGGATGATCCAGATCTTGGCATGTTCCATCGACGGGATCATCCAGACCATGGTGGCGATCATCCACCCCGATACGATGCCTTTGGCGAACATCTGGCTGACATCGTTTTTCATGACCTTGCGGCCAACCTCCAGGAAGGCCACGTCGGTCTTGCTGTCGAAGATCGGCAGCTCCAGCATTACCCAGGCCACCAGCAAGGTGCCGGCGAGGTTGCCAAGCAGTACCACGCTCCAAAGGCGCAGCAGGCGCCCGAAGTTGGCCAGGGTGGGGGCCGTCATTACCGGCAACACGGCGGTCAGGGTGTTTTCGGTGAACAACTGCTGACGCGCCAGTATCACTGCAAGGAAGCCTGCGCTATAGCCGATGCTGGCGATAACCTGGGCACTGTCCCCCTCCGGCAGGCGTGCGTAGAACAGCCCCATGGCCATGAGCGACAACCCCATGGACAAGCCTGCGGCCAGAGCCGACCACCACAGTGCGGCGAGTGTTCGTTCCAGTTCCTGGTCGCCCTGGTAACGAATGATCTCGTGCAGCACTGCCGCGCGGGGCGGTTGGTTAAGGCTGACTTCCTGCTCCTCGTTCGCCGACAGGCCCGGGGTTTTCTCGCTTTGCGCATCGCTCATGGCCGCTACGCTCCGTTGGGTGGTGTTTCTCTACAGATTCGCGGCGCTTTCATTAGTTGCCGACGAAGGTAAAACGCTGGCAGAAAGTTTTTTCAGATCAAGGTGTTGACTCTGATCTCAAAGCGCGTATTATTCGCCTCCTCGCAGCGTTGAACGCTTCGAGGCAAGCGGTAAGTTGTTGAAGTTGAAGGGTTTCGAAAGAAATCGGTTGTAAAAAACTTCAAAATAAACGCTTGACAGCAAATGAGGGAAGCGTAGAATGCGCGC
>NZ_JALLKV010000210.1:0-272 GCF_023093815.1 Pseudomonas sp. PNPG3
GCTCACCTGATGTGGCTCCTCGCAGTCCGGGACCCCCGGTCGAATGCGGCACCGAGGGCGGTCCGGCGTGAGCGGGGAGGCGGCAGCGGTTCCGCTCTCGTGCGATCGGCGCGCCATCGCGCGCTCGCGAACGACCCCGCACGATCGGTGCGGAGGCGGAACCGGCGTCGTCCCCCTGAACAGTCCCGGGGTCGCCCCCGGAGCATCTGCCGGACCTGACCCATTCTAGCGCGCTCAGAGCGTCTCCGCCCGCATACCGCCCCGATTTCTGT
>NZ_JALLKV010000211.1:0-272 GCF_023093815.1 Pseudomonas sp. PNPG3
GGGCTCGCATCGCTCCAGCATAGGGTCCGCGGGCGGCCCGGCCGGTGGGCCGTCCGCGCCCGTGCGACGGCCGACGACGGACCGCTCAGCGGGCGGTCGGGAGCATGCGGGCGCGGGCGTCGTCGGAGTCGACGACCTCCTTGCCGAAGGGGAAGCAGGTGACCGGGATCAGCTTGATGTTCGCCCAGGCCAGCGGGATGCCGATGATCGTGACGGCCTGCGCGAGCGCGGTGCCGATGTGGCCGAGGGCCAGCCACCAGCCGGCGATGAGG
>NZ_JALLKV010000212.1:0-272 GCF_023093815.1 Pseudomonas sp. PNPG3
TGCGGACGATCCTGCGCGAGCGGCGCCGTGCCGCGCGGAAGGCCGGGGACGCGGAGGCCGTCCGGGTCGCGGAGAGCATCGGCGAGCCGGAGGTGATCGTCGAGGTCGCCCTCGAGCCCGACCCGGACGGCGGCTACCGGTTCCTCCCGCGCGCCCGCGTCAGCATCCCGGGGATCGACCCCGAGACCACGCGCGAGCTCGCCCTGGCCGCGCACGCCCGCTGCCCGGTCTCCAAGCTGCTCACCGCCGCCGGCGACCACCCCGTCGAGGTG
>NZ_JALLKV010000213.1:0-272 GCF_023093815.1 Pseudomonas sp. PNPG3
TCTCGGCCGAGACAAAGTCGCCGATAACCTGCTGTGGCTCATGCTGGCGTTTGACGGCGGTCGTGATGATGGCGTCAAACGCCGCGCGCATGCCGTAGAGCTTCGGCTCGCCCATGGTGGCGAGGATAGCGGTGCGTTCCATCAGGGTCCTCTCCTCAGGCTGTCGTAGCGGCTGCAGTCGGCCAGGGGCGCATGCCGCAGCCGGAGCGCCTCCGGGGTCAGGATGGTCACCGGTGGCGGTGGCTCGCGCTGGCGGGCGAGGATGTTGAGGA
>NZ_JALLKV010000214.1:0-272 GCF_023093815.1 Pseudomonas sp. PNPG3
GCGCACCGCGGTGCCGGCCGCGATGTTCAGGCGCATGCCGAGCGTGGCCGCGCGCTCGAAGCGCAGCGCGTCGTTGACTTCGTAGAAATGGTAGTGCGAGCCGACCTGGATCGGGCGGTCGCCGGCGTTGGCCACCACGACCGTCAGGGTGCGCCGGCCGGCGTTGATGGCGATATCGCCGTCGTCGAGCAAGAATTCGCCTGGAATCACGTGCGCTCCTGGTCAGGGAATCGGATGGTGGACGGTCACCAGCTTGCTGCCGTCCGGGAAAG
>NZ_JALLKV010000215.1:0-271 GCF_023093815.1 Pseudomonas sp. PNPG3
GCCTTCACCATTCCTCTGCGCAGTACACGCTGGCTTCCTGCAAGAAACTACCGATGAAGGCACCACCATTAACCTGGTGCCGCGCCAGCCTCACAACGTATGCAGGCTGGAAATTAAGCCTGCGTAAGCTCCACGCTGACAGGGCCGGCGATGGCGAGGTCGAGGACGCGGAGGTTTTGCTCGCGGGCGTCGGCAAGAATGCTCTCATCGATGTCCTCGGTGTGCAGCACCATTACAGTCGGGCCGGCGCCGGAGAGGTAGGCTGCGTATC
>NZ_JALLKV010000216.1:0-270 GCF_023093815.1 Pseudomonas sp. PNPG3
TGGTGTGGTGCAGCTCCTCGACGCCGACGGGCCGGGCCGACCGGCCGGGCCGCCGGGCCGGGCCGGGGTCACATGCCGAGCATCATCCCGCCGGTGGCGGTCGGAACCTCGCCCTCGGGGGCGGCGTCGTCGGGCTGGTCGTCGGCGTCGGGATCGGCTCCCTCGAACTGGGCGCGGTACAGGCGGGCGTAGGCGCCGCCGGCGGCGACCAGCTCGTCGTGGGTGCCCTGCTCGACGATGTCGCCGGCCTCCATCACCAGGATCAGGTCC
>NZ_JALLKV010000217.1:0-270 GCF_023093815.1 Pseudomonas sp. PNPG3
TGCTCGCCGTCGTAGTCGACGGCCCACAGCACCGCGCGCGTGTAGTAGCCGCGGGCGAAGACGGCGCTGGGATGCTCGCCGTCGAGATAGGCGGTCGCGGAGAGGAAGCGGTCGACGCGGTTGCCGTAGCCGTCGCCCCAGTCGGTGACCGTGCCGCGGGCGGGCACGTAGTCGATCGTGTCGACGGCGCGACCGGTGGAGCCCTCGAAGACGGTGAGGAACTCCGGGCCGTCGAGGATGTACCCGGCGCTGTTGCGGTAGTCGGCGTCG
>NZ_JALLKV010000218.1:0-270 GCF_023093815.1 Pseudomonas sp. PNPG3
GACGCGCACGGTCCACGGCGCGCGCTTCGATCAGCTCGGCCAGGGCATACAGCGCCATCACCATAGCCGCCTCGGGCCATTGGCCGATGACAAAGGCGCCGGTGACGGCCACGGCCATCAAGGCATTGATGTTGAGGCGGCCGACGCGCAGCGCCGCCAGGCCCTTCTTGTAGGTCTCCAGCCCGGCCAGGCCGATGGCCGTCAGGGCCAGGGCCATGGAGGCGATCTGCCAGGGCAGCGTGTCCGGCGCGAAAAAGGCCAGGGCTTCGG
>NZ_JALLKV010000219.1:0-270 GCF_023093815.1 Pseudomonas sp. PNPG3
CGCATACTCGGACCATGACGATTTTCCGCCCGCGCACATCCCGCCCCACGCAAGCTTCCGGCAGCGCCTTCTGGAGGGTCGCTTTCGCGTTCGCCGCCGTGATGGCGTTCACAACCGTCCTTACGCCGCTCTGGTCGCTGTTCGCCGCGCGAGACCACCTTTCGTCGCTGACCGTCACGCTCGTGTTCGCGATCTACGCCGTGGCGGTGGCGCTGAGCCTCTTCCTGGTAGGCCACCTCTCCGACGTGCTCGGGCGCCGCCGCGTGTTCG
>NZ_JALLKV010000021.1:0-94701 GCF_023093815.1 Pseudomonas sp. PNPG3
GTGTCGATGGCGAAGTAGCCGGAAAACAGGGGCTACTTCAGACCATCCCTAAACGCCGACACAGCAGTGCTATGCAGCTGTCTCCAGTAGAGTATGAGAAACGCTATTTCCTGAGCTTGGAGAGTGTCTAGAAAACCAGGGGCGATTCAGTGTCTACGGGGTCGGTTTAGTCAATCTGAATCTCCGGTTTCACCTCCGTGAGGCCGGCCATCGTCATGCATCAGATCTTGATTGACACGCGTGCCGCTTTGGATAGCCTTGCAATTGAGGGCTGCAACTGCGCATTTGTCGGGCCTGGGTACCAGCATGAGCCCCCCGCAATTTTGGCAGCAGAGGAAGCTGGTTCCTCTGAAGTAGTGACGGCGGGCATTGCCAGTCGGATTCTGAACCCAAGGTCGCCAGACTAGGAGCTAAAGGATCGCTGCGACTACTCCTCATCCCTTACCGAAAAGTCACGCGTCGGTCGTAAACGGCCCTTTCCAGGCCAATCAACTTTTGTGATTGGTGAGTAGGGATTTCTCGGCTTTTCTGTGAAAAGCACCCCTTCATTTCACAAAAAAAATGGCGAAGATTCCAATTTCACGGGGTCTGGCCTATCACCTATTTTGTGAACCTACATCCGGTGTAGATCGCCAGGCACTAAAAAGCCCGCGAAAGCGGGCTTTTTAGTGCCTGCAGAAATCAGTAACCGCTGAGGACGTTGACGATCACACCACTGGCAATAGCCACCAGCACATAGTCCCCATTCACATACAACCAGCGGTGATCACGCGGTGGTGAACCCGCTCCCACAGGATGTGTGTTGCCCTCGGGGATACGCGTGCCCTTGTAGACCGCGTTAACCGAACGCGTCAATTCAGGCCAAGCTCCTTCAACCGGCGATACAGCGTGCGCTCGCTCAGGCCAAGGTGACGGGCCAGTTCACTGCGCGAGCCCTTGAACTGTTCCAGTGCCTGCGCCAGCTCACCTAGGTGATTGCGCCGGCCACCTGTCTTGATCGCCCCCGCCGGGCCAATATCCTCCGGCAAATGCTCGGGCCGGATCAGCCCGTCGTCCGCAAACAAGCGCGCCCTTTCCAGAATATTGCGCAGCTCGCGAATGTTGCCCGGGAATGGATGCAGCCCAAGCTGCTGCAAGGCCTCGTCGCTCAGCCTGGGTGTCGGCTTGCCGGCCATGCGCTGCAGCAGGCTCTGGGCGAGCAACGGCAGGTCTTCTGCTCGTTCGCGCAACGCCGGCAGACGGATCGGGAAGCCGCTGATGCGGTAGTACAGGTCTTCGCGGAAGGTGCCGTCCGCGACCATTTGCTTCAGCGGTTTATGGGTTGCCGATACCAGGCGGAAATCCGAATGCACCGTACGCAGGCTACCCACCGGGCGGAAGCTGCCGGACTCGATCAGGCGCAGCAGCTTCACTTGCATCGCCAGCGGGACCTCGCCAATTTCATCCAGAAACAGGGTGCCACCATGCGCCGCTTCAGCCAGGCCGATCTTGCGCTGGTTGGCGCCAGTGAACGCGCCCTTCTCGTAGCCGAACAACTCGCTCTCGAACAACGACTCGGTCAGGCCGGTACAGTCAACCACCACCAACGGGCCGTTGGCCCTGGGGCTGCCCATGTGCACCGCACGGGCGAACAGTTCCTTGCCGGTACCTGACTCACCCTGCAGCAACACCGGGATCTGCGCCGGCGCCGCACGTTGCAGGCTGGCCAGGGCCGCTTTGAACGCTGGCGCGCGGCCGACCAGCCCTTGTTCCTGAGGCTGCGCCGACGCGAGGGTGATGCTGGTCAGGCGTTCGACAAAGGCCACCACCCTGCCCTGTTCATCCAGGATCGGCCGCAGCTCTACATCCACATGCTCGGGGCCGCGTGGCGTGTGATGAATGTGCAAAACCCGCTCCGGTGCCTTGCTGTGCCACGCCTTGCGCATCGGGCAATGCTCGCCGGCCTGGTCGCAAGGCACGGCGTAGTGGTGCGAGACCTTGTGGCATTTCTCACCCAGCGGCGCCTGCTCATGGCGACCGAACTGGCGGCGATAGGCAGCGTTGGCCGCCAGGATGTTGTAGTCGGTATCCAGCACGATGGTTGGCAGGGCATCGTGCTCAAGATAGGAAACCAAAGCTAGGATGAGGGGATGGGCTTCAGGCATGACGGCACCGATTGGATGACCGGCGCAGGGTAACAAGGACTGCCAAACACTGCCATTGGCTGACAGTCGACTGCCATCTGCGCTGCCACTGTCGTCGGCAATTGTCAGCAACGGGCCGGTTTTATTGGCCAGACCGCAGGAAAATGCCTGGCATGCATCTTGATAAACCTCCTGGCACTGCCTACGCCTGTACAAGGCTGGGCGGATAAATTGGAGAACGCGATGATCATCGGCAACAACCTGCACGTGGACGCCTTTTACGACAAGGCGACCTCCACCATCAGCTACCTGGTCATGGACGGCGAAACGCGCAAGTGTGCGTTGATCGACAGTGTCTTGGACTATGACCCCAAGTCGGGGCGTACCTGCACTGCTTCTGCGGACCAGTTGATTGGCCGGGTGAAGGAGCTGCGAGCTGAGGTGCAGTGGGTGCTGGAAACCCATGTGCATGCCGACCACCTTTCGGCGGCGGCCTATTTGAAGGAAAAGCTTGGCGGCCATACCGCCATCGGCGCGCATATCACCCAGGTACAGAAAGTGTTCGGTGCGTTGTTCAACGCCGAGCCTGGCTTCGCCCGCGATGGCAGCCAATTCGATGTGCTGTTCGAGGACGAGGAAGGTTTCCGCATTGGCAACCTGCATGCCCGTGCGTTGCACACCCCAGGGCACACACCTGCGTGCATGAGCTTCATGATCGAGGACGCCGGCGAGACAGCGGTGTTCGTCGGCGACACCCTGTTCATGCCCGACTACGGTACTGCCCGTTGCGACTTCCCTGGGGCTGATGCTCGCACCCTGTACCGCTCGATCCGTCGCTTGCTGGCCTTCCCCGACCAGACCCGGCTGTTCATGTGCCACGACTACCTGCCAGGTGGCCGTGACATGCAGTACGTCACCACCGTGGCCGAGCAGCGCGCCAACAATATTCATATCCACCAGGGCATCGATGAGGACAGCTTCGTCGCCATGCGTGAAGCCCGCGACAAGACCCTCGACATGCCCGTGCTGATCCTGCCTTCGGTGCAGGTGAACATGCGCAGCGGCCAGTTCCCCGCGCCGGAAGATAACGGTGTGAGCTACCTGAAGATACCGCTGAACAAGCTGTGACCGCCCTGCCCCATAACCAGATTTACAGGATTTACCGCCATGCCTGCCTTGTTGTCCCCTGCCAATACCGACCACCACAAAGTGGTCATCGTCGGTGCCGGCGCCGCCGGAATCGCCACCGCTTCCAGCTTGATCAGCCGTGACCCGTCGCTGGATGTGACCTTGATCGACCCCGCCGAAGTGCATTACTACCAGCCCGGCTGGACTATGGTCGGTGCCGGTGTGTTCAAGGCGCCAAGCACTGCTCGCACCATGGCCTCGACCATTCCGCGCGGCGTTCGCTGGATAAAGGCACGTGTGCAGGGGTTCGACCCGCTGGGCCAACTGGTCCTCCTCGAAGGCGGCCGCGCCATCAGTTATGAACAGTTGGTGGTCTGCCCCGGCCTCAAGCTGGATTGGGCGGCCATTGATGGCCTCAGCGAGACCTTGGGCCGCAATGGCGTCACCTCCAACTACCGCTACGACCTGGCGCCCTACACCTGGGAACTGGTGCAGAAGCTCAAGCAAGGCCGAGCCCTGTTTTGCCAGCCGCCCATGCCGATCAAGTGCGCAGGCGCCCCGCAGAAGGCGCTGTACCTGTCTTGCGACCACTGGCTGCGGCATGGTCACCTGGGGGCTGTGAAAGCCAGTTTCTTCAATGCCGGCGCAGTATTGTTCGGTGTGGCGGACTACGTGCCCGCATTGATGAAGTACATCGACAAGTACGCCGTGGACCTCAATTTTTCCCACCGCCTGGTCGCCGTGGACGGGCCGAACAAGCGAGCCACCTTCGTGCGTACCTTGGCCGATGGCAGCAGCGAAACTCGTATTGAGGCCTTCGACATGCTGCATGTAGTACCGCCGCAGGTGGCACCGGACTTCATTCGTGAAAGCCCGTTGGCCGACAGCGCCGGCTGGGTCGATGTCGATCCGCATACCCTGCGCCATCGCCACTTCACCAATGTCCATGCCCTTGGGGACGTGGCCAATACCAGCAATGCCAAGACCGCCGCCGCTGCACGCAAGCAGGCTCCGGTCGTGGCCAACAATGTACTGGTGGCCCTGGGCAGGCTGCCTACCCTGGCCAAGTACGATGGTTATGGATCGTGCCCGCTCACCGTCGAACGCGGCAAGATCGTGCTGGCCGAGTTCACCTATGGCGGCAAGCTGGCTCCAAGCTTCCCCAATTGGTTGCTGGATGGCCGCAAGCCGACACGTCTGGCCTGGTTGCTCAAGGCGCAGGTGCTGCCACCCTTGTACTGGAAAGGCATGCTCAAGGGCCGCGAGTGGCTGGCACGGCCACAGCCGTTGGTAGCCGAGGGTCGGCAGTGATCGAACATCAAATACTGGGAGCGGGCCTGGGCGCGATCATCGGTGCCGTGCTGGCGTTGACCGGTGCCGGCGGTGGCATTCTCGCAGTGCCTTTGCTGGTGTTCGGCCTGGGGCTGTCGATGGTCGAGGCGGCACCGGTCGGCCTGCTGGCCGTAGGCATGGCGGCAGCGGTGGGTGCTGTGCTGGGCTTGCGGCAGGGCCTGGTGCGCTACCGGGCGGCGCTGTTCATCGCATTGATCGGTGTGGCAGCGGCGCCGTTCGGGCTGATGCTGGCGCACCGCCTGCCGAACACGCCACTGCAGTTGGTGTTCGCCGGGGTGTTGGTGTATGCCTGCCTGCGTATCTGGCGCAAGGCGGCCAAGGAACTGCGCGGCGAAGCCAATGATGCCCATCGCTACATCGAACCCTGCGTGCTGAACCCGCTGCAGGGCCGTTTGCGCTGGACCCTGCCCTGCGCGCGCGCCCTGGCCTTTACCGGCGCATTGTCAGGGCTGCTGTCCGGCCTGCTGGGCGTGGGCGGTGGCTTTGTCATCATCCCGGCCCTTAACCGCTACACCAACCTGCGCATGGCCAGCATCGTCTCCACTTCGCTGGCGGTGATCGCGCTGGTGTCCACCGGCAGTGTGGTCAGCGCCAGCCTCGCAGGGGTAATGCACTGGCAGGTTGGCGCCCCGTTCGCCGTCGGTGCGGTGCTCGGCCTGTTGCTGGCGCGGCCATTGGCGGCCAGGCTGGCCGGGCCGCGCTTGCAGCAGATGTTTGCCGTGGCCGGTTGGGCTGCGGCCCTGCTGCTGGCCGGCAAGGCGCTACTGGGCTAGCAGCTCGCTCTGTTCTGCCGCGCATAGCGCCAGCAGGTAGTCCCACACTACCCGCAGGCGCACCGACTTGTGCAGTTCGCGGCGGGTACAGATCCAGTAGCTGCGCTGGATGGTTTCGCCAGGCAGCACGCGCACCAGCGTCGGGTCGTGGCGGGCCATGTAGTTGGGCAGTACGGCGATGCCCAACCCGGCGCGGGCGGCGGTTTGCTGGGCGATCACGCTGGTGCTGCGAAACACCACGTTGGGGGCCCGGCAGAAGCTGTTGAGAAACAGCAGTTCCTGGCTGAACAGCAGGTCGTCGACATAGCCGATCCAGCTGTGCCGGGCCAGGTCCTCGCGGTTGCGCAGCGGGGGCGCGCGATCCAGGTAGTCCTGGCTGGCGTACAGGGCCAGGCGATAGTCGGTGAGTTTGCGGGTGATCAGCAGGTCGGCGTTGGGCCGTTCCAGGTGGATGCTGATCTCCGCCTCGCGGTTGAGGATGCTGACGAAGCGCGGCACTGCCACCAGCTCCACTTCCAGGCCGGGGTAGCGGTCGAACAGTGCATTCATGCGCGGGGTGAAGAACATGATGCCGATGCCTTCGGTCACCCCCAGGCGAATCTTGCCCAGCGGCGTGATGGCCTGGGTGATTTCTTCCTGCGCCAGCAGGGCGACGTTTTCCATGGCTTCGGCGTGCTTGAGCAGGGCCTGGCCCGAGGGGGTCAGTTCATAGCCCTGGGCATGCTGCACGAACAGCGCAGTACCCAGGCTTTGCTCGATGCTCTCGATGTGCCGGGCCACGGTGCTGTGGGTGGTGTTGAGGCGCTTGGCGGCGGTAAGCAGGCGGCCGCTGCGCTGCAACTCGAGGAAAAACCGCAGATCGTTCCAGTCGAACATGCTGATCCTTTTTGGCAGTTCGTTCCGGCCTCTTCGCGGGCACGCCCGCTCCCACAGGGATCGCGTTACCTTGTGGGAGCGGGCGTGCCCGCGAAGAGGCCAGTACAGACTTACCACTGTGCTAAAACGCACAGCGGCTGCGCGAAATCTCGTGTTTCCTCCACGAAATTACTCACTAAGATGGATCGGGACAAGAATAATAATCAGGCCCGAGGTTGCACATGCCATCAGCCGATTCTGTCTTCGACTACGTGGTCGTAGGGGCCGGTCCCGCCGGTTGCCTGTTGGCCAATCGTTTGTCCGCCGACCCTTCCTGCCGAGTGCTGCTGCTGGAAGCGGGTGGGCGCGACAACTATCCCTGGATCCATATCCCCGTCGGTTACCTCTATTGCATCGGCAACCCGCGCACCGACTGGTGCTTCAAGACCGAGGCGCAGCCCGGCCTGGGCGGTCGTGCGCTGGGCTATCCACGCGGCAAGGTGCTGGGTGGCTGCTCCTCGATCAACGGCATGATCTACATGCGCGGCCAGGCTGCCGACTACGACCGTTGGGCCGAGCAAGGCAACGACGGCTGGGCCTGGAAGGACGTACTGCCGCTGTTCAAGGCCAGCGAAAGCCACTTTGCCGGCGCCAGCGAGCACCACGGTGGTGATGGCGAATGGCGGGTCGAGCGCCAGCGCTATAGCTGGCCGATCCTCGATGCCTTCCGTGATGCCGCCGAGCAAAGCGGCATCGGCAAGGTCGATGACTTCAATACCGGCGACAACCAGGGCTGTGGATATTTCCAGGTCAACCAGCGCAGCGGTGTGCGCTGGAACGCTTCCAAGGCTTTTCTACGGCCGATCAAGGATCGCCCCAACCTCACCGTGCTGACCGGCGTTCAGGTTGACCAGGTGCTGCTCAACAACACCCGTGCACGGGCGGTAAAGGCGTTCTGGCAGGGTGCCTGGCACGAGTTTTCGGCACGTCGCGAGATCATCCTCTGTGCGGGTGCTGTGGGCTCTCCCTGTATTCTGCAGCGCTCCGGCATCGGCCCGCGGCAGTTATTGGAAAGCCTGGGCATTGGCGTGCGTCACGACATGCCCGGTGTTGGCGGCAACCTGCAGGATCACCTGCAGCTGCGCCTGATCTACCAGATCCGCAATTCCCGTACCCTGAACCAGATGGCCAACAGCCTGTGGGGCAAGATGGGCATGGGCCTGCGCTACCTCTATGACCGCAGTGGCCCGCTGGCCATGGCCCCGAGCCAGCTGGGTGCATTCGTGCGTTCAAGCCCGGAGCAGGCCACCGCCAACCTGCAGTACCACGTGCAGCCGCTGTCACTTGAGAGATTCGGCGAACCACTGCACACGTTCCCGGCCTTTACCGCCTCGGTGTGCAACCTGCGCCCGGCCAGCCGCGGGCGTATCGATATCCGCAGCAGCGACATGAACAGCACGCCGCTGATCGACCCCAACTACCTCAGCGACTCCCAGGACCTGCGCGTCGCCGCCGATGCCATTCGCCTTACCCGGCGTATCGTCCAGGCCCCTGCCCTCGCTGCGTTCGACCCAAAGGAATACCTGCCGGGCCCAGCCCTGCAAACCGAAGAAGAGCTGTTCGAAGCCGCCGGCAAGATCGGCACCACCATCTTCCACCCGGTCGGCACCTGCCGCATGGGCAATGGCGAACTGGACGTTGTGGATAACCAGTTGCGCGTACACGGCATTCCCGGCCTGCGCGTGGCGGACGCCTCGATCATGCCGCAGATCACCTCCGGCAATACCTGTTCACCCACCCTGATGATCGCCGAGAAGGCGGCGCAACTGATCCTCAAAGGAGCTGCTACCCAGACCTATCTGAACGAAGACGCGATACCGACGCCCTGACCCCGGGTGCGTGCAGTACCGGCAGCTGGCGGTCAGAAGCTGCCGACAGTGGAACAACAAGAATAATCACTGTGGCCTGCGGGCCGAGGACAGCAACGATGTCGGATTACATCCAAGAGCAGGGTGCGGCGGCCAGCAGCTCCAGCCGTCGTGAAGAACGCAAGATCATCTTCGCGTCATCCCTCGGGACAGTTTTCGAGTGGTATGACTTTTTTCTCTATGGTGCGCTGGCAGCGGTCATCAGCAAGCAGTTTTTCGCTGGCGTGAACGACACCACCGCCTTCATCTTCGCCCTCATGGCCTTTGCCGCCGGCTTTCTGGTGCGGCCATTCGGCGCGCTGGTGTTCGGCCGGCTGGGCGACATGATCGGGCGCAAGTACACCTTCCTGGTCACCATCGTGCTGATGGGCCTGTCCACCTTCGCGGTAGGGTTGTTGCCCACCTACGCCAGCATCGGCATCGCGGCACCGATCATCCTGGTGGTCCTGCGCATGCTGCAGGGGCTGGCGCTGGGTGGTGAATACGGCGGTGCGGCCACCTATGTGGCCGAGCATGCGCCGCCCGGCAAGCGCGGTTTCCACACGGGTTTCATCCAGTCCACCGCCACCCTTGGCCTATTGTTGTCGCTGGTGGTGGTGCTGGGCAGCCGCTATATCAGTGGCGACCAGTTCGAAACCTGGGGTTGGCGCCTGCCGTTCCTGTTGTCGATCGTGCTGCTGGCGATTTCCACCTGGATCCGCATGAGCATGCACGAGTCGCCGGCCTTCGTGAAAATGAAGGCTCAGGGCAAGGTCAGCAAGTCGCCGATCCGTGAGTCGTTCACTTCCTGGCCGAACCTTAAAGTGGTGCTCACCGCCCTGTTCAGCATCAACGCCGGGCAGGCCGTGACCTTCTACACGGCGCAGTTCTACGTGCTGTTCTTCATGACCCAGATGCTGAAGATGGACCCGGCCCAGGCCAACACCCTGCTGATCATCAGCGTTGTCATTGGTGCGCCGTTCTTCGTGTTCTTCGGCTGGTTGTCCGACCGGATTGGCCGCAAGCCGATCCTGATGCTCGGCCTGCTGCTGGCCACGGTGCTGTACTTCCCGCTGTTCAAGGCGCTGAGCCACTACGCCAACCCACAGATCGACGCGGCCAGCCGCCAGGCGCCGATCGTTGTCACTGCCGACCCGAGAGGCTGTACTTTCCAGTTCGACCCGGTAGGCAAGGCGCGCTTCGACAGCCCCTGCGACAAGGTCAAGACATTCCTAGTCAAGCAGGGCTTGCCATACAGCTCGGTGGATGTGGCAGGTAGCGATGTGGTGGTGAACATCGGTGACAAGACCATCAACGGCTTCGACGAAGCGGCCATGCGTGCGGCGGTGGAACAGGCTGGCTACCCGGCCAAGGCCGACCCTGGGCAGGTCAACCAAGTGATGGTGGTGGTGCTGATCGTGGCGATGATCCTGATCGCGACCATGACCTATGGCCCGCTGGCGGCGGTGATGGTCGAGCTGTTCCCCACTCGCATCCGCTACACCTCCATGTCACTGCCCTACCACATTGGCAACGGCTGGTTCGGTGGCTTCCTGCCAACGGTGTCGTTCGCGCTGGTGGTGTACACCGGGGATATCTTCTATGGGCTGTGGTACCCGGTGCTGGTGACCGGGGTCAGCCTGGTGGTGGGGATCTTCTGCCTGAAAGAAACCAAGGATGTGGATATCGACAAGATCTGACGGCTGCAACGGGCCGTTTCTACACGCCCGCATGAGGCAATAAAAAAACCGGCTGTAAAAGCCGGTTTTCTTATGCCCCAAAAAAACTTATGCACGATTTTCAGAAAAATGTCATACACAGAAATAAACAGCTAATTCAAATACTTAGCGATCACTTCAGTCTTTTAATCCAAAAACAGTTCACAAGTTATCCACAGATGGTCAGGCCATCTGTTCCTGGGGTTTTTCTTCTGCTGGCGGCAGCGAACCCATGGCCCGCTGGGTCGCTTCGTTCCACGCCGCGGCGCGGTCGTTGAGCTCGGCGATGGCCCGTGGCCCGGTGCCGTTGGCGTACATCGGCTCGCCAATCACCACCTCGATTGTGCCCGCGCGCTTGCCCCAACCGGTCTTGGGCCAGAACTTGCCGGCGTTATGGGCAATCGGCAGCACCGGCAGCCCGGCATTCACTGCCAGCGCGGTACCGCCACGGGAGAACTTTCCCATGGTGCCGAATGGCACGCGGGTGCCTTCCGGGAAGATCAGTACCCAGGTCTTCTGCTTGAGCAGCTCGTCACCCTTGCTGGCTACCTGGCGCAGGGCTTCCTTGGGGTTATCGCGGTTGATCGCGATCGGCCGCAGCATGGCCATGGCCCAACCGAAGAACGGCACGTACAGCAACTCGCGCTTGAGCACCTGGCTCAGCGGCGAGAAATACTGGGAAAGGAAGAAGGTTTCCCAGGTGCTCTGGTGGTTGGACAGGATCACGCAAGGCTCATCAGGCACGTTCTCGGCGCCAGTGATCTTGTAGTCGATACCCAGGATGGTGCGCACAAGGAACAACGCGCAACGGCACCAGTACACGTTGATGAACTTGTAGCGCTTGGGGAACGACAGGAACGGCGCGACGAAGAAGCTCAGCGAGCACCACAGCAGCGAACTGGTGCCCAGCAGCAGGTAAAAAAGAAAGATTCTGATCGCCTGCAGGATCGACATAGTGGCTTGTACCATTGCGGGGCATGCCCGCCTGAGAAAAATGCGCCCGAAGGCGCACTGTTTAAATTAGTTCTCTGGCGATAGCTGCCAGATCGTCGAAAATCAGTGTAGTTTCCGGGACGCCTTTTTCCAGGGTCCGCTCGCCCTTGCCGGTTTTCACCAACACGGGTTGTGCACCGACGGCCAGGGCGGCCTCCAGGTCACCTTTGCTGTCGCCAACGAACCAGACGCCTTCCAGGCCGACCTGGTAATGCTCGGCGATCGCCCGCAGCATGCCAGGCTTGGGCTTGCGGCAATCGCAGCCTTCGTCTGGCCCGTGCGGGCAATACACGATGTGGCCCACTTCGCCACCCTGCTCGGCCACCAGCGCGCGCAGGCGCGCGTGCATGGCCTCGAGGGTAGTCAGCGCATAGTAGCCACGGGCAATGCCGGACTGGTTGGTGGCCACGGCCACCGTCCAGCCCGCCTTGCTCAACTGCGCGATCGCTTCGACCGAGCCAGGGATCGGCACCCACTCGTCCAGCGTCTTGATGTAGGCGTCGGAGTCGTAGTTGATTACTCCGTCACGGTCGAGAATCAGCAGTTTCAAGGCTTACCCCAGCAGCGAAATGTCGGCCACGCCCAGGAACAGGCCGCGCAGGCGGCTGAGCAGGGCATAACGGTTGGCGCGTACCTTGGCATCCTCGGCGTTGACCATCACCGCCTCGAAGAAGGCGTCGACCGGGTCACGCAGGGCCGCCAGGCGGGCCAGCGATTCGCTGTACTGGCGTGCAGCAGCCATCGGTTGCACGGCCTGGTCGGCCTGCTGGATGGCCGAGTACAGGGAGAACTCGTTGGCGTTGTCGAAGTACTTCGGCTCGACGTGATCGGCGATGGCGCCTTCGGCCTTGCTCAGCAGGTTCGACACGCGCTTGTTCACCGCGGCCAGGGCCTCGGCTTCCGGCAGCTTGCGGAAGGCTTGTACAGCCTGCACGCGCTGGTCGAAGTCCAAGGCAGAACCTGGCTGCAGGGCACGGACCGACAGGTAGGTGGCCACGTCGATGCCTTCGTCTTCGTAACGCGCACGCAGGCGGTCGAAGATGAACTCCAGCACCTGTTCGGCCAAGCCGGCGGCCTTGACCTTGGCGCCGAACTGCTTGACCGCGAACTCGACCGCACCGGTCAGGTCCAGGTCCAGCTGCTTCTCGATCAGGATACGCAGCACGCCCAAGGCGGCACGGCGCAGGGCGTACGGGTCCTTGCTGCCGGTAGGCAGCATGCCGATGCCGAAGATGCCGACCAGGGTGTCGAGCTTGTCGGCGATGGCCACCGCAGCACCGGTGAGGGTCTGCGGCAGCTCGGCGCCAGCACCGCGCGGCATGTACTGCTCGTTCAGGGCCAGGGCCACGTCTTCCGGCTCACCGTCGTTGAGCGCGTAGTAGTAACCGGCAACACCCTGCATTTCAGGGAATTCGCCGACCATCTCGGTGGCCAGGTCGCACTTCGACAGCAGGCCGGCGCGGCCGGCGCGCTGGGCGTCGCCGCCGATCAGCGGGGCGATGAAGGCGGCCAGCTTGGAGACGCGCTCGGCCTTGTCGTACACGGTACCCAGCTGAGCCTGGAACACCACGTTCTTCAGGCGCTCGTTGAAGGTTTCCAGCGGCTGCTTCTTGTCCTGCTTGAAGAAGAACTCGGCGTCGGTCAGGCGTGGGCGCACGACCTTCTCGTTACCTTGCACGATCTGCTTCGGGTCGCGGCTCTCGACGTTGGCCACGGTGATGAAGCGCGGCAGCAGCTTGCCTTCGCTGTCCAGCAGGCAGAAGTACTTCTGGTTGTCCTGCATGGTGGTGATCAGGGCTTCCTGCGGGACTTCGAGGAAACGCTCCTCGAACGAGCACACCAGCGGCACTGGCCACTCGACCAGGGCGGTCACTTCGTCCAGCAGCGCCGGCGGCACGATGGCGCTGCCTTCCTGCTGCATGGCCAGCTCGGCGGTACGCTTGCTGATCAGCTCGCGGCGCTCGGCGAAGTCGGCCAGCACGTAGGCTTTGCGCAGGTCTTCGACGTAGTTGGCCGGGGTGGTAATCACCACGTTTTCCGGGTGGTGGAAGCGGTGGCCACGGGATTCACGGCCTGCCTTCTGCGACAGGATGGTGCAGTCGACCACCTGGTCGCCCAGCAGCATCACCAGCCATTGGGTCGGGCGCACGAACTCTTCACGGCTTGCCGCCCAGCGCATGCGCTTGGGGATCGGCAGGTCGTTGAGCGAATCTTCGACGATGGTCGGCAGCAGGCCGGTGGTGGCCTTGCCCGGGATGTGCTGGGAGAAGCGCAGCTTGGGGCCGCTCTGGTCGATTTCCGACAGCTCCACACCGCATTTCTTGGCAAAGCCCAAGGCAGCCTGGGTCGGCTCGCCGTCTTTGAAAGCAGCCTGCAGGGGCGGGCCGTCGATATTGATGCTGCGGTCAGGCTGTTGCACGTCCAGCTGGCGGATCAGCACGGCCAAGCGGCGCGGCGCGGCGTAAACCTGCTTGCCGGTATAGTTCAAGCCAGCGGCCTGCAGGCCCTTCTCGATACCCGCCAGGAAGGCTTCGCCAAGGCTGGCGAGGGCCTTCGGTGGCAGCTCCTCGGTGCCCAGTTCTACCAGGAAATCTTGAGCACTCATTGTGCAGCCTCCAGCTTAGCCAACACTTCGTCACGCAGTTCAGGGGTGGCCATCGGGAAGCCCAGGCGTGCGCGGGCTTGCAGATAGCTTTGCGCCACGTCCCGGGCCAGGGTACGTACACGCAGGATGTAGCGCTGGCGCTCGGTTACCGAGATGGCGCGGCGGGCGTCCAGCAGGTTGAAGGTGTGCGAGGCCTTCAGGACCATTTCATAGGTCGGCAGCGGCAGCTCAAGCTTGATCAGGCGGTTGGCTTCGCTTTCGTAGAAGTCGAACAGCTCGAACAGCTTGTCGACGTTGGCGTGCTCGAAGTTGTAGGTCGACTGCTCCACCTCGTTTTGGTGGAACACGTCGCCGTAGGTGACCTTGCCGAACGGGCCGTCGGCCCACACCAGGTCGTACACCGAGTCGACGCCCTGGATGTACATGGCCAGGCGCTCCAGGCCGTAGGTGATTTCACCCGTGACTGGGTAGCACTCGATGCCGCCTACCTGCTGGAAGTAGGTGAACTGGGTGACTTCCATGCCGTTGAGCCAGATTTCCCAGCCCAGGCCCCAGGCGCCGAGGGTCGGCGATTCCCAGTTGTCTTCGACGAAGCGAATGTCGTGGACCAGCGGGTCCAGGCCGATGGCTTTCAGCGAGCCGAGGTACAGCTCCTGGAAGTTGGCCGGGTTGGGCTTCAGTACCACCTGGAACTGGTAGTAGTGCTGCAGGCGGTTGGGGTTTTCGCCATACCGCCCGTCGGCAGGGCGACGGCTAGGCTGCACATAGGCGGCGTTCCAGGTTTCTGGACCCACGGCGCGCAGGAATGTAGCGGTGTGGAAAGTGCCGGCGCCTACTTCCATATCGTAGGGCTGAAGCACCACACAACCTTGCTCGGCCCAGTAGTTCTGCAGGGCGAGGATCAGGTCTTGGAAGGTACGCACGGCTGGCGTAGGCTGGCTCACGAAATTCACCTGTATCTGGGGATGCGGATGTAAAGAGCGGGAGTATAACCTGATTCGCCTCGCCCTCTACTCATTGGAGCCTTATGCCACGCTGCTTTTGGTGTACCGACGATCCGTTGTACCAGGCCTACCACGACCAGGAATGGGGAACGCCCCAGCGTGACCCGGCGTTGCTGTTCGAGATGCTTTTGCTCGAAGGGTTCCAGGCGGGGCTTTCGTGGATCACCGTATTGCGTAAACGCGAGCGTTATCGCGAGGTGATGCACGGCTTCGATCCGGTGAAACTCGCCGTCATGAGCGACGAACGCATCGAGGAGCTGATGCAGGATGCCGGCATCATCCGCAACCGCCTCAAGCTCAAGGCTGCCAGGCGTAATGCCCAGGCCTGGCTGGCTGTGGACAACCCCGCCGACTGGCTCTGGTCATTCGTCGGTGGTGCGCCGAAGATCAACCACTTCACTGGCCGCAGCGAGGTGCCAGCGGTTACCGATGAAGCCAAGGCGATGAGCAAAGCCCTGCAGAAAGCCGGCTTCACGTTCGTTGGCCCGACCATCTGCTATGCCTTCATGCAGGCCACCGGCATGGTCATGGACCACACCACCGATTGCGATCGCTACGCCGCCTTGTTGCGCTGAGGGGTTACAATGCGCGCCTTGCTGAAATAAGGAATTCGCCTGTGGAAAAGTTCAAGGGCGCCCTGATGGTCGGGGTGCTGCGCCTGTTTGCCAAGCTGCCCTGGGGCGCTGTGCAGCGCGTCGGCGCCGGTATCGGCTGGCTGATGTGGAAGATCCCCAACGGCTCGCGCAATGTCGTGCGCATCAACCTCGCCAAGTGCTTCCCGGAGATGGACCCGGCCGAGCGCGAGCAGCTGGTGGGCCGCGCGTTGAAGGATATCGGTAAATCCTTCGTCGAAAGTGCCTGTGCCTGGATCTGGCCGCCGCAGCGCTCGCTGGAGCTGGTCAAGGAAGTGCACGGCCTGGAAGTGCTGGAGCAGGCCCTGGCCTCGGGCAAGGGCGTGGTCGGCATCACCAGCCACCTGGGTAACTGGGAAGTGCTGAACCACTTCTACTGCAACCAGTGCAAACCGATCATCTTCTATCGCCCGCCGAAGCTGAAGGCGGTGGATGACCTGCTGCGCGAGCAGCGGGTGCAGATGGGCAACCGCGTGGCACCTTCGACCAAGGAAGGCATCCTCAGCGTGATCAAGGAAGTGCGCCGTGGTGGCCAGGTGGGTATTCCTGCCGACCCGGAGCCGGCGGAGTCGGCCGGGGTGTTCGTGCCGTTCCTGGGTACCCAGGCGCTGACCAGCAAGTTCGTGCCGAACATGCTGGCCGGGGGCAAGGCGGTTGGGGTGTTCCTGCATGCCCTGCGGTTGCCTGACGGCTCGGGCTTCAAGGTGTTCCTGGAGGCGGCGCCGGAAGAGATGTACAGCACCGACGTGACCGTGTCGGCGGCGGCGATGAGCAAGGTGGTCGAGCGCTATGTGCGCGAGTACCCGAGCCAGTACATGTGGAGCATGAAGCGCTTCAAGAAGCGCCCGGCTGGCGAGCCACGCTGGTACTGAGATTTTCACTGTCCCCTGTGGGAGCGGGTTTACCCGCGAATGCGTCGGTGAATCCCACATCGCATTCGCGGGTGAACCCGCTCCCACAGGGACTGCGTTAACCTGATGTCTTGTTGAGTTTCTTCAGAAACACGGTCATCTCTTTCTCGGCCTGCTTGTCCCCATGGGCCTGCGCGGCCACGATCCCCTCCTCCCAGGCCTTGCGCGCCGCCGCCAGGTCACCCTGCAGATGATGCGCCTTGCCCAGCAGTTTCCACGCTGCCGAGTACTTCGGGTCCTGTTCCACGCACCGTGCCAGATGCACCGCCGCTTCAGCACCATTGCCTTCGTCCAGCCAGGCCTTGCCCAGGCCGAACCTCAACAACGGGTTATCCACACCCTTGGCCAGCATCTTCTCCAGCGATTCGCGCATGCCCTGTGCTCCTAGAAGAAACTCAAGCCGACGTGGAACAGCTTCTCCACATCCCGGATATGCTTTTTATCCACAACGAACAGGATCACATGGTCGCCCGATTCGATCATGGTGTCGTCGTGGGCAATCATCACCTCTTCGTCACGAATGATCGCGCCGATGGTGGTGCCCGGTGGCAGCGCGATGTCTTCGATCGCCTTGCCGACCACCTTGCTCGACTTCGAATCCCCGTGCGCCACCGCTTCGATAGCCTCGGCCGCCCCGCGGCGCAGCGAGTGTACGCTGACGATGTCGCCCCGGCGCACGTGCGCCAGCAGGGTGCCGATGGTGGCCAACTGTGGGCTGATGGCAATGTCGATGTCGCCACCCTGCACCAGGTCGACATAGGCCGGGTTGTTGATGATGGTCATCACCTTGCGGGCGCCCAGGCGCTTGGCCAGCAGCGACGACATGATGTTGGCCTCGTCGTCGTTGGTCAGGGCCAGGAAGATGTCGGCGTCGGCGATGTTCTCCTCCAGCATCAGGTCCTTGTCCGAGGCGCTGCCCTGCAGCACCACGGTGCTTTCCAGGGTGTCGGAGAGGTGTCGGCAACGGGCCGGGCTCATCTCGATGATCTTCACCTGGTAGCGGCTTTCGATGGCCTCGGCCAGGCGTTCGCCGATTTGCCCGCCACCGGCGATGACCACACGCTTGTTGGTTTCGTCGATACGGCGCAGCTCACCCATCACCGCGCGTATGTCCTTCTTCGCGGCGATGAAGAACACTTCGTCGTCTGCTTCGATCACCGTGTCGCCCCGCGGGGTGATCGGGCGGTCGCGGCGGAAGATGGCCGCCACGCGGGTGTCGACGTTGGGCATGTGCGCGCGGATCTGGCGCAGTTGCTGGCCTACCAGCGGGCCACCGTAGTACGCCTTAACTGCCACCAGCTGGGCCTTGCCTTCTGCGAAGTCGATCACCTGCAGCGAGCCAGGGTGCTCGATCAGGCGCTTGATGTAGTTGGTCACCACCTGCTCGGGGCTGATCAGTACGTCGACCGGGATATGGTCGTTGTCGAACAGCTCTTCGCGGGTCAGGTAGGCCGACTCGCGCACCCGGGCAATTTTGGTCGGGGTGTGGAAAAGCGAATAGGCTACCTGGCAGGCGACCATGTTGGTTTCGTCGCTGTTGGTTACCGCCACCAGCATGTCGGCGTCGTCGGCACCGGCCTGGCGCAGCACCGTAGGCAGCGAGCCGCGGCCTTGCACGGTGCGGATGTCCAGGCGGTCGCCCAGGTCGCGCAGGCGGTCGCCGTCAGTGTCGACCACGGTGATGTCGTTGGCTTCGCTGGCCAGGTGCTCCGCCAGCGTACCGCCTACCTGTCCTGCGCCGAGGATGATGATCTTCATCCGCTACTCCCTACCTTTTGTTTTTATCCGCGCGAGGCGGCGATCTTGATCAGCTTGGCATAGTAGAAACCGTCGTGGCCGCCTTCCTGGGCCAACAACTGGCGGCCGTGGGGCTGGCGCAGGCCGGCTTCGGTGGCCAGGTCCAGCTCACGGGCGCCCGGGGTGCGGGCAAGGAAGGCATCGATCACTTCGGTGTTCTCGGTCGGCAGGCTGGAGCAGGTGGCGTATAGCAGCATGCCGCCCACTTCCAGGGTCGGCCACAGGGCATCGAGCAGCTCACCTTGCAGCGTGGCCAGGGCCGGGATGTCGTCGGCCTGACGGGTCAGCTTGATGTCAGGGTGGCGGCGGATCACGCCGGTGGCCGAACAGGGGGCATCGAGCAGAATGCGCTGGAACGGCTTGCCGTCCCACCAGCTGGCGGTGTCGCGGGCATCGCAGGCGATCAGCTCGGCGTCCAGTTGCAGGCGGTCGAGGTTCTCGCGCACGCGGGTCAGGCGCTTGGCTTCGAGGTCGATGGCCACCACGTGGGCCAGGCCGGTTTCGGCTTCCAGCAGGTGGCAGGTCTTGCCACCCGGTGCACAGCAGGCGTCGAGCACGCGCTGGCCGGGGGCCAGTTCCAGCAGGTCGGCGGACAGCTGCGCGGCTTCGTCCTGCACGCTCACCCAGCCTTCGGCAAAGCCTGGCAGGCCGCGCACGTCGCAGGCTTCGGCCAACACGATACCGTCACGGCTGTACTGGCAGGCGCTGGCGCCAACGCCTGCCTCGGTCAGCAGTGCCAGGTAGGCATCGCGGCTGTGGTGGCGACGGTTGACCCGCAGGATCATCGGCGGGTGGGCGTTGTTGGCGGCGCAGATGGCCTCCCACTGCTCCGGCCAGAAGGCCTTGAGCGACTTCTGCAGCCAGCGCGGGTGGGCAGTGCGTACCACCGGGTCGCGCTCCATGCCGGCCAGCAATTCTTCGCCTTCGCGTTGGGCGCGGCGCAGCACGGCATTGAGCAGGCCCTTGGCCCACGGCTTCTTCAGCTTGTCGGCACAGCCAACGGTCTCGCCAATGGCCGCGTGGGCCGGGATACGGCTGTAGAACAGCTGGTACAGGCCGACCAGCAGCAACGCCTGCACATCGGCATCGGCGGCCTTGAACGGCTTCTGCAGCAGCTGCGCCGCCAGCAGGTCGAGGCGTGGTTGCCAGCGCGCGGTACCGAACGCCAGGTCCTGGGTCAGGCCGCGGTCGCGCTCATCGACCTTGTCCAGTTGCGCTGGCAGCGAACTGTTCAGCGAGGCCTTGCCACTGAGTACAGCGGCAAGGGCACGGGCGGCGGCGAGGCGTGGGTTCATTGGCCCAGCACCTTGCCGCTGGCGAATTTCTCACGACGGCTGTTGAACAGGTCGCTGAAGTTCAGTGCCTTGCCGCCGGGCAGTTGCAGGCGGGTCAGGCTCAGTGCCTGGTCACCGCAGGCGACAACCAGGCCGTCCTTGCTGGCGGAGAGGATCTCACCCGGGGTGCCTGTCGCTGTGGACAAGTTGGCGGCCAGCACTTTCACGCTTTCGCCATCGAGGGTGCTGTGGCAAACCGGCCACGGGTTGAAGGCACGGATCAGGCGTTCCAGCTCGACGGCCGGCCGGCTCCAGTCAATACGCGCTTCGTCCTTGTTCAGCTTGTGCGCGTAGGTGGCCAGGGCATCGTCCTGCACTTCACCGTGCAGCGAACCATCGGCCAGGCCGGCGATGGCTTGTACGACTGCGGGCGGGCCCATCTCGGCCAAGCGGTCGTGCAGGCTGCCGCCGGTGTCTTCGGCGCTGATCGGCGTGACCACCTTGAGCAGCATCGGGCCGGTGTCCAGGCCCGCTTCCATGCGCATCACGGTCACACCGCTCTCGGCGTCGCCGGCTTCCACGGCGCGCTGGATCGGTGCGGCACCGCGCCAGCGGGGCAGCAGGGAAGCATGGCTGTTGATACAGCCCAGGCGCGGGATATCCAGCACCACCTGCGGCAGGATCAGGCCGTAGGCGACCACTACCATCAGGTCCGGCTTCAGCGCCGCAAGTTCGGCCTGGGCTTCGGCGTTGCGCAGGGTCGGCGGTTGGAACACCGGGATGTCATGGGCCACAGCCAGTTGCTTGACCGGGCTCGGCATCAGCTTCTGGCCACGGCCAGCGGGGCGGTCGGGCTGGGTGTAGACGGCCACGATCTCGTACGGGCTGTCGAGCAGGGCCTTGAGGTGTTCGGCGGCAAACTCTGGAGTGCCTGCAAAGACGATGCGCATGGAGTTCTCGCTTCAAAAAAGAAAAAGGCTTGCCGGAGCAAGCCTTCTGGAAGGTGGGGATCAGGCTTGCTGGCGGTGCTGCTTTTCCAGCTTTTTCTTGATCCGGTCGCGCTTGAGCTGCGACAGGTAGTCGACGAACAGCTTGCCGTTGAGGTGATCGAATTCATGCTGCACGCACACCGCCAGCAGGCCTTCGCACTCGAGCTCGTAAGGCTTGCCGTCGCGGTCCTGGGCCTTGACCCGCACACGCAGCGGGCGGTCGACGTTCTCGTAGAAGCCAGGTACCGACAGGCAGCCTTCCTGGTACTGGCCCATGTCGTGGGTCAGCTCTTCGACCGTGGGGTTGATGAAGACGCGCGGCTCGCTGCGGTCTTCACTGAGGTCCATGACCACGACCTGCTGGTGCACGTTGACCTGGGTAGCGGCCAGGCCGATGCCAGGGGCTTCGTACATGGTTTCAAACATGTCGTCGATCAGCTGACGCAGGGCGTCGTCGAACACCGTCACCGGCTTGGCGATGGTGCGCAGGCGCGGGTCCGGGAATTCGAGAATGTTCAAGATGGCCATAAGGTCAGGCAGTCACTGTGCGTTCGGTTGAAAACTGAGCACACATAATAAAGGGAAACGGGGATTTCAGCACCTGTGAAAGCTCGTCTAGGGTTTTCAAGGCCAGCTTATTGCCCATTCGATGGACAGGTTGTCAAAGCGTTATCAACAAAGTTATCCACAGTTTGTGCCACGTCGATGGCCCCGATTCGATCAAGGATGATCCCCATGCAGACCTACCATTCGTCGCCTCTTCCGCCTGCCGAACTGGAGGCCCGATTACGCCTGCACCGGCTGCCGGAGACGGGATTGCGTCGCTTTAACACCTTGCTTGAGGCTTTTGGCAGTGCCTCTTCGGCGCTATGTGCACCCGCCGGCGCCTGGCGCGCATTGGGCATACCCCAGGCCACCATCGATGCCCGGCGCAGTGCCGAAGTTCGTGAGGGTGCACTGGCCGCAATGGCCTGGCTAGAGCGCCCGGCCCAGCATTTGCTGATGTGGGACGGCCCTGGCTACCCGCCACTATTGGCGGAAATCGACGATGCCCCTCCACTGCTTTTCGTAGCTGGAGACCCAGCCCTGCTCGAGCGCCCACAACTGGCAATTGTGGGCAGCAGGCGTGCTTCACCCCCAGCACTCGACACTGCTGCGGCATTTTCCCGCTACCTGGCGCAGGCCGGTTTCACCATTACCAGCGGCTTGGCGGTGGGCATCGACGGTGCCGCTCATCGGGCCGCATTGCAGGCTGGTGGGGGCACGATTGGCGTGCTCGGTACGGGGTTGCAAAAAACTTTATCCACAGCGCCACAGGTCGCTTGCACAAGCGATGATCGACAACGGTAGCGCGCTGGTTTCCGAGTACCCGTTGGATGCCGGGCCGCTACCTGGCAACTTCCCGCGGCGCAATCGCATCATCAGTGGCCTGTCGCTGGGCGTGCTGGTGGTCGAGGCGAGCCTGGCCAGTGGTTCGCTGATCACCGCACGCCTGGCTGCCGAGCAAGGCCGCGAGGTGTATGCCATACCGGGCTCCATTCACCACCCCGGGGCCAAAGGCTGCCACCAGTTGATCCGTGACGGCGCGCTGTTGGTGGAGAGCGTGGAGCAGATACTGGAAAGCCTGCAGGGCTGGCAGAACCTGCCGCCTGCGGTTGTGGATAAATTCGACCATCCTCTGCTCGCCCTGCTGCATGCTGCGCCACAAACCAGCGAAAGCCTGGCCCACTGCAGCGAGCTGCCGCTTGCCGACGTGCTGGCGCAGCTGACCGAACTGGAGCTGGAAGGCCGGGTCAGCAATGAAGCCGGGCGTTGGTTTGCCCGCGCGGGCTAAGTACACTGCTCACAAGCAAGGTATATAGGCGGAGTAACAGAAATGGTGAGCAGTTTTCGTGTGCAACAAGCCGCACGTGAGATCCGGGCGGGTGCAGTGATCGCCTACCCGACGGAAGCGGTCTGGGGCCTGGGCTGCGACCCGTGGAACGAGGACGCGGTGTATCGCCTGCTGGCGCTGAAGTCGCGGCCTGTGGATAAAGGCCTGATCCTGGTAGCCGACAACATCCGCCAGTTCGACTTCTTGTTCGAGGACTTCCCCGAAGACTGGATCGACCGCATGGGCAGCACCTGGCCGGGGCCGAACACCTGGCTGGTGCCGCACCAGGACCTGTTGCCCGAATGGGTTACCGGGCAACATGACACCGTGGCACTGCGGGTCAGTGACCACCCGGTGGTACGTGAGCTGTGTGCATTGGTGGGGCCGTTGATTTCCACTTCGTGCAACCCGGGCGGGCGCCCGGCGGCTAAGACCCGGTTGCGGGTGGAGCAGTACTTCCATGGTCAGCTGGATCTGGTGCTGGGGGGGGCGTTGGGTGGACGGAAGAACCCGAGTGTGATCCGTGACCTGGTGACTGGCGAAGTCGTTCGTCCGGGCTGATACCGCAAAGCGGCCCCAGAACCCCGCAGATTTTTCTGATTTTGTCTCGAATGGCTGTCCAGCTTGTGGCTTGGGAAATATCCTACAAGCCGCGTCCCCTGCCATCACCTTCTCAGTGGGAACCAGTGCCTCTAGGCTTCATCCGTCGCTGAATACCTTGGCGATCGGGTGTGGTAGCCCGGATGCATTTTTTCCATGGCAGTCTATGGTGACTGTGCGTGGGAGGCTTTCGAGCCTGCCTGGATTGGAAAATGCCCGGGTCTACCACCTCGCGTACAGTCGCCACCCATTCACGTGGTAGTGATTGGTGGCGGCAATGAGGAGCATTTTCCAATGATGAAGAAAATAGTCCCCGATCCACCGCTTCCCTGCACCTCTACTCGCCCCTTCGGCCGCTGCGATGCCGGCCACGAACCGCTGTTCACCGTAAACCCGAACATTTCCGCCGAGGACGCCTTGGTTCATGTAGCTCTGTATCTGCGAGGCGCCTACGAAACGGGCTCGAAAGCCCTCGAGTACCTGCGCGAAGAAGGCCGTGGCATGTATTGGTCGAGCCTGCATTCCATTGAATTGGCGGAGGGATTGGTGGAGGCGATTCTCGATGGTATCGAGTCGATACCAACCACCCGTCCTCCACAGGCATAGCGCCCTGTTCAAGGCCGACGCAGTACCTGTGGGAGCGGGTTCACCCGCGAACACCGGCGCAGCCGGTGCCATCCACTGCGGTGTCTTCTTCGCGGGTAAACCCGCTCCCACAGGGATAGCGCTGTATTCAAGACTGGTGAAGTACCTGTAGGAGCGGGCGCGCCCGCGAACACCGGCGTAGCCGGTGCCATGCACTGCGGTGCTTGCTTCGCGGGCATGCCCGCTCCCACAGGGATGGCACTGCACTTAAGATCGGTGCAGTACCTGTGGGAGTGAACTCAAGGAAGCAGAATTGTGGAACCCACAGTCCGCCGAGCCGACAGCTCCGCCTGTGCCTTGGCCGCCTCGCTGAGCGGATACCGCTGTTGGATATCCACAACCAGCTTGCCACTGCCGATCATCGCAAACAGGTCATCGGCCATGGCCTGGGTATTCTCGGCATTGTTGGCATAGGTCGCCAACGTCGGGCGGGTCACATACAGCGACCCTTTCTGCGCCAGAATCCCCAGGTTCACCCCGCTCACCGCCCCCGAGGCATTGCCAAAGCTCACCATCAACCCGCGCGGCTGCAGGCAGTCCAGCGAGGTCAGCCAGGTGTCGGCACCCACACCGTCATACACCACCGGGCATTTCTTGCCGTCGGTCAGCTCCAGCACCCGCTTGGCTACGTCCTCACGGCTATAGTCGATGGTCGCCCACGCCCCAAGCGCCTTGGCCCGTTCGGCCTTCTCGGCAGAACTCACGGTACCGATCAGCTTGGCCCCCAGCGCCTTGGCCCACTGGCACGCCAACGAACCCACGCCGCCAGCTGCTGCGTGGAACAGGATCACATCACCCGCCTTCACCTCATAGGTCTGCTTCAGCAGGTACTGCACGGTCAAACCCTTGAGCATCACCGCCGCTGCCTGCTCGAAGCTGATGTTGTCGGGCAGCTTCACCAGATTGGCTTCCGGCAGCGTATGCACCTCGCTGTACGCGCCCAACGGGCCGCCGGCATGGGCCACGCGGTCACCCACTTTCAGCCGGGTCACGCCCTCGCCCACGGCCTCGACCACGCCAGCCGCTTCAGTGCCTAGCCCCGAAGGCAGGGATGGCGGTGCATACAGCCCGCTGCGGAAGTAGGTATCGATGAAGTTCAGGCCGATCGCATGGTTACGTACACGCACCTGCTGTGGCCCTGGCGGGGCTGGTTCGAATTCCACAAACTGCAGCACTTCCGGGCCGCCATGCTGGCTGAACTGGATACGCTTGGCCATCTCGCACTCCTGTCGTATGGGTCGGGAAAGACCTTCTATCGGACGCCTTTGCTTGATCGCCGTCAACTGCGGCGCGCGGGCTGGGGGTGGTATGCTACGCGGCGAATTCTTCCCTGCCCGTTCCTGGTGACCCGATGACTAGCCGCACCGAGGCCGTGAAAGCCTACCTGCTCGACCTGCAAGACCGCATCTGCTCTGCCCTCGAAGCTGAAGACGGCGGCGCCCGCTTCGTCGAGGACGCATGGGTGCGCGAAGCCGGTGGCGGGGGCCGCACGCGGGTGATCGGCGATGGCAAGGTGATCGAGAAAGGCGGGGTCAACTTCTCCCACGTGTTCGGCGCCGGTCTGCCGCCGTCGGCCAGTGCCCACCGCCCCGAGCTGGCGGGCCGTGGTTTCGAGGCCTTGGGCGTGTCGCTGGTGATCCACCCGCACAACCCGCATGTGCCCACCTCCCACGCCAACGTGCGCTTCTTCATCGCCGAAAAGGAAGGTGAAGAGGCTGTCTGGTGGTTCGGCGGCGGCTTCGACCTGACTCCGTACTACGGCAATGAAGAAGACTGCATCCACTGGCACCGTGTGGCCGAGCAGGCCTGCGCGCCGTTCGGCGCCGACGTGTACCCGCGCTACAAGGCCTGGTGCGACCGCTACTTCCACCTCAAGCACCGTGGCGAGCCACGCGGCATTGGTGGGTTGTTCTTCGATGACCTGAACGAGTGGGACTTCGACACCTGCTTCGCCTTCATCCGCGCCATTGGCGACGCCTACGTCAACGCCTACCTGCCGATCGTCCAGCGCCGCAAGGGCACGCCCTACACCCCGCAGCAGCGTGAGTTCCAGGAATACCGCCGTGGCCGCTACGTGGAGTTCAACCTGGTCTACGACCGTGGCACCTTGTTCGGCCTGCAGTCCGGCGGCCGCACCGAGTCCATCCTCATGTCGTTGCCGCCGCAGGTGCGCTGGGGCTACGACTGGAAGGCCGCGCCTGGCAGCGAAGAAGCACGCCTGACCGAGTACTTCCTGCAGGACCGCGACTGGCTCGGCCAGTAAGCCTGTGGATAATCAAGGAGCCGTCATGGACCAGTACGTCGTTTTTGGTAATCCCATCGGCCACAGCAAGTCGCCGCTGATCCATCGCCTGTTCGCCGAACAGACCGGCCAGGACCTGGAATACGCCACCCTGCTGGCGCCGCTGGACGAGTTCAGCGACTGCGCGCGCGGCTTCTTCAAGCAAGGCCGCGGCGGCAACGTCACCGTGCCGTTCAAGGAAGAGGCCTACCGCCTGTGCGACAGCCTGACCCCGCGTGCCCGGCGCGCTGGCGCAGTGAACACGCTGAGCAAGCTGGCCGATGGCAGCCTGCAGGGCGACAACACCGATGGCGCTGGCCTGGTGCGCGACCTGACGGTGAATGCCGGGGTCGAGCTGGCAGGCAAACGCATTCTGATCCTGGGTGCTGGTGGCGCGGTGCGTGGCGTGCTGGAGCCGATCCTGGCGCACAAGCCGCAGTCGCTGGTGATTGCCAACCGGACCGTGGAAAAGGCCGAGCAGCTGGCGCGTGAATTCGATGAGCTGGGGCCTGTGGTAGCCAGCGGGTTTGCCTGGTTGCAGGAACCGGTGGATGTGATCATCAATGCCACCTCGGCGAGCCTGGCCGGTGAGTTGCCGCCGATCGCCGACAGCCTGGTCGAGGCGGGGCGCACGGTTTGCTACGACATGATGTATGGCAAGGAGCCTACGCCGTTTTGCCAGTGGGCCGAGAAGCTGGGGGCGGCCAAGGTGCTGGATGGGCTGGGGATGCTGGCTGAGCAGGCGGCTGAGGCGTTCTTTATCTGGCGTGGGGTGCGGCCGGATACGGCGCCAGTGTTGGCTGAGTTGCGCCGGCAGCTGGCTCGCGGCTGAGATCGTCGGGGACCGCTTTGCGGTCCCATCGCAGGCAAGCCAGCTCCTACAGGGACAGCGCCGGCCTCAGGCCTTCTGATATCCCTGTGGGAGCTGGCTTGCCTGCGATGGGCTGCAAAGCAGCCCCCATATTTCAGCCTCACTCCTCAAACCGGATCGGGCACAACTCCACCCCTTCCAGCTTCTGCAACTCCTCGATCACCTGCGGCCTGGCCCGGTGCAGGGTCAGACTCCCCCCCGCCCGCCGCAACCGCCGCGCCTCGCGGTGCAACATATCCACACCCGAGTAATCGATGAAGTTCACCTGCCGGGCATCGATAACAACATGCGGCCCCTGGCAGCGCTGCAAGCGCACCTGCAGGTAATGCGCCGCGCCAAAGAAGATCGACCCGCCCACCCGCAGCACATCTGCTTCCCCTTCACGGCTCTGCTGCACCCGTGGCCGCGAGGTGCGCTTCAGATAGAAGAACAGCGACGCCAGCACTCCGGCATAGATCGCCGTCTGCAGCTCCAGCAACAAGGTCGCTGCCGCCGTCAGCGCCATTACCAGAAACTCCGAGCGGCTGACCCGGAACAGCGCACGAATCCCCCGGTGGTCCACCAACCCCCAGCAGATCAGCAGGATGCTGCCGGCCATGGCCGGAATCGGCAGGTGCGCGATCAGCCTGGCCCCGGCAACGGCGAACACCGCCACCCACAGCGCCGAGAATATCCCGGCCATGGGCGAGCGGGCGCCGGCGTCGTAGCTCAGCCCGGAACGGGTGAAGGAGCCGGAAGACAGGTAACCGGAGAAAAATGCACCAACGATGTTCGACAGGCCCTGTGCGCGTATTTCCTGGTCTGCGTCGATCAACTGCTCCGAACGTGCTGACAATGAGCGGGCAATCGACAGGCTGGTGACCAGCCCGAGCATGCCCACTGCCACAGCGCTGGGCAGCAGGCGCAGGATCAGTTCCACATCCAGCAACGGCAGCGGGCTGAAGGGTGGTAGCTGGCCGGTGAATGCCGGCACACGCGGCACATGCCCAAAGAACCCGGGCAGCAGCCAGGCCAGCAGGCTTACCAAAATCAGGCTTATCAACAGGCTGGGCCAGCGCGGGCGCCAGAGCTTGAAGCCTACGCCGATCAGCACTGTGGCCAGGCCCAGAATCAAGGAAGGCAGGTCGACCTCGCCGGCATGGCTGGCCAGGTCCTGCACGGTCTTCAGCGCCGTGGCCTGGCTTGGCAGGTCCATGCCCAGCAGGTTGGGCAACTGGCCCAGGGCAATGACGACAGCGGCGCCCAGGGTGAAGCCGAGCACCACGGAATGGGAGACGAAATTGACCAGTGCGCCGAAGCGCAAAAGCCCCAGCAGTAACTGAAAAATGCCGCCGAGGAACGTCAGCAGCAGCACCAGGGTGACATAGTCGGCGCTGCCAGCCACGGCCAGCGGGCTGATGCTGGCGTAGAGAACGATGGAAATGGCTGCGGTCGGGCCGCAGATCAGGTGCCAGGACGAGCCCCACAGACAGGCGATCAGCACTGGCACGATGGCGGCGTACAGGCCGTATTCGGCGGGCAGGCCGGCGATCAGAGCGTAGGCGATGGATTGCGGCAGGGCGAGGATTGCACCGCTCAGGCCCACCAGCAGGTCCTGGCGCAGGCTGCGGCCCGATTGGCGGGGGAGCCATGAGAGGAAGGGCAGCAGGTGAGTGAGGCGATGCATGGGTTATCCACAATCCAGAAATTGCACTGTCCCCTGTGGGAGCGGGTTTACCCGCGAATGCTGCATTGAATCTACCAGCGCATTCGCGGGTGAACCCGCTCCCACAGGGATAGAGGTTTTGCTTGTGAGGTTACAGTTTGGCTTTGACGGCCTCCAGCGCATTGCCATCTGCCTTGGTCGTCACTCCGGCCAACCACCCTTCCAGCAACTCGGGGTGCGCCTTCAGCCAAGCCTTGGCCGCATCATCGAAGCTGATCTTCTTGTCCACAACTTCGGCCATGATGGTGTTTTCCATGTCCAGCGTGAACTTCAGGTTGCCCAGCAGCTTGGCCGCATTCGGGCAGGCTTGTGGATAACCCTTGCGGGTCAGGGTATACACCTCGCCCTTGCTGCCAAACCACTTCTCCCCGCCGCTCAGGTAATGCATCTTCAGCTTCACGTTCATCGGGTGCGGGGTCCAGCCGAGGAAGGTGATGAACTGCTGTTTCTTCACCGCCCGGTCGACCTGCGCCAGCATCGCCTGCTCGCTGGACTCCACCAGTTTCCACTGGCCGAGGTTGAATTCATTCTTGTCGATGATTTCCTTCAACGACAGGTTGGCCGGTGCCCCGGAACCAATCCCGTACAGCTTCTTGTCGAACTGGTCGGCGTGCTTCTGCAAGTCGGCGAAATCCTTCACTCCGGCATTCCACACATAGTCGGGCACTGCCAAGGTGAACTCGGTTCCTTCCAGATTGCGCGAAAGCTGCTGCACATCGCCATTGGCGATGAACTTGTCATGAAAGCCCTGCTGCGCCGGCATCCAGTTGCCGAGGAAGGCATCGACGCGGCCATCCTTGAGGCCGCCGTAGATGATCGGCACGGCCAGGCTGTCGATTTTCACCTGGTAACCCAGGCTTTCCAGAAGCAGGCGGGCCAAGGCGTTGGTCGTTGCGATGTCGCTCCAGCCGGGGTCGGCCATCTTCACGGTGGTGCATTGCGCGTCGCTGTCGGCGGCGTGGGCCGTGGCGGTACCCAGGCTCAGGGCCAGGGCGAACACGGCGGCGGAGAACTTGTGCATGGCGGCCTCTCTTCTCAATCCAGGGGGGCGGGCTGTGGATAACGTGCCTTGCGCTCGAGGTCGTCGAGATCGATGTGGTTGCGCATGTACTGTTGGCTGGCGTCCACCAGCGGTTGGTGGTCCCAGCTTTTCAGCTTGCCGATGGCCAGCGCCTCGGCCACCAGGCGGCGGCGCCGCTGGCTGGCAAGAACCTGCTGGCGCAGGCTGGGGATATCCCAACGTTGCTGTGCTTCATCGACAAATGCCTGCAGCAGCGCCTGGTGTTCCGGGCTGCCGGTGAGGTTCTCCCGCTCGTGCGGGTCGCGGCTCAGGTCATAGAGTAGGCATGGGTCGTCTTCGCTGTACACGAACTTGTACGGCCCCCGGCGGATCATCATCAGCGGGCCGACGGTGCCTTCGGCCATGTATTCGCCGATCACTTCGTCATGGCCACCCTGCCCTTGCAGGTGGCCGACCAGCGAGCGGCCATCCAGGTGAAGGTGGTTATCCACAGCACCACCAGCCAGCTCGACCAGGGTCGGCAGCAGGTCGCAGGTAGACACCGAAGCGCTGACCCTGGCTGGCGCGAAGTGCTTCGGCGCGTGCACCAGCAGAGGCACCCGCGCCGACATCTCGAACCAGTGCATCTTGTACCAGAGGCCGCGCTCGCCGAGCATGTCGCCGTGGTCGCCGGAGAACACGATCAGGGTGTCGTCGGCCAGGTCGCATTCCTCCAGGGTCTGCAGCAGCAGGCCGATGTTGTCATCGATGTAGCTGCAGGCGCCGAAGTAGGCACGACGGGCGTCACGAATCTTGTCCACAGGCAGCGGCTTGTTCCACAGGTCGTAGACCTTCAGCAGGCGCTGCGAGTGCGGGTCGAGTTCTGCCTGGTCGAATTCGGCGCGGGGCATGGGGATATCCACACCTTCGTAGCGATCCCAATAGCGCCGGGGGATGGTGTAGGGGTCGTGCGGGTGGGTCATCGACACGGTCAGGCAGAACGGTCGGCCATCGTTTTCGCGTACATGGTCGTACAGGTACTGGCGCGCCTTGAACACCACTTCCTCGTCGAAATCCAGCTGGTTGGTGCGCACGCACGGTCCGGCCTGCAGTACCGAGGACATGTTGTGATACCAGCTCGGGCGCACGTCCGGCTCATCCCAGTTCACCGCCCAGCCGTAGTCGGCCGGGTAGATATCGCTGGTCAGGCGTTCTTCGTAGCCATGCAGCTGGTCCGGGCCGCAGAAGTGCATCTTGCCCGACAGCGCGGTGCGGTAGCCAAGGCGGCGCAGATAGTGGGCGTAGGTCGGCACATCGGCGGGGAAGTCGGCGGCGTTGTCGTAGGCGCCGATGCGACTGGGCAACTGGCCGCTGACCAGGGTGAAGCGCGACGGTGCGCACAACGGGCTGTTGCAGTAAGCCGAGTCGAACACCACCGCCTGTTCGGCAAGGCGGCTCAGATGCGGCATCTGGATCGGCGAAGAGACGTAGATCGGCAGCAAGGGCGCGGCCATCTGGTCGGCCATGATGAACAGGATATTCGGGCGCGTCATGGTGGCTTCCATCGTTGAGGGTTATGCGAACCGCTTGCCTATCAAGATGCGACTGTGGATAACATGGGTAAAGCCCATGGCGGGCAATGACTGGGATTAGCCCTGCTTATGTTTGACCACCTTGCCAACTTGTCGCTGGATACACTGCGCGTGTTCGAGGCTGCCGCACGGTTGCGTGGCTTTACCGCTGCGGCACTGGAGCTGGGCACCACGCAGCCGGCGGTGAGCCAGCAAGTCAAACGGCTGGAGGCACAGCTGGGCACGCGGTTGTTCGACCGCATTTACCGGGGTATCGAGCTGACCGAGGCCGGCCAGGTGCTGTTCGAACAGGTGCATCAGGGCCTGCAGGCCATGGAGGACGGCATCGCCCAGGCCAGTGGGCGCGGTCAGCGCGAAGTGCTGCAGGTGGCTACCGACTTCGCCTTTGCGGCGTTCTGGCTGATGCCACGGCTGCAGCGTTTTCACGAGGCTTATCCGCAGGTGGATGTGAGCCTGGTGACCGGTGAGCGCAGCCAGGGCATGTTGCGACCGGACATCGATGTGGCGGTGCTGTTTGGCGACGGGCGTTTTCACCAGGGCGAGAGCCGCTGGCTATTCGATGAGGAGGTTTTCCCGGTGTGCAGCCCCCGGCTGATTCATGGCAAACCCTTGTCAGCCGTGGCTTTGCAACGATTGCCCTTGCTGCACTTGAAGGGAGAGCAGGCTAGCCGCTGGTTTGATTGGGCAGGGGTGTTTCGCGGGTTTGGCGTGGCCAGCCCGCCGCCGGCCGGGCAGTTGCGGTTTGATAACTATACGTTGCTGATCCAGGCCGCGATTGCCGGGCAAGGGGTGGCGATTGGCTGGGGGCACCTGGTGGATGGGCTGGTGGAGCAAGGGTTGCTATGCCGGCCGTTGGAGGGGAGTTTGCGCTCGGCGCGCGGGTATTACGCGGTGCTGCCACCACGCAAGCGGCGTGGGGCGTTGATCGAGCGGTTTGTGGATTGGCTGGAGCGCGAGCGCAGCCTGTGACATTCCCGGGGCTGCACAGCAGCCCCGGCAATCTAGACCACGAAGTTCAGATGCTCGCCTCGGTGCAAATCCAGCTCCAGCATATCCACCATGCCCGCAGCGACCCTGGCCAGGTGCCGCAACGGCTCGGCCAACCCCGGCTCCAGCGTACCTTCGGTGCTGCGAAAATGCTCAATCCCCAACCCGGCCAGTTCCTGTGGGGCATTGATCAGCGTCCAGTGCAAGGCACTGCGCTGTAACCCGTCCACCACCTGGTCCACACACTCCCGCTCCGCCTCGCTGTACTTGCCCGGCTCATCCAGCACATCGAAATCGCCCACCAGCAACAGCCGGCGTATAGTCGTACGCTTCAACCCCGCCACCAGCGCCTCGCTCATGCGGGCTTGCCCGGGCAGATCGTCCGGCGCCAGCGTCGACAACAGGGCAATTACTGCCGACCCGCCTGCCGCGCCCTGCTCCGCCTGGTCGGCATCGCCAAGCCCGCCTATCTTGAAATGCAGGCCGGGGCGCGGCGCGTGGCGGTTGAGGTCGTCGACCACGGCGGTGACTTCGTGCTGGCGCGACAGCAGCTCTACCATCAGGGCGTTGCCCAGGCTGCTTTCAGGCCCGAACAAGACCAGTTTGAACACTGGGGTTTCGGCGTTTTTCACTGCATCACTCCCTTTGCAGGTGGTGATGTTTGGACCGCAATCAGGAGTTATCGTGCAGAGGATCAAGGGTTACCACGCCCACGTTTACTACGACGCAGCGACCATGGACCAGGCCCGTGAGCTGTGTGAGGAAGCGGCGCGGCTGTTTCCCGTGACCATGGGGCGCATGCACCAGAAACCGGTGGGGCCGCACCCGGACTGGAGCTGCCAGCTGGCCTTCGAGCCGGAGTTTGTGGGGGTGGTGCTGCCGTGGTTGGCACTGTATCGGAAGGGGTTGGTGGTGTTCATGCACCCGCTGACCGGTGATGAGCTGGCGGACCACCGTGACCATGCGATCTGGATGGGGGCGGTGCGGCCGCTGGATCTGTCGATTTTCGGGGGATAGGCCTCTATAGCCTGTGCTGGCCTCTTCGCGGGCAAGCCCGCTCCTACAGGTCCTCCACAGCTTTCAGCATCTGTGTTGTCCCTGTGGGAGCGGGCGTGCCCGCGAAGCAGGCGACGCGGTTCAGCGGCGGGCGCCGCGCACCCCTTCAGCCAGCGCCGAGCACAGGCTCAATACATCGTTGACTGCCTGCTCGGCACTCTTGGCCTGGGCAATCTTGTCGACCAGCGCCGAGCCCACCACTACGCCGTCCGACAGGCGGGCAATGGCCGCAGCCTGCTCCGGCGTACGAATGCCGAAACCTACGCTGATTGGCAGATCGGTATGCCGACGCAGGCGGGCGATGGCTTCGGTCACGTGCTCGGTGGTCGCCGAGCCGGCGCCGGTCACACCGGCCACCGACACGTAGTAGACGAACCCGGAGCTGCGCTCCAGTACGCGCGGCAGGCGCGCGTCGTCGGTGGTTGGGGTAGTCAGGCGGATAAAGTCGATACCCGCTGCCTGGGCCGGGGTTGCCAGTTCGGCGTCGTGCTCTGGCGGCAGGTCGACGATGATCAGGCCATCTACACCCGCTTGCTTGGCTTCGGCCACGAACTTTTCCACGCCAAAGCGGTGGATCGGGTTGTAGTAGCCCATCAACACGATCGGTGTGGTCTGGTTATCCACACGGAATTCGCGAACCATCTGCAGGGTCTTGGCCAGGGTCTGGCCGGCTTCCAGGGCACGCAGGGTGGCCAGCTGGATGGCCACGCCGTCGGCCATCGGGTCGGTGAACGGCATGCCCAGTTCAATCACGTCGGCACCGGCTGCCGGCAGGCCCTTGAGGATCTGCAGCGAGGCGTCATAGCCCGGGTCGCCCGCGGTGACAAAGGTGACCAGTGCCGAGCGGCCTTCGGCCTTCAGCTCGGCGAAGCGTTTTTCAAGACGGCTCATGCCTGTTTCTCCTGGGCGGCCATGTGGTTCATGACGGTTTGCATGTCTTTGTCGCCGCGGCCCGACAGGCACACGACCATCAGGTGGTCCTTGGGCAGCTTCGGTGCGCGCTTGATCGCCTCGGCCAAGGCGTGGGAGCTTTCCAGGGCCGGGATGATGCCTTCCAGGCGGCAGGTGGCGTGGAATGCATCCAGCGCTTCGTCGTCGGTGATGCTGACGTACTCGACACGCTTCACTTCGTGCAGGTAGGCGTGCTCCGGGCCGATGCCCGGGTAGTCCAGGCCGGCGGAAATCGAGTGGGCGTCGGTGATCTGACCGTCTTCGTCCTGCAGCAGGTAGGTGCGGTTGCCGTGCAGCACGCCCGGTACGCCGCCGTTCAGGCTGGCGGCGTGCTTGTCGGTGTGCACGCCGTGGCCACCGGCTTCGACGCCGATGATCTGCACGCTTGGCTCTTCGAGAAACTCATGGAACAGGCCCATGGCGTTGGAGCCACCACCGACGCAGGCAACCAGGCTGTCTGGCAGGCGGCCTTCCTTCTCTTGCAACTGGGCGCGGGTTTCCTTGCCGATGATCGACTGGAAGTCGCGGACCATGGCCGGGTACGGGTGCGGGCCGGCCACGGTGCCGATCAGGTAGAAGGTGTCTTCGACGTTGGTGACCCAGTCGCGCAGGGCCTCGTTCATGGCGTCCTTCAGGGTGCCGGTGCCGGCAGTGACCGGGACGATTTCGGCGCCAAGCAGCTTCATGCGGAACACGTTGGCCTGCTGGCGCTCGATGTCGGTGGCGCCCATGTAGATCACGCAAGGCAGGCCGAAGCGGGCAGCGACGGTGGCGGTGGCCACGCCGTGCATGCCGGCGCCGGTTTCTGCGATGAGGCGCTTCTTGCCCATGCGCTTGGCCAGCAGCACCTGGCCGATGCAGTTGTTCACCTTGTGCGCGCCGGTGTGGTTGAGCTCTTCACGCTTGAAGAAGATCTTGGCGCCGCCGCAGTGCTCGGTCAGGCGCTCGGCGAAGTACAGCGGGTTGGGGCGGCCGATGTAGTCGCGCTGGAAGTAGGCCAGCTCTTCGAGGAACTTGGGGTCTGCCTTGGCCGCTTCGTATTCGCGGGCCAGGTCCAGCACCAGTGGCATCAGGGTTTCGGCCACGTAGCGGCCGCCGAACGAGCCGAACAGGCCATTGGCGTCGGGGCCGGGGCGGTATTGGGACTGGGTCATGGGGGCGCTCCAGGGCGTAATGAATGAGTGATGGACTTTACTCTAACCACGGCAAGCCCAGCTGAAAACCGATAAGATTGCGCAAACTTGTCAGAAAAACTCACAGGTAAAATGGCCCACGACCTCCCTCCCCTCAACGCCCTTCGGGCTTTCGAGGTTACCGCACGGCTCAACAGCGTCAGCCAGGCGGCCGAAGCGCTGCACGTCACCCATGGCGCCGTCAGCCGGCAGATCAAGGTACTTGAAGAGCACCTGGGCGTCGCGCTGTTCGTGAAGGACGGGCGTGGCATCAAACTCACAGATGCCGGCGTACGTCTGCGCGATGCAAGTGGCGAAGCTTTCGATCGCCTGCGCAGCGTGTGCGCCGAGCTTAGCCACAACGTCAGCGAGGCGCCGTTCGTGCTGGGCTGCTCGGGCAGCCTGCTGGCGCGCTGGTTCATCCCGCGACTGGGGCGGCTGCAGGCGGATTTACCTGAACTGCGTCTGCACCTTTCGGCCGGTGAAGGCGACCTGGACCCACGGCGGCCAGGGTTGGATGCGCTGCTGGTTTACGCCGAGCCGCCGTGGCCGACGGACATGCAGGTGCATGTACTGGCCGAGGAGCGCATCGGGCCGGTGCTCAGCCCGCATTTCGCCGGTTTCGAGCGCTTGCATGGCGCGCCGGCCAAGGCCTTGCTGGGCGAAGCCTTGCTGCACACCACCTCGCGCCCGCAGGCTTGGCCGACCTGGGCGCTGGAACAGGGTTTGGAGCCGGCGGCCCTCCACTATGGCCAGGCCTTCGAGCACCTGTATTACCTGCTGGAAGCTGCCGTGGCCGGGCTGGGTGTGGCGATTGCGCCGCAGCCGCTGGTCGCTGACGACCTGCGAGCTGGCCGTTTGAGTGCGCCGTGGGGCTTTTCACCTACCCCTGCGGCATTGGCGCTGTGGGTGCCCAGGCGCGCCGCGGACGGGCGCGCCGAGCAGTTGGCGCAGTGGCTAAGGGCGGAACTGGCGCGACAGGGCGCTTAGTTGCGTTTGCACATCAGGTACGCCGCCAGCAAGCCTAGCGCGCCAATGGCAACGCCGGCAGTCGTGTACGGGTGTTCCTGGGCATAGTCGCGGGTGGCGATGCCGGTCTGGCGGGTGCGGTGCTTCACTTCCTCGTAGGCATCGCTCAACAGGTGGCGAGAATGACGCAGGGCACTCTCGGCGTTGCTGCGGATTGCCTTCACCGATTTTTGGGACTCCTCCGACGCATCATGCTTGAGGTTTTCCAGGCTTTTCAGAAGGCTCTCGATCTCCGCTTCCATGCTTTCCAGGGACGTTCTACGCAGCGAATTGCGGTGCATGTTGACTCTCCTTTGCAGTATGGACTGTAAGGATTGCGACCTTGGGTCCGCGGGAAAGTGCGATCGAACTTTCGTCAATGGTGACCGCTCGCAGGTAAACCAGGCCTGCGCTGCTAGGCTCAATCTCACCATCATCCGAGGAGAGCGCTCATGACCGATCATCACACCTACAAGAAGATCGAGCTGGTGGGGTCTTCGACCACCAGCATCGAAGAGGCGATCAATAATGCCCTGGCCGAAGCCGGCAAGAGCATAAAGCACCTGGAGTGGTTCGAAGTGATAGATACCCGTGGCCATATCCGTGATAACAAGGCGGCGCACTTCCAGGTCACGCTGAAGGTCGGCTTCCGTATCGCCAATAGCTGAAACACTGCCGGGCTGGATGAGCCCGGCATGATGGGGTATTTAGGGAGGGGGCGCCTTGGCGGGCGCCTTTTCTGATTTCATCTGCACAAGGAAAGCGAGTGATGAACAAACTGATTCTGGCGCTGGGCCTGATGACGCTGGCCGGTGGAGCGCTGGCGGCGGGCAAGCCGTGCGAGGAGCTCAAGGCAGAGATTGCGGCCAAGCTGGATGCCAAGGGGGTCACCGGCTACAAGCTGGAGATCGTCGACAAGGGCGACCCGGCCGGCAAGGTGATTGGCAGCTGCGAGGGTGGTACCAAGGAGATTGTGTACCGCCGCGGCTAATATGCTGGCCTCTTCGCGGGCTCGCCCGCTCCCACAGGCATATCACAGGCCAGAGAGCGACGCTGTACCTGTGGGAGCGGGCAAGCCTGCGAAGAAGATCACGCGGTCTTGAGAGCCTGCGCCATCAGTTCATAGGACCGAATCCGGTCCGCATGCTCATACAAATCACAGGTGAAGATCAGCTCATCTGCCCCGGTCTGCTCCAGCAGCACTTCCACCTTGGCCCGCACCTTCTGCGGGCTGCCAATCATCGCCAGGCCGAGGAAGCTACCCACCGCGTCCCGTTCATGGGGCAGCCACAGCCCATCCATGCTTTCCACAGGCGGCTTCTGCATCAGGCTCTGCCCGCGAATCAGCGCGAGGATGCGCTGGTACACCGAAGTGGCCAGGTACTCGGCCTTTTCGTCGGTTTCCGCCACCACCATGGGGATGCCCAGCATCACATACGGCTTGTCCAATGTGGTCGAGGGCTTGAAGTGGTTGCGGTACACGCGGATCGCCTCGTGCATGTAGCGCGGCGCAAAATGCGAGGCGAAGGCGTAGGGCATGCCGCGCATGCCGGCCAGTTGAGCGCTGAACAGGCTAGAGCCGAGGAGCCACATCGGCACCTCGGTATCGTGCCCTGGCACGGCGATCACTTTTTGATCATCGGTACGCGGGCCGAGGTAGCGTGACAGTTCCTCGACATCGTCCGGGAAGTCATCCGGGCCGCCGGCGCGGTCGCGGCGCAGGGCGTAGGCGGTCATCTGGTCGGAACCCGGTGCGCGGCCCAACCCCAGATCGATGCGTCCCGGGTGCAGGCTGGCCAGGGTGCCGAACTGCTCGGCGATCACCAGCGGCGCATGGTTGGGCAGCATGACCCCGCCAGAGCCCACGCGAATGCTCGAGGTCCCCCCGGCCAGGTAGCCGATCAGCACCGAAGTCGCCGAGCTGGCGATGCCGTCCATGTTGTGGTGCTCGGCTACCCAGAAGCGGTTGTAGCCAAAGCGCTCGACGTGCTGCGCCAGGTCCAGCGAGTTGCGCAGCGACTGCGCCGGGCCGGCGTCGGCGCGTACCGGCACCAGGTCGAGGGTGGAAATCTTCAGGTCACGCAGCTGCGTCATGGAGCCTCCGCAAAGGTGTTTGGCCACAGGCCTTTTCAACTCTGTATGGGCACATTCGACGGATTCAATGCTTGCCGTGCGATTGCTCTGAACTTGCCGTAGGCGGCTGACCTCTGAAGCCATAAGCATGTAACCCGAGACCAGGAGGCATCATGAAAAAGACAGCATCGGCGATCTGGCAAGGTGGCCTGAAGGACGGTAAAGGCCTGCTTTCTACCGAAAGTGGCGCGCTAAAGCAGAACCCCTACGGCTTCAACACCCGTTTCGAGGGCTCGCCCGGTACCAACCCGGAGGAGCTGATTGGTGCGGCGCATGCCGGCTGTTTCTCGATGGCGCTGTCGATGATGCTGGGCGAAGCGGGGTTCACCCCGGACAGGATCGACACCGCTGCCGAAGTGACACTCGACAAGCAAGCTGATGGCTATGCCATTACGGCGGTGCATCTGGTGCTCAGGGCCAAGGTACCTGGGGCGAGTGAAGCGCAGTTCTTGCAGATCGCCGACAAGGCCAAGGCCGGGTGCCCTGTGTCCAAGGTGTTGAACGCGAAGATCAGCCTGGATGCAGCGCTGGTGGGATGAAGCCGTGCAATGAGGGCGGTTTGCTGTAGTCTAAACAGCGTCGGCAGCACGCTGCCCTTTCAGGAGCCGTTTCATGATTCGCGTAGCAATCACCGTGTTGGCTTCCCTGGTCGCCACATCTGCGTTGGCGGCGGTCAAGCCGTGCGAGGAGCTCAAAGCCGAGATCGAGGCCAAGATCCAGGCCCAGGGTGTTTCGTCCTATACCCTGGAGATCGTGCCCAACAGCGAGGTCAAGGACCAGAACATGGTCGTCGGGACCTGCGATGGCGGGACCAAGAAGATCATTTATCAGAAGAATGATCGGTAGATTCCAGAGCCGGGGGTTGCGAAGCAGCCCCATATCAAGGAATGCAGAACACCTCGCTAGGCTCGTTCACCACCACCTTGCGGCTGCCGTCATACAGTAGCACTTGCGGCTCCATTACCGGCGCCCGTGCCTCCAGGCGATAGCGCTCACCGGCCTTGAAGTTGTCAAAGCGCACAGTCAGGTAGCAGGTACGATCCCGGGGCTGGGTCATGAGGCCGCCCCCGTAGATCTCGTAATCGAAGCGCACTACCAGTTCGTGCTTGCCCGGCGTCACCTGGAAGTAACGGCCATCTTCCAGGCGCTTGCCGTCGAGGCGGTCGGCCATGATCACCCTGCCGGGAGTCATGGTGTACAGATCGACCCAGGCCTGCTTGGGGTCGACGGGCGGCAAGGGGCTGGCGCATGCCCCCAGTGCACTGAGGGCGATCAGCATCATGGGCTGGCGCATGGCAAGACTCCCACTTGCGACTTATAGGCTACAAGCATAGCGCCGTTTGTGCGTTTCAGGTGCGCTGGCAGCCTGCAGGCGAGCCCTGGCCAACCAGCTTTTGCTGACGGTCATAGAGTTTGATCCAGGGGCGGAAGCCGATGCTGCCAGCCTGCAACTGGTAGCGCTGACCGGCACTGAAATCCTTGAAGGTCAGCTTGACCTGGCAATCCCGCCACAAAGGCTCCTCGACCGGGCCGATATTGCTGGGGGTAACCGGAAACTGGTAGCGCACGGTCAGCTCGTGGCTGCCGGGCTGTACTTCGAAGTAACGGCTATCGGCCCAGTCGCGTTCATCTACCTGCACAGCGTGCAGCGAGGTGTTGTCGTAGGGCGTGAGGTCGATCCAGGCCTGGTTCGGGTCCGGGTCTGGCAAGGTCGAACAGGCGGATATCAGCAGCAATGAGCCGGTGACCAACAGTGCACGCATGGCGAAACGCCCCCTTGGCGAGATAGTCTTGGAGTGAATCGGCCTTGAGCGAGTCAGACAGTTCCGGATGCTTCGACTTATTCTTATGCAGCGCTCAGGCCCTGGGCCACTCGACCTTGTTTTCACCCGTTTGGTTCCCCTGCTGGCGGTGCTCCTGCTGAACGGTTGTAGCAGCGCCGCCTACTATGGGCAGTTGGCCGAGGGCCAGTGGCAGCTGCTACGCGCACGGCAGCCGGTGGAGCAAGTAGTGGCCAACCCGGCCACTTCGGCGCAATTGCGCGCGCGCCTGGAACACGCCAGGCAGGCGCGGGTATTTGCCAGCCAGCAGCTGAAGCTGCCGGACAATCGCAGCTACCGGGTGTATGCCGACATTGGCAGGCCCTATGTGGTGTGGAATGTGTTCGCTACCCCCGAGTTGTCGTTGCAGCCAGTGACGCACTGCTTCCCGATCGCGGGGTGTGTGGCCTATCGCGGTTATTATCAGCAAGGCGCGGCACGTGGGGCGGCGGCGTTGATGCGCCAGGATGGCATGGATGTGTACGTGGGCGGCGTGGAGGCCTATTCGACTCTGGGCTGGTTCGACGACCCTATCCTGTCGTCGATGGTGGGCTGGAGCGACGAGCGCCTGGCCACGCTGATCTTCCATGAACTGGCCCACCAGCGCTTCTATGTGCAGGACGACACCGAGTTCAACGAGTCGTTTGCCTCCTTCGTCGAGCAGGAAGGCACGCGGCAATGGCGTGTGGCGCGGGGCCTGGCTGCCTCTGGCGGGGAGCAGGGGCAGCAGCGTGAGCAATTCATCCGTTTGGTGCTGGCCAGCCGCGAGCGGTTGCAGGCGATTTATGCCGGGCCTCTGGATGATGTGAAGAAGCGGGCGGCCAAGCAGGCGGAGTTCGAGCGGCTTAGGCGGGAATACCGGCAGGTGCGTGATGCCCAGTGGGGTGGTGACAAGCGTTATGACGCCTGGATGTATGGGCCGATGAGCAATGCCAAGTTGCTGCCGTTCGGGCTGTATGACCAGTGGGTACCTGCGTTTGCGGCGGTGTTCCGTGAGGTGGGTGGGGACTGGGCGCGGTTTTATCAGCGGGTCGAGCAACTGGGGCGGTTGCCGATTGAAGAGCGGAAGGTGGCGTTGCAGCGGTTGATGGTGAACCTGTGAGAATTTGGGGCCGCTTTGCGGCCCATCGCGACGCAAGGCCGCTCCCACAAAGGTCCTGCTTACGCCGATCGATGTGGGAGCGGCCTTGTGTCGCGATGGGCTGCAAAGCAGCCCCCAGGCCATCAAGCCTTGAGAAATGCCTGATGCATCTCGGCCAAGGTAGCAAAGTGGTAGGCCGGCTCTTCCGCCATCAGTTCTTCCTGGCTACCAAACCCGTACCCCACCGCCACCGCCTGCAAGCCATTGCTGCGCGCACCGATCAGGTCATGCTTGCGGTCGCCGATCATCAGCGTCTTCGCCGGGTCCAGCCCTTCTTCCTCAAGCAGGTGACGAATCAGCTCGACCTTGTTGGTGCGTGTGCCATCCAGCTCACTGCCATAGATCACCTTGAAGTGGTGGTCGAAGGCGAAGTGCCGGGCGATTTCGCGGGCGAACTTCCACGGTTTGGAGGTGGCGATGTACAGCGTGCGACCCTGCCCGTTCAGGGCCTCGAGCAGCTCCGGCACACCTTCGAACACCAGGTTTTCGTACAGGCCGGTGACGCTGAAGCGTTCCCGATAGAAGTTCACCGCATCCCAGGCCTTGGCTTCGTCGAAGCTGTAGAACTGCATGAAGGCCTGCAGTAGGGGTGGGCCGATGAAGTGCTCGAGGCGGGTGAGGTCCGGCTCATCGATGCCCAGTTTGGCCAGGGCATACTGGATCGAGCGGGTGATGCCCTGGCGTGGGTCGGTCAGGGTGCCGTCGAGGTCGAAGAGGATGTTTTGCTGATGCATTTGCGGGTTCCACTTTGAATGCTGCGTGGTCTTCTTCGCGGGTAAACCCGCTCCCACAGGGATATCACAGGGCCTGAGGCCGGCGCCGTACCTGTGGGAGCGGGTTTACCCGCGAATGCGGTCATTCAGGTTGATCGTAGCCTTCGGCCAGATGCTGGTCCTTGAGCTTCACGTAGTTACTGGCGCTGTAGGCGAAGAACGCGTGTTCCTGGTCGTTCAGCAACCGAGCCTGCTTCACCGGGCTGCCCATATACAGGTACCCACTGACCAGGCGCTTGCCCGGCGGCACCAGGCTGCCGGCGCCGATGATCACTTCGTCCTCCACGATGGCACCGTCCATGATAGTGCTGCCCATGCCGACCAGGATGCGGTTGCCCAGGGTGCAGCCATGCAACATGACCTTGTGGCCGATGGTCACTTCGTCACCGATGATCAGCGGGAAGCCGTCCGGGTTGAACGGGCCGGCATGGGTGATATGCAGCACGCTGCCGTCCTGCACGCTGGTACGCGCGCCGATGCGGATGCGGTGCATGTCGCCGCGTATCACAGTCAAAGGCCATACGGAGCTGTCTTCACCGATTTCCACGTCGCCCAGTACTACCGCCGATCGGTCGACGAAGGCCCTGGGCCCAACTTTCGGAGTGTGTTGCTGGAAGCTTCGGGTGGCCATGATAGCGTCTCTCATCTGTGCCGATAGGCAGGCTGCCTGCTGCGGTCGGCGTCGATTGTAATTAAGATGGGGCAGTGTTTCTTCTGCCAAGGTATCCAAACCGTGAGTGCGAACAACCCGCTTCTGCAGTCCTACGATCTGCCGCCCTTCTCGCAAATCCGTGCCGAACACGTGTTGCCGGCGATCGAAGCGATCCTGGCCGACAACCGTAAAGCCATTGCCGAGATCCTCGAAAAGCAGGGCAAGAACCCTACCTGGGCTGGCCTGGTGCTGGCCATGGACGAACTGAATGACCGCCTGGGCGCCGCCTGGAGCCCGGTCAGCCACCTCAATGCGGTGTGCAACAGCGCGGAGCTGCGCGAAGCGTACGAGTCATGCCTGCCGGCGCTGAGCGCCTACTCTACCGAACTGGGCCAGAACCGTGCGCTGTTCGAAGCCTACCAGGCGCTGATCGACAGCCCCGAAGCCGCCGGCTTCGATGTGGCGCAAAAGACTATCCTCGAGCACGCCCTGCGGGACTTCCGCCTGTCGGGTATCGACCTGCCGGCGGATAAACAGCAGCGCTACGCCGAAGTGCAGAGCAAGCTCAGCGAGCTTGGCAGCCGTTTCTCCAACCAGCTGCTCGACGCCACACAGGCCTGGACCAAGCATGTTACCGACGAAGCCGCGCTGGCCGGCCTGACCGATTCGGCCAAGGCGCAGATGGCCGCGGCCGCCCAGGCCAAGGGCCTCGACGGCTGGCTGATCACCCTGGAATTCCCCAGCTACTACGCGGTGATGACCTACGCCAGCGACCGCGCCCTGCGCGAAGAGCTATACGCGGCCTACTGCACCCGCGCCTCGGACCAGGGCCCGAATGCCGGCCAGTTCGACAACGGCCCGGTGATGCAGGAAATCCTTGACCTGCGCCAGGAGCTGGCCGAACTGCTGGGCTACAAGAACTACGCGGAGCTTAGCCTGGCCACCAAGATGGCCGAGTCCAGTGACCAGGTGCTGAGCTTCCTGCGTGACCTGGCCAAGCGGTCCAAGCCGTTCGCCGCCCAGGACCTGGAGCAGCTCAAGGCTTATGCCGCCGAGCAGGGCTGCCCTGAGCTGGCCAGCTGGGACGCCGGGTACTTCGGCGAGAAGCTGCGCGAGCAGCGCTACAGCGTGTCGCAGGAAGCCCTGCGCGCCTACTTCCCGATCGACAAGGTGCTGGGTGGCCTGTTCAGCATCGTGCAGCGCCTTTACGGTATCGAGATTGCCGAGCTCAAGGGCTTCGACAGCTGGCACCCGGATGTGCGCCTGTTCGAGATCAAGGAAAACGGCCAGCACGTCGGCCGCTTCTTCTTCGACCTCTACGCGCGCGCCAACAAGCGTGGCGGCGCCTGGATGGATGGCGCGCGTGACCGTCGCCGCACAGCCGCTGGCCAGTTGCAGAGCCCCGTGGCCAACCTGGTGTGCAACTTCACCCCGGCCGCGCCCGGCAAGCCGGCGCTTTTGACCCACGATGAAGTCACCACCTTGTTCCACGAGTTCGGCCACGGTCTGCACCACATGCTGACCCGCATCGAGCATGCCGGTGTATCCGGTATCAACGGCGTGGCCTGGGACGCGGTCGAACTGCCGAGCCAGTTCATGGAAAACTGGTGCTGGGAGCCGGAAGGCCTCGCACTGATCTCCTCCCACTACGAAACTGGCGCCCCCCTGCCCCAGGACCTGCTGGACAAGATGCTGGCGGCAAAGAACTTCCAGTCGGGAATGATGATGGTGCGCCAGTTGGAGTTCTCGCTGTTCGACTTCGAGCTGCATGCAACCCATGGTGACGGCCGCAGCGTGCTGCAGGTGCTCGAAGGCGTGCGCGACGAGGTGTCCGTCATGCGCCCACCGGCGTACAACCGCTTCCCCAACAGCTTTGCGCACATCTTTGCTGGTGGTTATGCGGCGGGCTACTACAGCTACAAGTGGGCCGAGGTGCTGTCGGCAGACGCCTTCTCGCGCTTTGAGGAAGAAGGCGTGCTGAATGCCGAAACCGGCCGAGCCTTCCGCGAGGCGATCCTGGCACGTGGTGGTTCGCGCGAGCCGATGGAGCTATTCGTCGACTTCCGTGGCCGTGAGCCTTCCATCGATGCCTTGCTGCGCCATAGTGGCCTGAGCGAGGACGCTGCAGCATGAGCGAGGTAGCCGTGAACAAGACCAAGAAACGCTTCATTGCCGGGGCGGTATGCCCGGCGTGCAGCGAGACCGACAAGCTGATGATGTGGAACGAAGACGGTGTACCGCACCGCGAGTGCGTGGCCTGCGGCTTTACTGACACCCTCAACGAGCAGGGCTTGTCGGTGCCGAAGGAGCTCGGCACCCGGGTCAACCATCTGGAACCGAAAGCCGCGCCGGCCAAGGTACAGACGGTGCAGTTCTTCCCCAACCCGAAGCTGAAGAAACCGGCTGAATAAAGCCGTCGTGCCGCCCGGGCGCCGTGCCCGGGCCGGCATGCCCGGGTGGTAGATAATCAGGCCACCTACTGCACGCTGGCCATGCAAGCTCACCTGCTCTTCCCTACGAGCAAGGTGTTGCACCATGGATAACCCACTTCTGCAAGATAGCCATATCCCCGTCGATTATCCGTCGATCACGCTTCAAAACATGCAAGTTGCCTTCGACCACGTGCTGTTGGCGCACGAGCAAGGCATCGAACGCATCATCCGCGACCAGCAGGCACTGCCAACCTGGGATGACATGGTGCTGGCGGTGGACGGGCTGGATAGTCAGCTTCTGACGGTGTTGTATGCCGCCTCGCCATTGGTTGGTCGGGATGAAGCCTGGGCTGGTGCCATTTCCGACTTCTTCGCCAAGGCTACGGAGCGGTTCGAACAGAAATTCACCAACTCCGCACTGCAGGCCCTGTATGAGCGCTTGGCCAACAGCGACATCGGCAAGCAGCTGGATGCCCAGAAACGCGCCACGCTGCGCTGGCATCTGCACAAGTTCACCTCCAGCGGTGCATCGCTCGACCCCGCAGGCAAGGTGCGCCTGGCCGAACTGCTGAAACGGATTGGCGCTGCGCGCGAGGCGTTTCGCGGCAACATCAACCGGCCAGGGCTGAGCATTACGGATGAGTCCGAACTGAGCGGTGTACCTCAACGCATCCGTGACGAGCTGGCTACCAGGGCACAGGAGGCGGGTGAGCCGGGTTGGTTGATTGCATGTGAAAGCGTGACTACCGACGCCGTGCTCAAGCATGCCGACAACCGGCAGCTGCGTGAGCGCGTATACCGGGCTTACAACACCCGAGGCGTCGGCCTTGGCCAACAGCAGGATAATCGCTCGCACCTGGAGCAACTGGCGAGGCTGCTGGAAGAAAAGGCCCACTTGCTCGGCTTTGCCAGCCATCTGGAGCAGAGCCTGCATTCGAAGAGCGCGGGTTCGGTTGCCCAGGTGCGCGGCTTTCTTCATGACCTTGCCGACCATGTGCGGCCGGCCGTGCTGCAGTGGCGTGCAGAAATGCAGCATCAGGCCGCAGCCAAAGGTCTGGAGAATGTCCAGCCCTGGGACATTGCCTATCTGCAGGCCTCGTCGCGCGAGGTGCTTTCCACCGAAGCCTTGCGCGAACACTTCCCGCTGAATGCCGTGGTCAGTGCATTGCAGCAGTTGGCGGAAAAACTGTTTGGCGTAACGCTGCTGGCCAAGCCGCTGGCAACCTGGGATGACAGCGTGCAACCGTTCGAGGTGTGGCAGGACAACGCCTTGATCGGTTTCCTGTACCTGGACGCCGTACAGCATGCCGGCAAGCAACCTGACTCGGTGTTCACCACCTACATTCGCAACCGCCGGGTCGATGCCGAGGGAATCTTCCAGGCGGCCTCGGTGGTGGTCTACAGCGACGTGCCTGCAGCGCTGCCGGGTAGCCAGCCGTTACTGGACCATCTATCACTGCGCAAGCTGTTCCATGAATTTGGCCATGCCTTGCACCATTTGCTGGTGCGCACGACCAACCACGTGATGTCCAACGTCACCGAACTCGGTACCGATGGCGTGGAACTGTTCGGCAAGCTGTTTGAGCGCTGGGTCTGGGACGCGGATTACCTGGTGGCGATCTCTTCGCCACTTCAGGATGGCAGCAAGCTTTCCCGGGCCCGGGTCGATGAATGCCTGCGCCGCTTGCGGCAGCAAGGTGTGGAGGAAACCGCGCGCGACCTGAGCATGGCGCTGTTCGATCTGGACCTGCATGGCACGCCGAACGATGGCCGGTCCCTCGAGCAGCGCCTGGGCGATGCTCGTGAGCGTTGTGGCTACTGGCCCTTGGCCGATTTCGAGCACCCGGCGCATGCCTTCGACCATCTGGTAAATGGCTACGATGCCGGTTATTACGCCTATCTGTGGTCGGACGTGCACGCATTCGACCTGTTCACCCGCTTCGAGGCCCAAGGCCTGCTGGACCGGGCCACAGGCCGGGCGCTGCAGGAGACATTGCTTGCCCTTGGGGCATCGCGACCTTTACGTGACGGTATTGAGGCGTTTCTCGGCCGGCAGTCAAGCCAACTGCCCTTCCTGCGTTGGCATGGCCTGAAGTGAGAGTGGGCTGACCGGAGGTGCTGGAAAGAATCAGGCATGCGCGATACTGTGCATAAATACAGTATCAGAGGTAGGCCATGATTCCTCCAGCACCGCAAAAGGGCCGTGGCACGGCGTACAATCCGCACAACCGCTTTGCCCCCAGCCATTCGATGGCGGAGGATGACGGCTGGTATCAGGAGGTGCCGCAAACCCAGGGCACCGAGGTACGGGTAGAGACGGCCAAATCGGTGATCAGCCGCAATACCTCGCCCGACCTGCCCTTCGACCGTTCCATCAACCCATACCGTGGCTGCGAGCACGGTTGCATCTACTGCTATGCCCGCCCTTCCCACGCTTACTGGGACCTTTCCCCCGGCCTGGATTTCGAGACAAAGCTGATTGCCAAGACCAACGCCGCCGAGGTGCTTGCGCAACAATTGAGCAAACCGGGTTACGTGTGCGCGCCGATCAACCTGGGTTCCAATACCGACCCGTACCAGCCGATCGAACGTGAACAACTGCTGACCCGGCGCCTGCTCGAAGTGCTGCTGCGTTTTCGCCACCCGGTGACCATCGTCACCAAGGGGTCGCTGGTGCTGCGCGACCTCGACCTGCTGGCCGAGATGGCTCGCCAGCGCCTGGTGCGAGTGATGATCAGCCTGACCACGCTAGACGATGACTTGAAACGGGTACTGGAACCGCGTGCGGCGTCACCCAAGGCGCGCTTGCGGGCGATCCGCTTGTTGCGCGAGGCGGGAGTGCCGGTGGGCGTGTTGTGTTCGCCGATGATTCCGATGATCAACGACAGTGAACTGGAACGGCTGCTGGAGGCGGCGAGGGAGGCAGGTGCACAGAGCGCAGCCTACATGATGTTGCGCCTGCCGCTGGAAGTGGCACCGTTGTTCGAGCAATGGCTGCAGGACCATTACCCGCAGCGGGCGGCGCATGTGTTGAGCCTGATCCGCCAGAGCCGCGGCGGCGAACTGTATGACAGCCGCTTTGGTGCGCGCATGCGCGGTGAAGGCGTGTTTGCCGAGTTGCTGGCGCAGCGTTTTGCCAAGGCCATGAAGCGGCTGGAGTTCAAAGGGCGAGAAGCGCATGCGCTGGATTGTTCGGCGTTTTGCCCGCCGGGTGGGCAGATGGCGTTGTTCTGATGCTTGAGCAGAGCACGGTCTTTGTGGGAGCGGGCGCGCCCGCGAACACCGGCGCAGCCGGTGCCATGTACCGAGTTGTCTCCTTCGCGGGCACGCCCGCTCCCACAGGTTCTGCGCAGGTTCCGGGTTCCCACGTGTGGCGCATTGCCAGCCCTCAATGCAACTAATTCAAGTTGATAATTGCAGTAATGGCTCTTGGCAGTTGATGTTTTTTTGCTATTATCCAATACCCGCCTTTCTCATCTGGAACACCCGTTCTAGAGCCTTCGAATTAAGTTTCAGTTAAGTTTTCCCCGCTAGCGTAGGAAATCAGTCTTCACCGACTGTGATCTATGGCCCGTGCGTGTCATCTAAATCCCTGCATAGCCAGAATCTTTCACCGGTAAAATGGATTTACCTACACACCGTCAAGAGGATGAATCATGCCCGTCAAGGACCCATCCAAGGTCGTACCGCAGGTCCCCGCGGAGAGCGCCGATGCCGCCCTGAAGCACATCGTCGACGGCTTCCTGCGTTTTCACCATGACGTTTTCCCCGAGCAGCAAGAGCTGTTCAAGAAGCTCGCCACCGCGCAAACCCCGCGAGCCATGTTCATCACCTGCGCCGACTCGCGCATCGTTCCCGAGCTGATCACCCAGAGTTCACCTGGCGACCTGTTCGTGACCCGTAACGTCGGTAACGTGGTACCGCCGTATGGCCAGATGAACGGCGGCGTTTCCAGCGCCATCGAATACGCCGTACTGGCGTTGAAAGTGCATCACATCATCGTCTGCGGCCACTCCGACTGCGGCGCCATGCGTGCCGTACTCAACCCGCAATCGCTGACCAAGATGCCGACCGTGTCCGCCTGGTTGCGCCACGCCGAAGTGGCCCGCACCGTGGTCGAGAACAACTGCTCGTGCGGCAGCGAACATGAAACCATGCAGGTGCTGACCAAGGAAAACGTCATCGCCCAGCTGCATCACCTGCGCACCCACCCTTCGGTGGCTTCGCGCCTGGCAGCCGGTGAGCTGTACATCCATGGCTGGGTCTACGACATCGAGACCAGCAAGATCGAAGCCTACGACGCCGCCAGCGATACCTTCCTGCCCTTGGCTGCTGGCGAGCCGGTCCCCTGCGCTACTCCGAGAGGCCGCTACTAAGCGACCCATCCACCCGCTGGAACCTTGATAGCCGGCTGCACCCCATAGGGGTGTGGCACGGCCTTCGGCTGCCTTGAATTCCCTGACTGCCTTGCCGGCGCGCCCGCTGGCGGCCCGCGCCTGCGCGCTCGTCAGGGGCAAACGTGCCCACGGCCAGGGGAATGGCTGTGTGACAAAGAAAGGAGAAACACGGTGAACATTACACAGTTGAAAGCGGCCCTGCCGCGTGAGTTGCTGGCGTCGGTGGTGGTCTTCCTGGTGGCACTGCCGTTGTGCATGGGCATTGCGATCGCCTCTGGCATGCCACCGGCCAAAGGCCTGATTACCGGCATTATCGGCGGTATTGTCGTAGGTTTCCTCGCCGGTTCGCCGCTGCAGGTCAGTGGCCCGGCCGCAGGTCTGGCGGTATTGGTATTCGAGCTGGTACGCCAGCATGGCATGGCCATGCTCGGGCCGATCCTGCTGCTGGCCGGCTTGCTGCAGTTACTGGCCGGGCGCCTGCGCCTGGGCTGCTGGTTCCGGGTTACCGCTCCGGCGGTGGTGTACGGCATGTTGGCGGGGATTGGCGTGCTGATCGTGCTTTCGCAGGTGCATGTGATGTTCGACACCGCGCCGCAGCCATCCGGCATGCAGAACCTGCTGGAGTTCCCAGCGACCGTGGCCGCCGCCCTGCCGCAGGAAAGCGCCGGCTCTGGTTGGATGGCCGGTGCGCTTGGCCTGGGCACCATCGCCATCATGTGGAGCTGGGAGCGGCTGCGACCGCAGCGGCTGCGCTTCGTCCCGGGTGCCCTGCTGGGTGTGTCGGCCATGACGGCCATCAGCATCTGGCTGGCTTTGCCGGTGAACCGCGTACAGGTGCCGGCCGACCTGTCCGAGGCCATCGACTGGATCCGCCCTGGTGACCTGATGCAACTGGCCGACCCTACCTTGTTGGTCGCCGCTTTTGCCCTGGCCTTCATCGCCAGTGCCGAAACCTTGTTGTCGGCTGCAGCGGTTGACCGCATGCACAGCGGCCAGCGTTCGGACTTTGATCGTGAGCTGTCGGCCCAGGGCATCGGCAACATGCTGTGCGGGGTGCTCGGTGCGTTGCCGATGACCGGGGTGATCGTGCGTAGCTCGGCCAACGTGCAGGCAGGTGCGCAGACCCGGGCTTCGGCGATCTTCCATGGTCTGTGGCTGCTGGCGTTCGTTGTGGCGTTGAGCAGCGTGCTGCAGCAGATCCCGGTGGCGAGCCTGGCGGGTGTGCTGGTGTTCACCGGGGTCAAGCTGGTGGATTTCAAGGCGTTTCGTGGGCTGGGCCGCTATGGCCGCATGCCGATGTTCACCTACGCGGCGACGGCGCTGGCGATCATCTTTACCGACCTGCTGACCGGTGTATTGCTGGGCTTTGCCCTGACCTTGCTGAAGCTGGCACTGAAGGCGGCGCGGTTGAAGATCAATCTGGTCAGCCTGGAGAAGGCTGGACACATGGAGCTGCGGTTGAGTGGCGCGGCTACCTTCCTCAAGGTGCCGGCGCTGACCCAGGTGCTGGATAGCGTACCGGCGGGGACCACACTGCATGTGCCGTTGGGTAACCTCAGCTATATCGACCACTCGTGCCTTGAGCTGCTTGAGGATTGGGGGCGCAGCAATTCGGCCAATGGGTCGCGGTTGCTGATCGAGCAGCGGCGCTTGAAGCGGCGGATCGAGGGGCGGATGCGGACTACGGCGGGGGTTGGGGCCTGAAGCTGAAAGTCTGTATCGCCTGAACTGGCCTCTTCGCGGGTAAACCCGCTCCCACAGGTACTGCACAGGCTATGAACCCTGTGGAGTACCTGTGGGAGCGGGTTTACCCGCGAAGAGGCCGGGACAGGAATATCAGGCCGGCTGGCCCAGCTCCACCCCCAACTGCCGCGACAGGCACGGCCAGCGCTTCCACGCCGCGCCCGTTTCCGGACTGCTCAATTTCTCGCGGTAGGCCTCCACCGACTCCACCGCGAAGCTTTCGTCGTTCAACATTTCATCCACCGAGTGGTGCACCACTTCATCCAGCTGGTTGGCAAACGTCTCGCCAATCAACTGGTGGGCAATTAGGTTGGCGACGGTGGTGTCGACCGGGATCAACGGTTGCTGGAAGTGACGGATGTACAGGTCGTTCACCTCTTCCACCAGGCGGTGCGCCAGGTAGGCCTCATCCAGCAGGCAGTCCAGGCCCATATGCCCTTGCATCAGGCTGGGCGGCTGCAGGAAGTAGGCTTCGGCGATTTTCAGTACAGGTTTGATCTGCGATTCGATCCCGGCCTCGCGGGCGACCTCATGGGCGGCCTCCAGCAGTTCCGGAACCTGGTCGATGTAGGCGCTGACGAAGCGCGCCAAAGTACCCTGGGCGTCCTGCTCAGGCAGTTGGATCGAGGGGTGCAGGTGGGGCAGTTGCAGCTCGAGACGCTTTTTCAGTTGGCCGGTCTGGCCTTCGTGTTGATGGGCTTGGCTTACCTGCTCGCGTACAGCAGCGATGTTCATGACAACTCCAGGGACATTACGTTTCAAACGGAAGACACTAAATTAGCTCGGTATACAGAATACCTAAGACGCATTTGTTATAAGTTCGCGCAAACGTGTGCATGCTCAGGCATATCGAAAAGCCATTATTGTGCCATGCCGTGTCAAGCGCGCGGTTTTCAGGCCATTCAGCCATTTCATGAAGTTCATTTCACGGGCTTCGTTGCGTGCCGTTGGTCGCTGTCTATACTCCCGGTGAACGTGATTCGTTGATGAGGCCCGACTGCTTTTAGCAGGGGCTCGGTCGTCGAAGCCAGGTAGTCTTGACCACCGTTCCCTCTTGCCGCAGGCCACGCCTCCGGGACTACAAGAACGAGAAGGGGAACCCGCAATGATGCGACATCCACATGTCTGGATGGGCCTCCTGTTGTGGTCGGTTTTTGGTCAGGCCAACGCCGCCTGGACCGTGAACATGCACCCAGGCGCGACGGAAGTCTCCAACGCCGTCTTCGACCTGCACATGACCATCTTCTGGATCTGCGTGATCATCGGCATCGTTGTCTTTGGCGCGATGTTCTGGTCCATGGTCATCCACCGCCGTTCCACCGGCCAGCAGGCTGCGCATTTCCACGAGCACACCTGGGTGGAAATCCTCTGGACCGTGGTCCCCTTCCTGATCCTGGTGGCCATGGCCATCCCGGCCACCAAGACCCTGATCGACATCTACGATGCCAGCGAGTCGGACATCGATATCCAGGTTACCGGCTACCAGTGGAAGTGGCACTACAAATACCTTGGCCAGGACGTGGAGTTCTTCAGTAACCTGGCCACCCCCACTGAGCAGATCCACAACAAGGCACCCAAGGACGAGCACTACCTGCTCGAAGTCGACCAGCCGCTGGTGCTGCCGGTTGGCGCCAAGGTGCGCTTCCTGGTAACCGCTGCCGATGTCATCCACTCCTGGTGGGTGCCGGCCTTCGCGGTCAAGCGTGATGCCATCCCCGGCTTCGTCAACGAAGCCTGGACCCGTATCGAGAAGCCCGGCATCTACCGCGGCCAGTGCACCGAGCTGTGCGGCAAGGACCACGGTTTCATGCCGGTGGTGGTCGAGGTCAAGTCCAAGGCCGACTACGACACCTGGCTGGGCGAGCGCAAGGCTGAAGCTGCCAAGCTCAAGGAGCTGACCAGCAAGGAATGGACCCTGGAAGAACTGGTGGAACGTGGTGACAAGGTCTACCACACCACCTGCGTGGCCTGTCACCAGGCCGAAGGCCAGGGCCTGCCGCCGATGTTCCCTGCGCTCAAGGGCTCGAAGATCGCCACCGGGCCGAAGGAAGCCCACCTGGGCATCGTCTTCCACGGCAAGCCCGGCACTGCCATGGCCGCGTTCGGCAAGCAGCTCTCGGAAGTCGACATCGCCGCCGTGGTCACCTACGAGCGCAACGCCTGGGGCAACAACAAGGGTGACATGGTCACGCCGAAGGACGTGCTGGCGCTGAAGCAGGCAGAAGCGCAATGAACCGGGTTACTCGTGGCAATCAATGGATTGCAGGAGACAGGACATGAGTGCAGTGATCGACGACCACGCCCACGGCCATGACCATGCGCACGGCCCGGCCAAGGGCCTGATGCGCTGGGTGCTGACCACCAACCACAAGGACATCGGCACGATGTACCTGTGGTTCAGCTTCATCATGTTCCTGCTCGGCGGCTCGTTCGCCATGGTGATCCGCGCCGAGCTGTTCCAGCCTGGCCTGCAGATCGTCCAGCCGGAGTTCTTCAACCAGATGACCACCATGCACGGCCTGATCATGGTGTTCGGTGCGGTGATGCCGGCCTTCGTCGGCCTGGCCAACTGGATGATCCCGCTGATGATCGGCGCGCCCGACATGGCTTTGCCGCGGATGAACAACTTCAGCTTCTGGCTGCTGCCGGCAGCTTTCCTGCTGCTGGTCTCGACCCTGTTCAGCCCGGGCGGCGGGCCCAACTTCGGCTGGACCTTCTACGCCCCGCTGTCCACCACCTACGCGCCGGCCAGCGTCACCTTCTTCATCTTTGCCATCCACCTGATGGGCATCAGTTCGATCATGGGCGCGATCAACGTGATCGCCACCATCCTCAACCTGCGCGCCCCGGGCATGACCCTGATGAAGATGCCACTGTTCGTCTGGACCTGGCTGATTACCGCATTCCTGCTGATTGCGGTGATGCCGGTGCTGGCCGGCGTCGTCACCATGATGCTGATGGACATCCACTTTGGTACCAGCTTCTTCAGTGCCGCCGGCGGTGGTGACCCGGTGCTGTTCCAGCACGTGTTCTGGTTCTTCGGCCACCCCGAGGTGTACATCATGATCCTGCCGGCCTTCGGCGCGGTCAGCTCGATCATCCCGGCGTTCTCGCGCAAGCCGCTGTTCGGCTACACCTCGATGGTGTACGCCACCGGCGCCATCGCCTTCCTGTCGTTCATCGTCTGGGCCCACCACATGTTCGTTGTCGGTATTCCGGTGGTCGGCGAGCTGTTCTTCATGTACGCCACCATGCTGATCGCCGTGCCTACCGGGGTGAAGGTGTTCAACTGGGTCAGCACCATGTGGGAAGGCTCGCTGACCTTCGAAACGCCGATGCTGTTCGCCATCGCCTTTGTCATCCTGTTCACCATCGGCGGATTCAGCGGGCTGATGCTTGCCATCGCTCCAGCGGACTTCCAGTACCACGACACCTACTTCGTGGTGGCGCATTTCCATTATGTGCTGGTGCCTGGGGCTATCTTCGGCATCTTCGCCTCGGCCTACTACTGGCTGCCGAAATGGACCGGCCACATGTATGACGAAACCCTCGGCAAGCTGCACTTCTGGCTATCGTTCATCGGCATGAACATGGCCTTCTTCCCTATGCACTTCGTGGGGCTGGCCGGCATGCCACGGCGAATCCCCGACTACAACCTGCAGTTCGCCGACTTCAACATGGTGTCGTCGATCGGCGCGTTCATGTTCGGCGCTACGCAGATCTTCTTCCTGTTCATCGTCATCAAGTGCATCCGCGGCGGCGCGCCGGCACCGGCCAAGCCATGGGATGGCGCCGAGGGCCTGGAGTGGTCGATCCCTTCGCCTGCGCCCTACCACACCTTCCAGACGCCACCGGAAGTGAAATAGGAACCGTGCCATGAACGGCCTTTCGCTGAAACGTCTGGTGTTGCGCCTGTTGATGCTGACGGTGGTGATGTTCGCCTTCGGCTTCGCCCTGGTGCCTATCTATGACGTGATGTGCAAGGCCTTCGGCATCAACGGCAAGACCGGAGGGCAGTACGAAGGCAGCCAGGTCAGCGACCCGACGCGTTCGGTGCGGGTGCAGTTCATGTCGACCAATGCCAGCGACATGGTCTGGGACTTCTACTCCACCGCCGACCAGTTGGAGGTCAACCCGGGTGCGGTGAACCAGATGATCTTCGTCGCCCATAACCCGACCGACCGGCCGATGAGTGCGCAAGCCATCCCCAGCATCACCCCGGCCGAGGCTGCGGCGTACTTCCACAAGACCGAGTGCTTCTGCTTCACCCAGCAGGTGCTGCAGCCCGGCGAACGCATCGAGATGCCGGTGCGCTTCATCGTCGACCGCGACCTGCCGGCCAGCGTGAAGCACCTGACACTGGCCTACACCTTGTTCGACATCACCGCTCGCCACCCGCCGGTCGCGCATGTCGCGGCCCAGGACGTCCAGGGCGCCCGTTAAGGGAAGGAGAACAGCAATGGCAAGTCATGAGCACTACTACGTTCCGGCGCAGAGCAAGTGGCCGATCATCGCCACCATCGGCATGTTCATCACGGTGTTCGGCCTGGGTACCTGGTTCAACGACATGAAGGCCGGCCACCCCGAGTCGCACGGGCCGCTGATCTTCTTCATCGGTGCGTTGTTCCTGGCCTACATGCTGTTCGGCTGGTTCGGTTCGGTGGTGCGGGAGAGCCGCGCGGGGCTGTACAGCCCGCAACTGGACCGCTCGTTCCGCTGGGGCATGAGCTGGTTCATTTTCTCCGAGGTGATGTTTTTCCTGGCCTTCTTCGGTGCGCTGTTCTACGTGCGCGTGCTGGCCGGGCCGTGGCTGGGCGGTGAAGGGGCCAAGGGTGTTGCGCACATGTTGTGGCCGACCTTCGAATTCACCTGGCCGCTGCTGCACACGCCCGACCCAAAACTGTTCCCGCCGCCCAAGGAAGTGATCGACCCGTGGCACCTGCCGCTGATCAACACCATCTTGCTGGTCAGCTCCAGCGTGACCATCACCATCGCCCACCATGCCCTGCGTCGCGGCCACCGTGGCCCGCTGAAATTCTGGATGGCGCTGACCATCGTCCTGGGCGCCAGCTTCATCGCGTTGCAGGCCTACGAGTACCACGAGGCCTATACCAAGCTGGGGCTGACGCTGGGGTCGGGTATCTACGGCGCGACGTTCTTCATGCTCACCGGCTTCCACGGCGCCCACGTGACCTTGGGCACGATCATCCTGATCGTGATGTTCGTGCGCATCTTGCGCGGGCATTTCAACCCGGAGAAACACTTTGGTTTCGAGGCGGCCAGTTGGTACTGGCACTTCGTCGATGTGGTGTGGGTGGGGTTGTTCATCTTTGTCTATGTGTTGTGAATAGAGAACCCTGTGGGAGCGGGCGCGCCCGCGAATGCGTCGGTACATTCAACATCGCATTCGCGGGCATGCCCGCTCCCACAGGGTCAGGTGAAAACTTCAGAAGGGGGCGTGTGAGACCAGCTGACCGCTGATGAAGCCCCAGGCCACCAGGCCGATGGTGAGGGCCGCCAGGGTCACCCGCACGGTCAGTGCCTTCAGCAAACGGGTCGAGTTTTCATCGTCCTTGACCAGAAACACCAGGCCGCTGAACAGGCTGGCAATCGTGGCCAACAGCATCAGGACAATCGCGGCCTTGAGCATGGCGATACTCCGGGGGGATGCGGTGATGTGGATAAGTATAGCGATCGGCCCGACGAGGCTCCGATGAGGCCGTTTCGTCCGGGCTGGGTACCAACCCTGGTGGTGCTTGCGCTGCTGCCGGGGCTGATCGCGCTTGGCTGCTGGCAACTCGGCCGTGCCGAGGAAAAGCGCGTGCTGCTGGCCGCCTATGCCGAGCGGCGGGTCGAAGCGCCAGTGGCCATGGCCCAGCTGACAGCGAACCAGGACAATGCCTTCCGCCGCGTGCATCTCTATGGCCGCTTCGACGCCGAGCACAGCTTGCTTCTGGACAACCGCATGCGTGACGGCCAGGCCGGTGTCGAACTGCTGCAACCCTTCCATGATCAGGCCAGCGGCGTGTGGCTGCTGGTCAACCGCGGCTGGCTGCCCTGGCCGGACCGCCGCGTGCCGGTGCATTTCGATACCCCTGCCCAGGCGTTGGCGCTGGACGCTTCGGTGTATGTCGCGCCTGGTAGCACGTTCCAGCTGCACCCCGACCCTGCAGGCGGCCAGTGGCCGCACCTGCTGACTGCCGTGGATGCCGCGCAGCTATGGCAACAGCTCGATCGCGATGGCTTCGCCCATGAGCTGCGCCTGGAACCCGGCCCGGCGACCTATCGCCTGGACTGGCCAGTCGTTGCCATGGGCTCGGAAAAACACCTGGGTTACGCCGTGCAATGGTTTGCCCTGGCAACCACTTTGGTACTGCTCTACCTCTACTTCGGCTGGCACCACAACAAGGAGAAACGCCATGGCCACCGCCACTCCACTGGAAGTGCCTGAACGCAGCAAACCCAGAGCCCGCGGGCGTTTGCAGCTGCTGCTGATTCTGCTGGTGGTGCTCGGGCCGATGGTTCTGGCCACCAGCATGTACAAGCTCAAGTTCTGGGTGCCGGACGGCCGCAGCTACCACGGCGTGATGATCGGCAACGGTGAGAGCCTTTCCGATCTCGGCGTGGCGGGCCAGGACGAGCGCTGGCAGCTGCTGGTGAGCACACCCACAGCCTGTGCCGAGGATTGCCAGCGGCTGGTGTACCTGGCCCGGCAGATCCAGGTCGGCCTGGGCCGTGATGCCAGCCGTGCCAGCCATGCCCTGGCGGCCGCCCAGCCGGCAAGTGCCGATTACCAGGCGTTGCTCGGCCGCGAATACCCACAGTTGCAGCGTTACCCGCTGGATGCGCAACGCTACCTGCAAAAGGTCGGCGAGACCGGCCCGCAGCTGTGGATCGTCGACCCACACGGCAACCTGGTGCTGCGCTACGACGCCAAGGTCAACGGCAAGCATGTGCTGGACGACCTGCGCCACCTGCTCAAGCTGTCCAACATCGGCTAGGAGCCTGCCATGGCCAGACCCGGATTCCGCCTTGCTGTGTTCGCCACCTTGCTGGCACTGCTGGTCGTCCTGCTCGGTGCCTATACCCGCCTGACCCACGCCGGCCTCGGCTGCCCAGACTGGCCGGGTTGCTACGGCTTCATCAGCGTGCCCAAGAGCGAAGCGCAGCTGGCTCATGCCGAGCTGCATTTCCCCGAACATCCGGTGGAAGCCGCCAAGGGCTGGGCCGAGATGGTCCACCGCTACTTCGCCGGCACCCTGGCGATGGTGATCGCCCTGCTCGCCTTGCAGGCGCTGCGCCGGCATGCCCGCGATGGCCAGCCTTACCGCCTGCCCTTGCTGCTGCTGGGCGTGGTGCTGGCCCAGGCAGCCTTCGGCATGTGGACGGTCACCCTCAAGCTGTGGCCACAGGTGGTCACCGCGCATCTACTCGGCGGCTTCACTACCCTGAGTTTGTTGTTCCTGTTGTCCCTGCGTCTGTCCCGGGCCTTTGCGCCTTTGCCAAAGCTGCCATTGAGCCTGCGCCGGATCGCCGCGCTGGCCTTGCTGGTGGTGATCGGCCAGATCGCCCTGGGCGGCTGGGTCAGTGCCAACTACGCGGCCGTCGCCTGCATCGACCTGCCCACCTGCCACGGCCAGTGGTGGCCGGCGGCGGACTTCAGCAACGGGTTCCATCTGACCCAGCACGTCGGGCCCAATTACCTGGGTGGGCAACTGGACAGTGATGCGCGCACGGCCATCCACATCAGCCACCGCCTGGGTGCACTGCTGGTGACCTGCGTGCTGCTGATGCTCAGCTGGAAGCTGCACCGCTGCGGCCTCCCTGGCCTGGCGCGGCTGGTGCTGCTGGCGCTGGTGATGCAAGTCGGCCTGGGCATCAGCAATGTGCTGCTGCACCTGCCGCTGGCCGTGGCCGTGGCGCACAACGCTGGTGGGGCGCTGTTGCTGTTGAGCATGGTGCTGGTGAACTACCGCATCCGCGTGGTCGACAAGGTTCGCGTGGGTGTCGGCCATGGCTGGCGCCTGCGGCCCGTGGCTGGCGTGGGCATCTCCCACCACATGAGGAATGATTCGTGGCGACGCTTCTGAGCGCACAGAGGGCCAGTTGGCGTGACTACCTGGAGCTGACCAAGCCCAAGGTGGTGGTGCTGATGCTGATCACCTCGCTGGCGGGCATGTTCCTTGCCACCCGTGCGGGTGTCAGCTGGAGCGTGCTGCTGTTCGGCAACTTGGGCATCGGCTTTTGTGCAGGCGGCGCGGCGGTGGTCAATCATGTGGTGGACCGACGTATTGACGCGCTGATGGCGCGTACCCACAAACGGCCGCTTGCCCAGGGCCGGGTCGAGCCGCTGCCGGCGCTGCTGTTCGCCCTGGCGCTGGCGCTACTTGGCATGGCCCTGCTGCTGGTGTTCACCAACGCCCTCACCGCCTGGCTGACACTGGCTTCCCTGCTCGGTTATGCGGTGCTCTACACCGGTTTTCTCAAGCGCGCTACGCCACAGAATATCGTCATCGGCGGCTTGGCTGGCGCCGCCCCGCCGTTGCTGGGCTGGGTGGCGGTCAGTGGGCATGTCAGCGCCGAGCCCCTGCTGCTGGTGCTGATCATCTTCGCCTGGACACCACCCCACTTCTGGGCTCTGGCGATCCACCGCAAGGAGGAATACGCCAAGGCCGATATCCCGATGCTGCCGGTGACCCACGGCGAGCGCTACACCAAGCTGCATATCCTGCTGTAAACCCTGGTATTGCTGGCGGTGAGCCTGCTGCCGTACGCCATCCACATGAGCGGCCCGCTGTACCTGGCCTGTGCCCTTGTACTGGGCCTGCGCTTCCTGCAATGGGCATGGGTGTTGTACCGTGGCAGCCGGCCGCACGCAGCGATCGGCACCTTCAAGTACTCTATCGGCTACCTGTTCGCGCTGTTCATCGCGTTGCTCCTCGACCACTACCTGTTGCTGAACCTATGACCCGAACCCAGAAAACCGTCTTCATCCTCGTTGCCCTGGTCGCGTTGATCCTGGGCCTGACCGTCAACAAGGTGCTCAATGGCCGCGACCAGCCCAACCCCACCGAGCTGATCGATGCCGGCATCATCCTGCTGCCGCAGAGCCGTACCGTGGCCGACGTGACCATGACCAACCAGGACGGCCAGCCGGTGCAACTGGATGACCTGAAGGGCAAATGGTCATTGCTGTTCTTCGGCTACACCTACTGCCCGGACATCTGCCCGACCACCCTGGCCCAGCTGCGCCAGGTGAAGAGCGAGCTGCCCAAGGAGGCCGTCGACCGGCTGCAGGTGGTGCTGGTGAGCGTTGACCCGAACCGCGACACGCCGAACCAGCTGAAGCAGTACCTGGGTTATTTCGACAAGGATTTCGTCGGGGTGGCGGGGTCGATCGAGGATACCCAGAAGCTGGCCAATGCCTTGAGCATTCCGTTCATTCCGGCCGATACCAGCAAGCCGGGGTATACCGTGGATCACAGCGGCAACCTGGCGGTTGTGGGGCCGGATGGGCGTCAGCGCGGGTTCATTCGGGCGCCGTTCAACAACCAGAAGCTGGTGGCGCAGTTGCCCGGGCTCGTGAAGCGGGATTGAGTTAGCCCCAAAAGCTTCGCGGGTAAACCCGCTCCCACAGGTACAGCGTAGGCCGTGAGCCTTGCGCTATCCCTGTGGGAGCGGGTTTACCCGCGAAGAGTCCAGCGCGATGTGACGGCTTAGAACGCCGGAACCACAGCGCCTTTGTACTTCTCGTTGATGAACTGCTTCACCTCAGGCGAGTGCAGCGCAGCAGCCAGCTTTTTCATGGCGTCCGAGTCCTTGTTGTCCGGGCGGGCAACCAGGATGTTCACGTAAGGCGAGTCGCTGCCTTCGATGACCAGGGCGTCTTTTTCCGGGTTCAGCTTGGCTTCCAGCGCGTAGTTGGTGTTGATCAGGGCAGCATCGACCTGGGTCAGCACGCGCGGGATGGTGGCCGCTTCCAGCTCACGGAACTTCAGGCTTTTCGGGTTCTCGGCAACATCCTTCACGGTGGACAGGATGTTCTTGTTGTCCTTCAGCTTGATCACACCGGCCTTGTCCAGCAGCAGCAGCGCGCGGCCGCCGTTGGTGGCGTCGTTGGGGATGACCACGGTGGCGCCGGAGGACAGCTCGTCCAGCTTCTTGATCTTGGTCGAGTACACGCCCAGCGGCTCGATGTGCACGCCGGCAACGCTCACCAAGTTGGTACCCTTGGCCTTGTTGAACTCATCCAGGTACGGCTGGTGCTGGAAGAAGTTGGCGTCCAGGCGCTTTTCCGCCACCTGCACGTTCGGCTGGATGTAGTCGGTGAATTCCTTGACCTTCAGCTCCACGCCCTCTTTCGCCAGAACAGGTTTGACGAAGTTGAGGATCTCGGCGTGCGGAACCGGGGTAGCGGCAACGGTCAGGGACTCGGCGTGGGCCGAGAAGGCCGCGACAGCGGCGACAACAGCAAGCAGCTTCTTCATTGATCACTCCTTGTGAGGGCCGCGACGGCCCCCGAACGGGTCGGCCGGGCCGACCCCATTGGGGTTACTTACGGGAAAAATGCACGACCAGTTTGTCGCCCACGCTCTGCAGGACTTGAACCAGTACCAGCAACAGTACCACTGTGACGACCATCACGTCGGTCTGGAAACGCTGGTAGCCGAAGCGGATGGCCAGGTCGCCCAGGCCGCCGGCACCGACCACACCAGCCATGGCGGTGTACGAAACCAGGGTGATGGCGGTCACGGTAATGGCGGCGAAGATGCCCGGGCGAGCCTCCGGCAGCAGTGCGCTGGTGATGATCTGGCGGGTGGTGGCGCCCATCGACTGGGTGGCTTCGATGATGCCGCGGTCCACTTCACGCAGGGCGGTTTCCACAAGGCGCGCGAAGAACGGCGTGGCACCCACCACCAGCGGCGGAATGGCGCCGGCGACGCCCAGGGAAGTGCCTGTGATCAGCACTGTGATCGGGATCATAACGATCAGCAGGATGATGAACGGCAGCGAGCGCAGGATGTTGACGATCAGCGACAGCAGCGCATACACACCCTTCTGCTCGAACATCTGCTTTGGCCCGCAGAGGAACAGCAGCACGCCCAGCGGCAGGCCGAGCAGCACGGTGAAGAACAGCGAGCCGAACAGCATGATCATGGTGTCGACGCTGGCCAGCCAGATTTCGGCCCAGTCGACGTTGGCAAAGAAATTCAGGGCGTCCATCAACGCAGTACCTCCATATGTACGTCAGCTGCCTTGAAGCGGGCGAACGCCGCTTCCATGTCACCGCCGATCAGGGCGAGGGTGAGCTGGCCATAGGGGACATCCTTGATGCGGTCGATACGCCCGGCGAGGATGCTGTAGTCCACACCGGTTTCGCGGGCCACGGTGCCCAGCAGCGGCGCATAGGTGGCGTCGCCCTGGAAGGTCAGGCGCACGATACGGCCCGGCACGTGGGCGAAGTCGTCACGCTGCTCGCCTTCGTCAACCTGCTCGTCTTCCTGGACGAAGCGCTTGGTGGTGGGGTGCTGCGGGTGCAGGAACACCTCGGCCACCGAGCCCTGCTCGACGATCTGGCCGGCGTCCATCACTGCCACGCGGTCGCAGACCCGGCGGATCACGTCCATTTCGTGCGTGATCAGCACGATGGTCAGCTTCAGCTCACGGTTGATTTCGGCCAGCAATTGCAGGACCGAGGCGGTGGTTTGCGGGTCGAGGGCGCTGGTGGCCTCGTCGCACAGCAGGATCTTCGGGTTGGTGGACAGGGCGCGGGCGATGCCGACGCGCTGCTTCTGGCCACCGGACAGCTGCGCCGGGTACTTTCTGGCGTGGTCGGAAAGGCCGACGCGGGCCAGCAGCTCGGTCACGCGCTTGTCAATTTCGCTGCGCGACAGCTCGCCGGCCAGGGTCAGTGGCAAGGCGACGTTGTCGGCGACAGTCTTGGAGGCCAGCAGGTTGAAGTGCTGGAAAATCATCCCGACCTGCTGACGGAAACCGCGCAGCTGGCTCGCGTTGAACGCGGTAACGTCTTCGCCGTCGACGATGATCTTGCCGCCGGAAGGCTCTTCCAGGCGGTTGATCAGGCGCAGCATGGTGCTCTTGCCGGCGCCGGAATGGCCGATCAGGCCGAACACCTGGCCATCTTCGATGGTCAGGCTGGTCGGATTCAGTGCGGGGATTTCCCTACCGGCGACGCGGTAGGTCTTGTGTACCTGTTGGAACTCGATCACGTAGCGAACCTTGTGGGGCGCATGGAATTTGGGTCAGCGGTTAGCTGGGGTCGCGCATTTTAGCCTTTTCCCATAGCTGTTCTTAGCATTTATTTCGTAATGCACCAATCCTTCGGGCATATCGCGACAACCGGTAATCCTGATTGAACGCTCGGCAAAGCCTTCCGGTCACTACTTGCACACAGCCCGAAACGGGTATGCCTTAAGACTGACGAGGAGAGCCGATCATGCCCAGCAAGAACACGGACGCGCCAAAGCACAGCGAGGCCGCTGGCACCCAGACCCCGGACCGGGCCAATACCAACGCCAAGTTGCAGAGCCTGGAGGCTGACCGAAGCGATGCCACAGGCAAAGCGTTGCGTACCAACCAGGGGGTGCGCATCGCTGACAACCAGAACACGCTCAAGGCGGGTGATCGAGGCCCCTCGTTGCTCGAAGATTTCATCATGCGAGAGAAGATCACGCACTTTGACCACGAGCGCATTCCTGAGCGCATCGTGCATGCGCGAGGAACAGGGGCGCATGGCTATTTCCAGAGCTATGGCAACCACGCCGAGCTGACCAAAGCCGGCTTCCTGCAGGACCCGGAGAAAGTCACGCCCGTCTTCGTGCGATTTTCCACGGTACAAGGCCCGCGCGGCTCAGCCGACACCGTGCGTGACGTGAGGGGCTTTGCTGTGAAGTTCTACACCGACGAGGGCAACTTCGACCTGGTGGGCAACAACATGCCGGTGTTCTTCATCCAGGATGCGATCAAATTCCCGGATTTCGTCCACGCCGTAAAGCCGGAGCCGCACAACGAGATCCCGACCGGCGCTTCGGCCCATGACACCTTTTGGGATTTCGTCTCGCTGGTACCGGAGTCGGCCCATATGGTCATGTGGGCTATGTCGGACCGCGCTATCCCGCGCAGCTTGCGGATGATGGAAGGGTTCGGGGTGCATACGTTCCGCCTGATCAACGCCCAGGGCGTAGCCAGTTTCGTCAAATTCCACTGGAAACCGCGCCAGGGTGTGCACTCCTTGCTATGGGACGAAGCGCAGAAGCTGGCAGGCAAGGATGCTGATTTCCAGCGTCGCGACCTGTGGGAGGCTATCGAGACGGGTGATTACCCTGAATGGGAACTGGGTGTGCAGATCGTGCCGGAAGCCGACGAGCACAAATTCGATTTCGACCTGCTGGACCCGACCAAGATAATCCCGGAAGAACTGGTGCCGGTTACACCTTTGGGCAAGATGGTCCTGAATCGCAACCCGGACAACTTCTTTGCCGAAGTGGAGCAGGTGGCGTTCTGCCCGGCTCATATCGTGCCTGGCATCGACTTTACCAACGACCCTTTGTTGCAGGGACGGCTGTTCTCCTACACCGACACGCAGCTTAGCCGCCTCGGCGGGCCCAACTTCCACCAGATCCCGATCAACCGCCCCGTCGCTCCTAACCACAACAACCAGCGTGACGCCTTGCATCAGCATCTGGTGCACAAGGGTCGCGCATCCTACGAGCCCAATTCCATCGACGGTGGCTGGCCGAAGGAAACGCCACCAGCGGCGCAGGATGGCGGCTTCGAGAGCTACCAGGAGCGTATCGATGCGCACAAGATCCGCCAGCGCAGCGATTCGTTCAGCGACCATTTCTCGCAGGCGCGGTTGTTCTTCCAGAGCATGAGCCCGACCGAGCAGCAGCACATCATCAAGGCTTACAGCTTTGAGCTGGGCAAGGTGGAGCGGGAGACGATCCGTGCTCGGGAAGTGAATGAGATTCTCGCCAATATCGACCTGAAGCTGGCGGCTGCGGTTGCTGCCAACCTCGGTTTGCCTGCACCGAGCGCAGGCACTGTGCAAGTGAAGGGAAGCCAGCTTGCGCAGTCGCCTGCCCTGAGCCAGATGAACCACCCGGGCTCGGTTGGCATCAAGGGGCGCAAGATTGCCGTGCTGGTGGCAGATGGCGTAGACGCTGCCAGCGTGGACAAGCTGGTCAAGGCTCTGGAGGCGCACAGTGCCCGGCCGATGCTGCTTGGGCCGACCTCGGCACCGGTGATGGCCGCGGACGGTAAGCAACTGCCGGTGGATGCCTCCATGGAAGGGATGCCCTCGATCATGTTTGACGGGATTGTTGTGCCAGCGGGCAAGGCCTCGACCGATGCGCTGGCAGGCAGTGGTTTGGCCAAGCACTTCCTGCTGGAGGGCTACAAACACCTGAAGGCGATGGTGGTGACCAAAGAGCTTTTGGGCAGCTTGGGGCTGAAAGAAGACAAGGGGTTGCTGCTGGGGGACGAGCAAAAGACCGTGGATGCCTTCGTCAAAGCGGTAGAGGGGCATCGGGTGTGGGAGCGGGAGGCGGCTGCGGAGGCTGTGCCTGCCTAAGGGGCTGCTTTGCACCCCATCGCGACACAAGGCCGCTCCTACAGGAGATCGCATTCCCTTGTAGGAGCGGCCTTGTGTCACGAAAGGGGCGCGCAGCGCCCCCAGATTCTTAACGCTGATGCGGAACCAGAACCACCTGCGCCGGCAACGCCCGCTGAATCTCGTGCTTCTGCTTCAGCTCGAACCCGCTGTCGATCTTGCGCACGCGTTTCTCCAGCAAGGTCTTCAGCCAAGGCGCATCTTCGGTACGCGGCACCTGGAACACCACGTCGCATTGATAGCTCACCACATCGGCGGCAATGTCATCCAGCTGGCGACGCATGGCGCGGCTGTCGGTAGTCTTCAAGGCCACGACGGTGCTCGGTGCAGCCGGATCGATGATGCGCGCCTTGGGCTTGGCCTCGGCCGCTTTCAACGCCGCTTCAGCCTTCTCCAGCTCGGCTTTGCGCGCCTGGGTCACGGTATCGCCACCAGTCACTGCCGGGGCCTGCGGCATCAGCGCGCGGGCACGGGCCAGGGCGGTGGCGGCAGCGTTCACATCACCCTTCTGCAGGAAGATCTGGCTGCGTTGCAGGTAGGCTTCGGCAAGCTGGCGCTGGTATTGCTCCAGGCGCGCGTCGTCCGGCGCCTGGGCCTGCAGGGCTGCCAGCTGGTCTTCGGCGGTGGCCAGCTCGTTGCTGGCGATGTTCTGTTGCAACTGCTGCCAGGCATCGGCTTGGGCAGGTGCGGTGGCCTGTTCGACCGGCGCGCTGGAACACGCAGCCAGGAACAGGGAAAACGCGGCAACAAGCAGATAACGGGAGGCGAACGGCTTCATTCCTGCGACTCTCTATTTGCGCAAAAAGCGAGCAAGTCTACACCCAGGTGCGCACGCTCGAAAACAAGTCTTACAGACCCTTTACGTGCGAAAAGGTTGCAGGGCGCGCCTTCACGCGCCCTGTTTTTCAGCGTTTTGGCAGGGCCAGGCTCAGCAAGAATAGCACCGCCGCGCATACCACGATCGATGGGCCTGCGGGGGTGTCCTTGAACCAGGACATGGCCAGGCCGCCGCATACCGCGGTCACGCCCAGCAGGCTGGCGCCCAGGGCCATCTGCTCGGGAGAGCGGGCGTGACGTTGCGCCGCAGCGGCAGGAATGATCAGCAGCGAGGTGATCAGCAGCACGCCGACGATCTTCATGGCCACGGCAATCACCACCGCGATCAGCAGCATCAGCGCCATGCGCAGCCCGGCCACCGGCAGGCCTTCGACCATGGCCAGCTCTTCGTGCACGGTGACTGCCAGCAACGGCCGCCACAGCGCAGCGAGCAGCAGCAACACCAGCGCGCTGCCGCCGAGGATCCAGGCCAGGTCGGTGGTGCTGATGGCCAGCAGGTCGCCGAACAGGTAGGCCATCAGGTCGATGCGTACATCATGCATGAAGCTCAGCACCACCAGGCCCAGCGACAATGTGCTGGGGGCGAGTATGCCGAGCAGGGTGTCGGAGGCCAGCGGCTGGCGTTGCTGCAAGGTCACCAGCAAGATCGCCAGCAACAGGCAGCCCACGGTTACCGCCAGCGCCGGGCTGACGTCCATGGCAAAGCCCAGGGCCACGCCGAGCAGGGCGGCGTGGGACAGGGTATCGCCAAAATAGGCCATGCGCCGCCATACCACGAAGGAGCCCAGTGGGCCGGCCACCAGTGCCAGGGACAAACCGGCAAGCAGGGCGTAGAGAAGAAAATCAGCCATGCTTGCAGTGCGCTCCGTGAACATGGGTGCCAGGGGTGACCACCGAGCCGTGCAGGTCGTGGCTGTGGTCGTGATGGTGGTGGTAGATGGCCAGGCTGGGTGCGGCGGTCTGGCCGAACAGCTCGACGAATGCCGGGTCGCCGCTTACCTGCTCGGGGTGGCCCGAGCAGCACACGTGGCGGTTCAGGCACACCACCTGGTCGGTGGCGCTCATCACCAGGTGCAAGTCGTGGGAAACCATCAGCACGCCGCAGCCGTGGCGGTCGCGCAGGCGGGTAATGAGGTTGTACAGCTCGGTCTGGCCGACCACGTCTACGCCCTGCACCGGCTCGTCGAGCACCAGCAGCTGGGGTTCGCGCAGCAGGGCGCGGGCCAGCAGCACGCGCTGCATCTCGCCGCCGGAAATGGTCTGGATTGGGCTGTCGATCACCTGCTCCGCACCCACTTCCTGCAACGCCGACAAGGCTGCCGCGCGGTCTACACCGGGCACCAGGCGCAAGAAGCGCAGTACCGACAGCGGCAGCGTGGCATCGACCTGGATCTTTTGCGGCATGTAGCCAATGCGCAGTTTCGGCTTGCGCCATACCTTGCCGCGGTGCGGCTTGAGCAGGCCGAGCACGGCGCGCACCAGGGTGGTCTTGCCCGCGCCGTTGGGGCCGATCAGCGTGACGATCTGGCCAGGTGAGACTGACAGGTCGATGCTGTCGAGCACCGCCTCGCCACCGAAGGTGACACCGACCTGCTCCAGGCGGATCAGTGCATCGCTCATGCCGCGCTCCGGCAATTGCTGCAAAGGCCGACCACTTCCACCGTCTGGGTCTCGACCGCGAAGCCCACGCCCTTGGCGCTGCTGATGATGGCTTCGCTGATGCTGTCCTGTTCCAGTTCGATTGCCACATGGCAGGCCCGGCAGATCAGGAACTGGCCCTGGTGCAGGTGTTCCGGGTGGCTGCAGCCGATGAATGCGTTGAGCGAGGCGATGCGGTGGACCAGGCCGTTTTCCAGCAGGAAGTCCAGCGCACGGTACACCGTGGGGGGCGCGGCTCGGCGGCCGTCCTGCTCACTGAGCACGGCGAGGATATCGTAGGCGCCCAGCGGCTTGTGGCTTTGCCACACCAGTTCCAGCACTCGACGGCGCAGCGCGGTCAGGCGCAGGCCCTGGCGGGTGCACAAGGCGTCGGCTTCAGCCAATGCGCTGTGTACGCAATGGGAATGATCGTGAGGACGGTTGGCCAGCGGCGTGATGGACATGGGCAGCGACGGTTCTGGATGGAGACGTTATTATGTTACCTGTTTCTGACGACTCGAGTATTCACCGTGTCCCGATTCCTAGTCCTTTTTGTCGCTTTCATCGCATTTTCCGCCCAGGCCGACGTGCGCGTGCTGACCAGTATCAAACCCCTGCAGCAGATTGCCGCTGCCGTGCAGGACGGTGTTGGCACCCCTGAGGTATTGCTGCCTCCGGGGGCTTCGCCACACCACTACGCGCTGCGCCCGTCCGACGTACGGCGGGTAGGCGATGCCGACCTGCTGTACTGGATCGGCCCGGACATGGAGGGCTTCCTGCCGCGGGTACTGGGCAATCGCAGCAAGCCCACTGTGGCCGTGCAGGCGCTACCGGGCATGAAGCTTCGGCATTTTGGCGAGGACAGCCATTCCCATGAGGAAGAAGACCACGATGACCATGACCACGACCACCGCCCGGGCAGCCTGGATGCTCACCTGTGGCTATCGTCAGTCAATGCGCGTGTAATTGCAGCGAAGATGGCGGATGACCTGGCGCAGATCGATCCAGCCAATACGGTGCGCTACCAGAGCAACCTCAAGGCCTTCGACGAACGCCTGGACGCATTGGATAAGCGGATCAAGGCGCGGGTGGCCGGGATTGCCGGCAAGCCGTACTTCGTGTTCCACGAAGCATTCGACTATTTCGAGGCCGAGTATGGCCTGAAGCACACCGGGGTGTTCAGCGTAGCGTCCGAGGTGCAGCCGGGTGCGCAGCACGTGGCAGCCATGCGCAAGCGTCTGCAGGAAGTGGGCAAGACCTGTGTGTTCAGCGAACCGCCGCTGCGGCCCCGGCTAGCCGAGACCTTGACCGCCGGGCTGCCGGTGCGCCTGGCCGAGCTGGATGCCTTGGGCGGTACCGACCCGGTGGATGGCAAGGGCTATGAGCGCTTGCTGGAGAAGCTGGGTGGCGACCTGGTTGGGTGCCTGGAACAGTTGTAAGCCTGTACCGGCCTCTTCGCGGGTAAACCCGCTCCCACAGGGATAGCGCCAGCCTCACGCCTGTGTGGGAGCGGGTTTACCCGCGAAGAAGCAGACACGCTCTAGAGGGCGAACGGCAGGTGCAAAGCCACCTGCTGGCGCTGCGCCAAACGCACTTCGAACTCGCTCGGGTCGTGGATCATCACATCCATTCCGGCAAACGATTCCGCTGCAATCAGGCGCGACAGCCAGAAGCGCACGCAGCCTACCCGCAACATCTCCGGCCACAGCTCAGCTTCGGCCGCGGTGAACGGCCGCAGCGCCGCATAGGCCGCCAGCAACGCCTGGGCGCGTGGCACATCGATCGCGCCGTGTTCATCCAGGCACCAGTCGTTCACGGTGATGGCAATGTCATACAGCATCGGCCCGGAACAAGCGTTGTAGAAGTCGATCACACCGGTCAGGTGGGTGCCTTCGAACATCACGTTGTCGCGGAACAGGTCGGCATGCAGGTTTGCCCGTGGCAGGGCCAGGATCTGTGCCTTGTGCGCACTGATTTCATCCAGAGCCGGTTGCAGCAGCGCGGCTTGCTCGGCGGTAAGGCGCGGCAGCAACTCGGCACCCGAAGCCAGCATCCAGTCCAGGCCGCGGTCGGTGCGGCGCTCGATGATGTGCTCGCGGGTAGCCAGGTGAATGTGCGCCAGCAGCTCGCCGACTTGGGCGCAGTGCTGGGCGTTCGGTGCCTTGATGTGCTTGCCCGACAGCCGTGGCTGCAGCAGCGCCGGCTTGCCGCACAGCTCGCGCAGGCCATTGCCGTCGCGGTCGCGTATTGCATAGGGCACCGGCATGTCGGCTGCGTGCAAAGTGTCCAGCAGCTCGATGAAGAACGGCATGTCCTCGCTGGGCCCGCGCTCGATCAGCGTCAGGACGAACTCCCCCTGTTCGAGGCTGACGAAGAAATTGCTGTTCTCGGTGCCGGCGGCGATGCCCTGGAAATCGAGCAGACGACCCAGCGCGTACGGCGCCAGAAAGGTTTCCAGCTCAGGCCGGGTCACGGGGGTGAAGACTGACATGATGAAAATTTGCCCATACGGGCACTTCCGCCGGGAAGTGCCGGGTTGATGTGAACGGTGCGCGTCAGATTACCACTCGAAGATCTTCCAGGACGGAATCAGCATGTCCGGCTGGTCGGAACGAATGAAATTGCCATCAGAGCCATCGGCGCGTACCAGGAAATAAGGCTTGCCGTTTTTCGGCGTGATCTTGATCGCATACAGGAACCCGTTCTGCCGGTACTCCTGGATGGTTTTGTCGCCTTCCGTGCGAATGGTCACCTCGGGATCGGCCGAGGGGGCGTCGTCCGCCGCCAGGGTGACGACAGGCATGGTGGCCAACAGACCGAGCAGTAACAGGCGATTGAGTGTACGCATGATAACCTTGTCCCTTTGTCGTCAATGATTCTGGCTATTCTAGCGCCGGACCCGTCGAAAAGGTTGATTCTGCTCATGAGCCAAGCGCCCCTCGTCCTGGTGGACGGTTCCTCCTACCTGTACCGCGCCTTCCACGCGCTGCCGCCGTTGACTACCTCCAAAGGCATGCCGACCGGCGCGGTGAAGGGGGTGCTGAACATGCTCAAGAGCCTGCGCAAGCAATACCCCGACAGCCTGTTCGCGGTGGTGTTCGACGCCAAGGGTGGCACCTTCCGCGATGCCATGTTCGCTGAATACAAGGCAAACCGCCCGAGCATGCCTGACGACCTGCGGGTACAGATCGAGCCGCTGCACGCCAGCGTCAAGGCGCTGGGCTACCCGCTGCTGTGCGTCGAGGGGGTCGAGGCCGACGACGTGATCGGCACCCTGGCGCGCAGCAGCGCCGCGTTGGACCGCCCGGTGATCATCTCGACCGGTGACAAGGATATGGCGCAGCTGGTGGACGGGCACATTACCTTGGTCAACACCATGACCGGAAGCGTGCTGGACGTGGCTGGCGTGCACGAGAAATTTGGCGTCGGGCCGGAACATATCATCGACTTCCTGGCGCTGATGGGCGACAAGGTCGACAACATCCCCGGAGTGCCGGGCGTGGGCGAAAAAACCGCGGTGGGCCTGCTGACCGGTATCGGCGGCGGTCTCAGCGACCTGTATGCCAATCTGGACAAGGTCCCGACGCTGGCCATTCGCGGTGCCAAGACCCTGCCGGCCAAGCTGGAAGAGCACCGCGACGCGGCGTTCCTGTCCTATGAGCTGGCTACCATCAAGGTCGATGTGCCGCTGGATATCGAAGTAGATGCCCTGGTGTGCGGCGAACCTGATCGCGACGCGTTGCTGGCGCTGTACACCGAGATGGAATTCAAGAGCTGGATCGCCGAGGTGCAGCGTGACGCTGCCAAGGCCGGTGACGAAATCGCGCCGGTCGCGGAGCAGGTGGCCAAGGTCGAGCCCAGGTACGAAACCATTCTCGATCAGGCCCGTTTCGACTTCTGGCTGGAGAAGCTGCGCCAGGCGCCATTGTTCGCTTTCGACACCGAGACCACCGGCCTGGACGCTCAGCAGGCCCAGCTGGTCGGCCTGTCGTTCGCCGTTGAACCGCACGAAGCGGCCTATGTGCCGCTGGCTCACGACTATGAAGGCGCGCCGGCCCAGTTGGACCGCACTGCCGTGCTGCTGGCGCTGAAGCCACTGCTGGAAGACCCGGGCAAGGCCAAGGTCGGGCAGAACGCCAAGTACGATATCAACATCCTTGCCAATGGCTCGCCCGCCATCGAAATGCGCGGCGTTGCCTACGACACCATGCTCGAGTCGTACGTGCTGAACTCCACCGCCACCCGTCACGACATGGACAGCCTGGCGCAGAAGTACCTCGACCATACCACCATTGCCTTCGAGGATATCGCCGGCAAGGGCGCCAAGCAGCTGACCTTCAACCAGATCCACCTTGACAAGGCCGGCCCCTACGCTGCCGAAGACGCCGACATCACCCTGCGCCTGCACCAGGCGCTGCAGGCGCGCCTGGCGCAGACGCCGAGCGTGCAGCCGGTGCTGATGGACATCGAGATGCCGCTGGTGCCGGTGCTGGCCAAGATCGAGCGCCAGGGGGCGCTGGTCGATGCCGCGTTGCTGCAGGTGCAGAGCGGTGAGCTGGGGCTAAAGATGGCCGAGCTCGAGCAGCGCGCCTATGAGCTGGCCGGTGAGGAGTTCAACCTCGGCTCGCCCAAGCAACTGGGCGCGATCCTATACGACAAGCTGGGCATGCCGGTGCTAAGCAAGACCACCAAGGGCCAGCCATCCACGGCAGAAGCGGTGCTCGACGAACTGGCCGAGCAAGGCTACCCGCTGCCGGAGGTACTGATGCAGTACCGCAGCCTGAGCAAGCTCAAGAGCACCTACACCGACAAGCTGCCGGGGCAGATCAACCCGCGCACCGGGCGTATCCACACCTCATACCAGCAGGCGGTGGCGGCCACCGGTCGACTGTCATCCAGCGACCCGAACCTGCAGAACATCCCGATCCGTACTGCCGAAGGCCGGCGCATCCGCCAGGCTTTCGTTGCCAGCCCGGGTTACAAGCTGCTGGCGGCGGACTACTCGCAGATCGAGTTGCGCATCATGGCCCACCTGGCCAAGGACGAAGGCTTGCTGCATGCCTTCCGCAACAACCTGGACGTGCACCGCGCCACGGCGGCGGAAGTATTCGGCGTAGCCTTGGAAGACGTCACCACCGATCAGCGCCGCAGTGCCAAGGCCATCAACTTCGGCCTGATCTACGGCATGAGCGCCTTTGGCCTGGCCAAGCAGATCGGCGTCGACCGCAAGCAGTCGCAGGATTACATCGACCGCTACTTCGCCCGCTATCCGGGCGTGTTGGCGTACATGGAGCGCACCCGCGCCCAGGCGGCGGAGCAAGGCTTTGTAGAAACCCTGTTCGGCCGCCGCCTGTACCTGCCGGATATCAATGCCAAGAACCCGGCCCTGCGCAAAGGCGCCGAGCGCACGGCGATCAACGCCCCGATGCAGGGCACTGCGGCCGACATCATCAAGCGGGCCATGGTCAATGTGGATAACTGGCTGAGCGAGAGCGGGCTGGATGCCCGGGTGATCCTGCAGGTGCACGACGAACTGGTGCTGGAAGTGCGCGAGGACCTGGTGGAGCTGGTGAAAGATGAAATTCGCCAGCACATGAGCAAGGCCGCGAAACTGGATGTGCCGCTGCTGGTCGAGGCAGGAATTGGTGCGAATTGGGACGAAGCTCACTGATCGGGTGGGGAAAGCTGTGTAGGATCCGTGTTGTAGCGATGCGGATCCGGCACTGCTCAGTGCCAGCGGTGCTGAAGTTTCATGAAACTATCGCAAATAGTTTTCAGGGCTCTGGAACTAAACCGGTGAAACGGAACTCAGAGTAACTGAATGGCTGGTGAAGCCTTTCGATGCTCCTATGTTGTGTTAAGTGTTGGCAGATATCTGGACCCCGCCCTAGCGGTCCGGACTTGGACCCCGAACTTCCCCCTCCCCATACGAAGTCCGGGGTTTTTTTTGCCCGGAATTTGACTTAGGGCTAATAGAGAGCCCTGTGGGAGCGGGTTTACCCGCGAATGCGATGTCGGATGCACCGCCGCATTCGCGGGTAAACCCGCTCCCACAGGTTACGAGCAAACATTCAAATGACTGGCTTGTCTTCCAGCTCCATCCAGTCCGCCAGCACCCGGTATGCCTCTTCCAAGCCCAGGCGCTTGGGCGCCGAGAACAGCTGGATGGTCACGCCATCGCCCCAACCCTTGCGGATTTCCGACTGCACCTTGAGCAGGGTGTTCTTGCCCGCGCCGTGGGTCAGCTTGTCGGCCTTGGTCAGCAGGATGTGCATCGGCATGCTGCTGGCCTTGGCCCAGTCGAGCATCATCTTGTCGAAGTCGGTCATCGGGTGGCGCACGTCCATCATCAGGATCACGCCACGCAGGCACTCCCGGCTGCCCAGGTAGGCTTCCAGGTGTTTCTGCCAGTGCTGCTTGAGCGGAATCGGGACTTTTGCATAACCGTAGCCTGGCAGGTCGACCAAACGCCGTTCATCGTCCAGACTGAAGAAATTCAACAGCTGGGTGCGCCCGGGGGTTTTCGAGGTGCGTGCCAGGCTGGCATGGGTCAGGGTGTTGAGGGCGCTGGATTTGCCGGCGTTGGAGCGGCCGGCGAAAGCCACCTCGTAACCCTGGTCGTCCGGGCATTGTTCGACCTTGGCAGCGCTGAGGGCGAATTTGGCTTTCTGGCAGAGGCCGAGGATGGGGTTCTTGACTTGCATGGGATATCCGATGTGGGTGTTGCCTGACTCTATAGGCCCGAGCCTGGCAAGCGGTGTCGTTTCCGTTTGGATGGCGGAAGTATATAATGCCCCAGTTTTTGTGTGCTCATTCTCCCGGCGAAGGAGAACGGGCATGGGGTGTCGAACAATAGCTCGCGCAACAGAACGCAGCGCGGCCCCCAACCCTGAAGGTCGTTCCGCATGGCGAAATGGCTGCTTGCTGTCGGTATGTTCCTGCCGTTTTTCAGCGCACAGGCTACACAGGATCCCGAGGTGTTGTACAACCGCACGTGTGCGGCCTGTCACACCGGGCAGTTGCCACAGGCACCCAGGCAGGGTGACCGGGCAGCATGGGAGCCAAGGCTGGCGCAAGGCATGGATGTACTGGTGAAGCACGTGACCCAGGGTTTCAAGGCTATGCCGCCGCGTGGATTGTGCATGGACTGCAGTGCCGAGGACTACCGTTTGGTCATCCTTTGGATGAGTGGCAGTCCCGATACATAACATTTCACCCTTAGCCGTGTTGGATTAGCTGATGAACAAACTAGTCGTGAGTCTGCTGTTGACCCTGGGTGTCGCAGGTGCGGCCACTGCTGCGCAACCCGTCAAAGGCGATGCCGCCGCCGGCCAGGCCAAGACGGCCGTCTGTGGCGCCTGCCACAACCCCGACGGCAACAGCCTGGCACCGAACTTCCCGAAACTGGCCGGCCAAGGCCAGCGCTACCTTGAAAAACAATTGCACGATATCAAGTCGGGCAAGCGTACCGTGCTGGAGATGACCGGCATGCTGGCCGCGTTCAGCGACCAGGACCTGGCCGATATCGCCGCCTACTTCTCCAGCCAGAAAGGCAGCGTGGGCGCGGCCGATCCCAAGCTGGTCGAGCGTGGCCGGGCGCTGTTCAACGGTGGAGATCTGGAAAAAGGCATGCCTGCCTGCACCGGCTGCCACTCGCCTAACGGCGCGGGTATCGCCTTGGCCGGCTTCCCGCACCTGGGCGGGCAGCACGCGCAGTACGTGACCAAGCAGCTCACCGACTTCCGCGAAGGCAACCGCACCAACGATGGCGATGCCATGACCATGCGCACAATCGCCGGCAAGTTGAGCAATCACGACATCGAGGCGCTGGCCAGCTACATCCAGGGGCTGCATTAACTTTCAGTTAATGTTGTAGGCCAATGATGAAAGGGCGGCCGGACCGCCCTTTTTTCCGTCCGCAGCCGTTACACTACAGAACTTGGCCCGTTCCCGGCCTGTCTCAGTGCAGGTCGCGTCGTGGCGACCAATGATTGCCCAGGAGTAAAGCATGCGTAAACTGATTCTCAGCGCCGCGCTGGTCGCTGCCAGCGTATTCGGTATGACTGCCATCCAGGCTGCCGAGCCTGTCGCCGGCAAGGAATACATCGAGCTGAGCAACCCTGTTCCGGTTTCCGTACCTGGCAAGATCGAAGTGGTCGAGCTGTTCTGGTACGGCTGCCCCCACTGCTACCACTTCGAGCCGACCATCAACCCTTGGGTCGATAAACTGCCGAAGGACGTCAACTTCAAGCGTGTACCGGCCATGTTCGGTGGCCCCTGGGACGCCCACGGTCAGATGTTCCTGACCCTCGAAGCCATGGGCGTCGAGCAGAAGGTGCACGCCGCAGTGTTCGATGCCATCCAGAACCAGCGCAAGCGCCTGACCGACCCGCAGGACATGGCCGACTTCCTCGCCACCCAGGGCGTGGACAAGGACAAGTTCCTCGCCACCTTCAATTCGTTCGCCATCAAGGGCCAGGTCAACCAGGCCAAGGAACTGGCGAAGAAGTACGAGATCACCGGCGTACCGAGCATGGTGGTCAACGGCAAATACCGCTTCGACCTGGGTACCGCCGGCGGGCCGGAAGGCGTTCTAAACGTTGCCGACCAGCTGATCGCCAAGGAGCGCGCCGCTAAGTAAGCGGCGTAACCCATGCGCCGCTTCAGAACCGCGCGTGGCATTGGCCTGCACCAGCCGCAGGTCAACGAGCATCACTTGCATGCCCCTGGCCTGCCCGAGGATGGTCGTCTGCGGCTGCTCAGTTTCAACATCCAGGTGGGCATCAGCACCGAGCGCTACCGGCATTACGTGACTCGCAGCTGGCAGCACCTGCTGCCGCACAACGGGCGTGCCGGCAACCTGCAGAAGATTGGCCAACTGCTGGGCGACTTCGACCTGGTGGCCTTGCAGGAGGCCGATGGCGGCAGCCTGCGCTCGGGCTATGTCAACCAGGTCGAGCACCTTGCCCACCTGGGCGCCTTCCCCTACTGGTACCAGCAACTCAACCGCAACCTTGGGCGTTTTGCCCAGCACAGCAATGGCGTGCTCAGCCGCTTGAAGCCACAACTGCTCGAGGATCACCCATTGCCCGGCCCGGCTGGGCGGGGTGCGATTCTGGTGCGCTTTGGTGAGGGCGAAGATGCGCTGATCGTGGTGATGATGCACCTGGCCCTCGGCGCCAAGACCCGCGCCCTGCAACTGGGTTACATCCGCGAGCTGATTGGCGGCTACCGCCATCAGGTGCTGATGGGCGACATGAATACCCATGCCACCGACCTGCTGGAGCACTCGCCGTTGCGCGACCTGGGCCTGATTGCCCCGCAAGTCGAGGCCACCTTCCCCAGCTGGCGTCCACAGCGTTGCCTGGACCACATCCTGCTCAGCCCAAGCCTCACGCTGGAGCGTGTCGAGGTGCTGGCGCAGCCAATTTCCGACCACCTTCCCGTTGCTGTCGAGATTCGATTGCCTGATGCATTGACTGTGGATACGCTGCCGGTCCTGAGCTAATTGCCATCACCGTTTGCGGACCCGGGCATGACTGAAGACGCTGAGCGCTGGAAAGAAAAATACCTGAAAAGCATCGAGCAGCAGGAAAAGCTCGAGCGCCGTTGGGACGCCCGTCTCGACCTGCTGCGTCGTGGTTTGGTACGCAGCACCCTGGCTGCCGAAGGCAGCGACAAGGTGGTAGACCAGTGCATGAAGGAAATGCGCGAGGTCATCCGCAGCGACAACATGGACGCCGGCCTTGCCGGGTTGATTCCTCGTCTTGAGAAGGCGGTACTGGACTCCGAACAGCGTCGGGAAGCCCGCATGAACCAGGTCAGCGATGCGCTGACAGCGCTGGTCGACCAGCTGCAAGGCCTGCCATTGCCGAACGATGTGTCGCGTCCGTTGAAAAAGCTGGCGAAGAAGCTCGATGGCGGAGTGGCCCACTCACGCGACCTGCCACCGTTGCTGGGCGAGTTGAGCGGCTTGCAGGGCCGCGCGCTGTCAGCCTTGGGCAAATCGGCGGCGGAGGCCCGCCCCGGCTTCTTGCAGCGCTTGTTCGGCGGCCGCGAGGATGGCGTACAAGGCGAGCCAGCGCTTGTGCCTCTGGCGCTGCCGGTTGTCGAGGCGCAGCCTTTGGCGGCACCTGCCGGTGTCGATGCCCCGCAGCCCGACGACATGGACGCGCTACAGCCGTTGCCAGCCTCCTCAGCTTCTGTTGTCGAAGCCCTCGTAATATCGGAGCCCGAGCTGGAGGCACCAGGCCCGGCGCTTATCGAAACGGCCGAACTGTCACCAGCCCCGCTGCCGCAGCCGCTCCCGGACGATGTACCGGCACCGGTAGCTATCGCCAGCGAGCCGCCGGTTGAAACAGGACCGGCGCAAACACTCGAAGAAACCTTTGGCGAAGATGGTCCCTACGCCCTGCCCTACGCGGTGGAGCCGCCCTACAGCCAGGTTGCCGAGCACATCGAGCACACTCTGATCGGCTTGCTCGATGACCTCAGCCTGCCGGAGCGACACAAGGCCCAGGCGCTAGAGATGCGTGAACGCGTCGCCCGGGGCTTGAACTGGTATGAGCTGATACCGGTGCTGGATGACCTGGCTGTGCTCATGCTGGCGATCACCGACAGCGGCCAGCACGAATTCGAAACCTACCTGCAGCAGCTCAACGAACGCCTGGAAGGTTTCCAGAGCCACCTGCACGAGGCTAGCGCCGGCCATGCCGACAACAGCTCGGCCGCTCGCGAGCTGGATAGCCAGCTGCGTGAGCACGTCGATGGGTTGCAGAGCAGTGTGCAAGGTGCCGCCGACGTCGACAGCCTCAAGCATATTCTGGAAAACCGCCTGGAAGGTCTGTTGGTGACCATGGATGAGCACAAGCATGAGCGTGATCGCCGCGAACAGGAGCTGGCTGGACGCCTGCAAGGGCTGTCGGAGCGGGTGGCGAACATGGAGCAAGAGGCGCTCGGCTACCGTGAGCACTTGGAAGAGCAGCGCCAGAAGGCCTTGCTTGATCCCCTAACCGGCCTGCCCAACCGTGCAGCCTGGAGCGAGCGGGTCGAGCGCGAAATGCTCGAATGGCAGGCACACGGCGGCCATCTGGCGATGGCGATCCTCGACCTGGACCATTTCAAGCGTATCAACGACAGCTATGGGCACCTGGCTGGGGACAAGGTCTTGAAGATCGTCGCCGACCAGTTGCGCAAGCGCCTGCGCGGCCATGACTTCATCGCCCGGTTTGGCGGCGAGGAGTTTGTCCTGCTGCTGCCGCAGACCTCGCCGGCTGCCGCTGCCCAGATAGCCGAGGTGCTGAGGGCCACGGTCGAGGCGTGCCCGTTCCACTTCAAGGGCGAACGGGTGGTGATCACCACGTCCATCGGCCTGGGTGCATTCCGTCCCGGCGAGCGCGGCGATCAGGTGCTCAAGCGCGCCGATGCGGCGCTTTACCGGGCCAAGGAATCGGGACGCAACCGTATCGAGCTGGCATAGCCGGTAGCTGCTGACTCGCGGCAAGCACGGCCCTTGGGGAGCACGTTATACTGTAGCGCTCATACGCTGAGGCCACTGACGTGCTTTCCACGCTTAAAAAAACCCTGATTTCCTTCCTGCTGTTGTCTGTCGCCGGTTGCTCGACCGGCCTGCGCATCGACCGTAGCCACCCTTCGATCAACCAGGACAACCGCATCCAGTTCGTTGTCCTGCACTACACCAATGCTTCGCTGGAGCGTTCCCTGGCGTTGCTGACCCATGGGGAAGTCAGCAGCCACTATCTGATTGGTGACGGCCCGGCGACGGTGTACCAGCTGGTGGATGAAAGCCGCCGCGCCTGGCATGCCGGTGATAGCCAGTGGCAGGGGCGGACCTGGCTGAACTCCTCGTCCATCGGTATCGAAATCGTCAACCCGGGCTTCACCGACACGCCGAATGGGCGGGTCTGGCACCCTTACAGCGAAGCGCAGGTCCAGTCGCTGATCGCGCTGCTCAAGGACATCGTCAAGCGTAACAACATCGAGCCACGGCACATCATTGGCCACAGCGATATCGCGCCGCTGCGCAAGCTTGACCCTGGGCCGCTATTTCCGTGGAAACGCCTGGCCGACGCCGGGCTGGGGGTCTGGCCGGATGCAACTGCCGTGGCACGGCAGCAAGCCTATTTCAGCGTCAACCCGCCGAGCGTGGGCTGGTACCAGCAGGAGCTGGCGCGGTTTGGCTATGCGATCGAGCAGACTGGGGTACTGGATGTTGCCACCCGCCATGTGATCGCCGCGTTCCAGATGCGTTTCCGCCCGCAGCGCTTCGATGGCATGCCGGATGCGCAGACGGCGGCGATGCTGCAGGTGCTCAACCGGATGCGTTGATCTGCCAAGGTGAGACGGGCTCTTGTTTAGAAGCGGCCTTCGGCGCTTGTAGCGAAGCGCCAAACGGCAAAGGTGATTCCTGATTCAGTTGCTATAACCTAGTAATCAACTGGATGCCCTCGATGTCAGCCCTCATCGCCTTGCTGCGCCAAATTTTTTACCGTCCCTGGATGCTGGCCACGTTGGCAGCACTGGCCAGCGCGGCACTGTTGCTTTCTGCAAGCATCGGCATTGCCCTGCAACAGATGAAGCAAAGCGAGAGTGCACAGATGAACGCCCAGGGCGAACGCTTTCTGGAGCGCCTCGAGCAGGTGTTCGGCCAGTTGCGCGAAGGGGTCGACCTGCTGCAGGCGCAACCCTTGCGCGGCTGCAGCCCGGCGATGCTGACGGCATTGCAGCAGGTAGGCCTGAGTTCCCGCTTCATTTATGAAGCGGCGTACGTGGATGGAGATGTGGCCTGCTCAAACCGCGGTGACGAGCGGGCGTTCGAACCCTTGCGCGCCCCCGACATCCAAGGGCCGACCTACAGCTACTGGCTGAATACCACGACCGAGCCGAACGAGAACCTGGCCGCGCTGATGCTTGGGAGGGGCAAGTTCGTGGTATCCACCTCTCGTGGGCACCTGACCGATGTGGTCGACCTGCCCCCGGGCGGCAGCCTGGTGGTGGTGTTGGACAACGGTGCCCGGGCCATCCCCGTGCTGGGCCCACCGCAGGTATGGCCGCCTCCTTCGGCCTGGTCAACCAGCCACAAGTCGCTGCTTGAACTCAGCGATCGCCTGATCTATCGAATGCCGACCAAGTCACCGGACTACCAGTTGGTGCTGATCGCCCCGCGGGCGAGCCTGCCGTTGAGGATGAACGGCATGCTCTGGCTTCTGTTCCCCGGCAGTGTACTGGCGGCCTGTTGCATCGGCTGGCTGGTACTGCAACTGATCCTGCAGCGGCGGTCGATGAGCTCGGAATTGCAGAATGCCTTGCGTCGCGGCGAACTGCAGGTGCTCTACCAGCCGATCTTCGAGCTCGACAGCCGACGCTGTGTCGGGGCCGAGGCTCTGGTGCGCTGGCGCCGCCCGGACGGTACCCTGACCAGCCCGGACCTGTTCATCCCTTTGGCGGAAAACACCGGGCAGATTCGCCAGATCACGGACTTTGTCCTGCAGCGTGTGCTGGAACAGCTAGGGCAACTGCTGCGCTCGCATCCCAACTTGTACATTTCGGTGAATCTGGCGGCCTGTGATGTGATGGTGCCGCGCATCGGCCGGGTGGCGGCACGCTTGCTGGCCTTGCACCGTGTGTCGGCCAGCCAGATCGCCTTCGAGGTGACCGAGCGCGGCCTGATCGACGTGGTTGTGGCTCGCGACAACCTCCAGGCGCTGCGCGCAGTGGGGCATCAAGTGCTGATCGACGATTTTGGGACTGGCTATTGCAGCCTGGCGTACTTGCAAACCCTGCCAGTGGACTGCCTGAAGATCGACAAGGCGTTTATCGATGCGTTGGGGCACGACGCCGCCAGTAGCGGTGTTGCCCCGCATATCATTCGCATGGCCCACGACCTGCACCTGCGGGTGATTGCCGAAGGAATCGAGTGTGAAGACCAAGCGGTGCTGCTGAACAGCGAAGGGGTCAATTATGGCCAGGGCTGGCTTTTTGCCCGGCCACTGAATGCCCGGCAGTTTGCCGAACTGGTGACTCGAGGTCGGCTGCCGCGGCGGGTTGAGCATTGACTGATCCGGCACCGAAGATGGGGCCGGGGGCAGGGTACATTCAGACCGGTAGTGCCATGTAGAACTGGGTCCCCTGCCCCGGTCGGGAAAACACGCCCATGCGCCCGCCATGCAGCTGCACGATCTCTTTGCACAGCGCCAAGCCCAGCCCCGCGCCGCCTTTCTTGCGCCCTACCTGCACGAAGGGCTCGAAGATGCGCCCCTGTTGCCCATAGGCAATGCCTTCGCCGTTGTCCTCGACACTGATGATCACCCGCTCCGCATGCCGTCGTGCATGCAAGCGGATACGACCGCCGCTGGCGGTATGGCGGATGGCATTGTGCAACAGGTTGTCCAGCACCCGGTCGAGTTGGGCGACATCGGCCTGGATACGCGGTAGCGGCGGCTCCAGCTCCGTGATCAACTCGATCTGCTTGTTCGCCGCCGGCTCGGCAAAGCGATGTTGTGCACGTTCCAGCAGTTCGTCTATGGCGCAGGGAGCCAGCTCGAGCTTCTGCATCCCGCTCTGGTAGCGGCTGAAGTTGAGCAGGTCGTTGATCAACTGGGTCAGGCGCTGCATTTCCTCGCCAATGGTCTCCAGCAGGTCATGCTCGCGCGCCTCTGGCGGGAACTTGAGCCGCTCGCGCAACAGACCGAAGGCCATGTGCATGCCAGTCACCGGAGTGCGCAGCTCGTGGGAAGCGCGCAGCACGAACTCGCTGCGCACGCGTTCGAAGGCGCGCTGCTCGGTTACATCATGCAACACCATCACTGCGCCAAGTATCGGCCCTTGCGGGTGGCTGACCGGGGTCAGGCTGTAGGCGAGCAGGCGCGTTTCGTCATCGACGTCCATGTTCAGGTCGTCTGGCTGGCGGTCGAGGTTGCCGCCGCGCAGTACCTGGCGTAGCTGCTGTTCCAGTTCCGGGCGCTGCAGGGCTTCGGCCAGGCTGCTGCCGGCGCGGCTGTCGGTCCAGCCCAGCTGGCGCTGTGCCACCGGGTTGAGGTGTTCCAGGCGGCCCTGGCGATCGATTATCAGCAGGCCATCGTCGATGCTGTCCAGCACGGCCTGCAAGCGTTGCTGGCCAGCCAGCAGTTCATCGACGTTGGTGGCCTGGTGCTTGCGCAAGGCATCGGCCATCAGGCCGAAGCGGCGGGTGAGCTGGTTCAGTTCGGTGGCCTGTGTGACCGGCAGGGTGACGTCGAAATCGCCCTTGCCGAGTTGGTCGGCAGCTTTGGCCAATGCTTCGATCGGCTGGCCGAAGCGCCGGGCGATGTTGTGCGCGGTGATGAAGCCCAGTACCAGTACCACCAAACCCATCAGGCCGAGTACGCCGCTGACCAGCAGGGCGTGGTCGCGGGTGTGCTCCTCGCTGCGGGTGATGTGCTCCAGGGCCTGCTTGTGGGAATCGATCAGATCGGTGCGGACCTGGTTGAACGCGGCCCCGAGTGGTTGGTCAACGCCCATGCTGCGGGAGGGCGCCGGGCTGTCGCGGTAGGCCTGGAGGAAGGCCTGGTAGTTGCTGCTGGCCTTGCTGAAGCCGGTGCGCTCGCCACCTTGGTCCAGCCCTTGGTTGAGCAGGGTCTGGAAGTTGTCTTGCAGCAGCCGCAGGTTTTCCGGGGCGGTCTCGTCATCGAGGATCAGGGTCAACTGTTCGCCAAGGTTCTGGCGCAACTTCAGCCCTATTTCCAAGGTGTGGGTGGTATCGCGCACCAGTCGCTGCTGCACCGTGGCCATCTGCAGCACGCTGACCAGGCCCAGCAGCAGCCCGAGCAGGGCCACGGTGACCAGCGCCGAAATGCTGAGGAAAAGCCGCGTGCGCAGCTTCATGGGCGGCCATTTCATAGGTTGTACTGCTTGCGCTTGCGGTACAGGGTGGATGCATCGATCCCCAGGGTCTTGGCGGCCTGGTCAAGGGTGTCACTGGCGGCCAGCACCGCACCAATGTGGGCGCGCTCCAGCTCATCAAGGCTCAGTGCAGCGCCTATGCGAGGGGCGTTACCAGCAGGCTGCTCGCCCATGCCCAGGTGGCTGATTTCCACGCGTTCCTGCGGGCAGATGATACTGGCCCGCTCCACCACGTTACGCAGTTCGCGAATGTTGCCGGGCCAGCGGTAGTTGAGCAGGGCTGTGCGGGCTTCGTCACTGAAGCCGCGCGCAGGCCGAGAGTATTCCTTGACGAAGCGGGCGAGAAAGCGGTCGGCCAAGGTCAGGATGTCTTCACTGCGCTCGCGCAGCGGCGGCAGGTGCAAAGTGATGACGTTCAGGCGATACAGCAGGTCTTCGCGGAAACGGCTCTCACGCACCATCTCTTCGAGGTTGAGGTTGGTAGCGGCGAGTATACGTACATCGGCGCGACGGGTTACCGGGTCGCCGACGCGCTCGTATTCCTTATCCTGGATGAAGCGCAGCAGTTTGGGCTGCAAGGTCAGCGGGAAATCGCCGATCTCGTCGAGGAACAGCGTGCCCCCATCTGCCTGGTTGACTCGCCCCAGGGTGCTTTCGCTGGCGCCGGTGAAGGCGCCGCGGGTGTGGCCAAACAACTCGCTTTCCATCAGCTCGGCGTTCAGTGACGGGCAGTTGATGGTCACGCAGGATTTGCGCGCGCGCTTGCTCCAGCCGTGGATGGCCCGGGCCAGTTCACCTTTACCTGTGCCCGACTCGCCAAGGATGAGGATGTTGGCGTCGGTGGTAGCGACCTGGCGGGCGGTTTCCAGTACCGCCATCATGGCCGGGCTGTGCGAGTCGAGCCCGTCCTTGGGTTTGCGCACTTCACCTTCCAGGGCCTCCAGTCGTGCGGAAAGCTGGCGTACTTCCAACTGTTTGGCTGTAGCCAGGCGCAGCTGGTCGGGGCTGCACGGCTTGACCAAGTAATCGGCGGCGCCGGCCTGGATCGCGTCTACCGCCGTATCGATCGCTGAGTGCGCGGTTACGATCACCACCCGCATCCAGGGGGCCTGGATACGCATCTGCGCCAGCACATCGAGGCCGTTGTCCTCGCCCAGGCGCAAATCGAGGAAGCACAGGTCGAATACTTGGCGCTGCAGCAAGGCCTCGGCCTGGGCGGCGCTGTTGGCCGTTGCCACATTGTAGCCCTCGTCCTCCAGGCAGTAGCGGAAGGTGCGCAGGATCGCGGACTCGTCATCCACCAGCAGAATGCGGCCTTGGTTGTCCTGGGCTGACTCCATGTGCTGCGCTCCTTTAGGAAAGATCTTCATTTAGTGTGGGAAAAATCGGGCAAGTTGCATGGTCCATTGTGAAGGAACCTGTCCTTTGCATGCTAGCCACTGGCCAATCAGCGCGTGGAGGCCGCGCTTTCCAGATGATTTTCTTAGAGGCGCACGGTGGCACATTGGTTGCGAGGATTTTCAGTTTTTGCCTACAAAAGGAGGCACTGCCATGCCCTTTTCCATCCGAGCCGCCATGTTGGCAGCCACACTGCTACCGGTGTTCACGCCGGTATTCGCCGATCCGGTGCAAGACGCCCGCCTGGAGGGGGCCTTGCAAACTGCCCTGTCGCTGAACCGTATGCTCGACCCGTTCCGTATTCAGGTCGAGGTGGATGGCAAGCAGGCGCGGCTTTCCGGTGAGGTGGAGAACGACGTCGAGCGCCAGCTGGCAGAGCATGTGGCTCTGGCTACCCGTGGCATCGAGCAAGTTGACAACCAACTGCGGGTCAATGCCCAGCTGGTGGAGCGCCCGCTGGCGTTGCGTGCCTACGCCCAGCGCCTGGAGGATGCCACCCTGGCCGCCGTGATCCGTGCTCGGCTGCTATGGAGCCGCATAACCGAGAAGGCACCTATAGATGTACAGAGCAGCGAAGGTGTGGTGACCCTGCGCGGCAAGGTCGACAGTGCCGAGGCCAAGGAGCTGGCCGGCGTGGTGGCGCGCACCACGGAGGGCGTGCACCTGGTCAACAACCTGGTCAGCCTCGATACCGCCGCCATGGCCAAGGCCCGGGAAGCTCCGATTGGGCTGCCGACCGGGCCGCAGCCGAGTGACAGCTGGATCATCGACAAGATCCAGAACAGCTACCGCTTCAGCCGCAACCTCGATGGCCTGAACCTGAAAGTGGCTAGTGAAGAGGGGCTGGTTCGGCTTTCAGGCGAAGTGGTCAGCAGCGAGCAGAAAACCATCGCCGTGGAAATCGCTAGGCAGATCATCGGCGTGCGTGGGGTGGACGCGGACCTGCTCAAGGTAGCGACCAAGGTCGAAGGTTGATCGTGCAATTCGCACGACCCCACGGACGGCATCGTGCAGGATACGTCCCTGTCGATTATTGTCTTCCTGTTTAAACGCTTGATTTCAAAGGATTTTATTTGAATCAAAAGGCTGGCATGCAGGCTGCAATTACTTATTCAGGTTTGAACAAGAATTACAGCAGGAGGAGCCGGCATGAACTGCCAATCCGTCAACCGCTTGCAGAGCGCCGCACTGCCCCTGCGCCAGGTGTTGTCACTCAGCCTGGCGCTGGTACTGACTTTGGCCGCTGGCCTCTTCTATTACAGCTGGCAGACCGCACGCCTGGCCGAGCAAGTGGCGGCGCAGACCGCCCTATTGACGCAGATTCAGGCAACCCGTGCCAACACCCTGGTCAAGGCCGCCGACCCGCTGCCAACCGGCCAGGCCACTGCGTCACCGGCCACCTTGGAAAATGTCGTACCCCAGGACCGCTGGGTGTTCTGACCGCCGGCTGAACCGATTCCGAAAAAGAAAGGAGAACCACCATGCTGAGTTGGGCTATCACTTTCCTCATCATCGCCATTGTCGCCGCCGTACTGGGCTTCGGTGGTATCGCGGGCGCTGCCACGGGTATCGCGAAGATTCTGTTCATTGTCTTCCTGGTGCTGTTCGTAGCCTCCTTCTTCTTTGGACGTGGACGAGGTTGAAGATGGGCAGGAAGCGTTGGACAGCCCTGGCTGCCGCCCTGGTACTGGGTGGCAGTGCAGCGGCGATGGCGGCCAATGACGGCCAGGTCCGGGTCGACCAGTTGCTCGGCTCGGACCCGGAGTACAGGGAAACCTGGCAGGACACGATCAAAGGCGAGGAACGCCTGCCTGACTGGGTGGTCAATCTGACCGGCAGTTCCCAGCAGCAGATGTCTGCAGTTACCGAGGACGGCGACAAGTACCTGGTCGGCCCGTTGTGCGAAGGCAAGGACAACTGCACCTACAAGCGCCTGATCGTGGCGTTCAGCTGGGACAAGGATGATGCCTACGGGATGCTCGTGGAGGTGCCCGAAGGTCTGCCGCATGACAAGTCGCCCACCCGCCACGCACAGTACCGCTGGCTGGGTGAGCCGGACGATGGCATGAAAGCGATGCTGCAGGAGCAGCTCAAGCGTGACCCGAACTGGTACTGAGCGTTTGTACGTGGTACGGATGAAAGGTCATGCACTGTCACGTAATAGAAGCTGAACCTTTCTATATTTCAGCCTTCTATGATGCGCCGCCCCGAGGAGGGGCTGCACATGACCAAGGGGCCGGGCTGTTCTGATTGTTGCAGGATCGGAGTGGCCTAGGGGTACAGGGAGTGCCTCCAGCAATGGGCCGGGTCAGGAAAGGCGGAATCGGAAGTTTCAGGTCGGGGGGGGCATCAAGGCACCTGACCAGACCTGACTTCCGAGGAGCCATGTAGGAAACCTCTCTTCCTGCGCGATTTCTTCTTCGGGACACATTTTGTCTCGACCGTACATCAAATTTTTTTCGATCCCCCCAGCGCTTGTTCAAGCGGCATTTCAGCCATTCGGATTGTCGAACAAGCCATCTTCAATGCCATTTATACCCTGCCAAATCTGCCTAAATATGGCGGTTTGGTCTTGTTCGGGATTCCGAACGTTATAAATCAAGCACTTGCAAACCTTCCGTTTTGGTCAGAAATGTTATGCATAAACGGCATGGGCTATGCGTTTCCGGCATTAGATTTCCCCCTTTGCCATCGCAATAGTTGCCGCCTTTTTCGCCGGCCGAGCGCCCCTGTCGCTCGCCTGCGGTGTCCTTACATGAAGTCGCCGGACGGAAGCAGCTGCTGCCCGTGACCTAGCCAACGGCTCTGTTACGCGCGTTTCCGTTGGGTGCCCATGACCACTAGAACAAAGGGTAAAGACATGAAGAAGGCAAAACTGAGCCTCGCCTGGCAGATCGTCATCGGTCTGGTCCTGGGTGTTGCAATCGGCGCTCTACTGAATCATTTCAGTGCAGAAAAGGCATGGTGGATCAGCAACGTCCTCCAGCCCGCTGGTGACATCTTCATTCGCCTGATCAAGATGATCGTCGTCCCGATCGTGATTTCGTCGCTGATCGTGGGTATCGCCGGGGTTGGCGACGCGAAGAAACTGGGCAGCATCGGCCTGAAGACCATCATCTACTTCGAAGTGGTGACCACCATCGCCATCGTCGTCGGCCTGGTGTTGGCCAACCTGTTCCACCCGGGCGCCGGCATCGACATGAGCACCCTGGGTACAGTGGACATCTCCAAGTACCAGGCTACCGCGGCCGAGGTGCAGCATGAGTATGCGTTCATCGAAACCCTGCTGAACCTGATCCCGTCGAACATCTTCGCAGCGCTGATGCGTGGCGAAATGCTGCCGATCATCTTCTTCTCGGTGATGTTCGGCCTGGGCCTGTCGAGCCTGCAGGCAGAGCTGCGCGACCCGCTGGTGCGTACTTTCCAGGCGGTTTCCGAGACTATGTTCAAGGTCACCCACATGATCATGAACTACGCCCCTATCGGCGTGTTCGCCCTGATCGCCGTGACCGTGGCCAACTTCGGGTTCAGCTCGCTGCTGCCGCTGGCCAAGCTGGTGGTACTGGTGTACTTCGCCATCGCCTTCTTCGCCTTCATGGTGCTGGGCCTGGTTGCCCGCCTGTTCGGCTTCTCGGTGATCAAGATCATGCGCATCATGAAAGATGAGCTGATTCTCGCCTACTCCACCTCCAGCTCGGAAACCGTGCTGCCGCGCGTGATCGAGAAGATGGAGAAGTACGGTGCTCCGAAGTCGATCTGCTCGTTCGTGGTACCGACCGGCTACTCGTTCAACCTCGACGGCTCGACCCTGTACCAGAGCATCGCGGCCATCTTCATTGCCCAGCTGTACGGTATCGACCTGTCGTGGAGCCAGCAGCTGCTGCTGGTGCTGACCCTGATGGTCACCTCCAAGGGTATCGCTGGCGTACCGGGTGTTTCCTTCGTGGTGCTGCTGGCCACCCTGGGCAGCGTGGGTATCCCGCTGGAAGGCCTGGCCTTCATCGCCGGTGTCGACCGCATCATGGACATGGCTCGTACCGCCTTGAACGTTGTGGGCAACGCCCTGGCAGCCCTGGTCATCGCGCGCTGGGAAGGCATGTACGACGCCGCCAAGGGCGAGAAGTACTACGCCTCGCTGATGGCCGGCAAGCAGGAAGCGGCCATGGTTGGCGAAGCTGCCAAGCGCTGAGCCTGATGAGCTGAACAAGAAGCCCCGACCTGTCGGGGCTTTTTGTTGCCTGTGAGATTCCAGGCTGCTCGCGGACCCTTTTCTCGAGGCCTGCGCGATCCCTGTGTCAGGTCTGCGGTCTCCAGCCATGCGCCCCGATACGCTATCATTCGGGCATTTTTCAGGGGGAACACACGGATGCTCAACGGCCTTTGGCTTGGCTTTTTCCTGGTGGCGGCAGTGTCCGCCCTGGTCCAATGGCTAATAGGCGGCAACGCCAGCATCTTCGCGGCGATGGTCGAGAGCATATTCGCCATGGCCAAGTTGTCGGTCGAGGTGATGGTGCTGTTGTTCGGCACGCTGACCCTGTGGCTGGGCTTTCTCAAGATCGCCGAGAAGGCTGGCATCGTCGAGTGGCTGGCCAAGGTGCTCGGCCCGCTGTTTGCCCGGCTGATGCCGGAAGTTCCGCCCGGCCACCCGGCCCTGGGCCTGATCACCATGAACTTCGCCGCCAACGGCCTTGGGCTGGACAACGCCGCCACGCCGATCGGCCTGAAGGCCATGCGCGCGCTGCAGGAGTTGAACCCCAGCAGTACCACGGCGAGCAACGCGCAGATCCTGTTCCTGGTGCTCAACGCATCGTCGTTGACCCTGCTGCCTGTGACCATCTTCATGTATCGGGCCCAGCAAGGTGCGGCGGACCCGACCATAGTGTTCCTGCCAATCCTGCTGGCCACCAGCGTCTCCACCTTGGTCGGCCTGCTGTCGGTGGCAGTGATGCAGCGCCTGCGCCTGTGGGACCCGGTAGTGCTTGCCTACCTGATTCCCGGTGCCTTGCTGCTGGGCGGCTTCATGGCCTTTCTCGGCACCCTTTCGGCGGCCGCGCTGGCCAGCCTTTCGTCGATCCTGGGCAACCTCACGTTGTTTGGCGTGATCACCCTGTTCCTGGTGATCGGCGCCTTGAAGCGGGTCAAGGTGTATGAAGCCTTTGTCGAAGGCGCCAAGGAAGGTTTCGATGTGGCCAAGGGCCTGTTGCCTTACCTGGTGGCGATGCTGGTGGCGGTGGGTGTATTGCGGGCCTCAGGCGCCCTGGAGCTGGCCTTGGACGGTATTCGTCATGCGGTGACTGGGCTGGGCCTGGACACCCGCTTCGTCGAGGGCTTGCCCACGGCGCTGGTCAAACCGTTCTCCGGCAGTGCGGCGCGGGCGATGCTGATCGAGACCATGCAGACCCACGGTGTGGACAGCTTCCCGGCGCTGGTGGCGGCGACGATTCAGGGGAGTACCGAAACCACCTTCTACGTGCTGGCGGTTTACTTTGGTGCGGTGGGTATCCAGCGCGTGCGCCATGCCGTCGGCTGCGCCTTGCTGGCGGAGTTTTCCGGTGTGATCGCGGCGATATTCGTCTGCTACTGGTTCTTCGCCTGACGCGGACCCTTGTGGGAGCGGCCTTGCGTCGCGAAAGGGCCGCACAGCGGCCCCAGGATTTCGGCGCTCATGCAAGAATGCCGGGGCCGCTTCGCGGCCCTTTCGCGACACAAGGCCGCTCCCACAAAAAGCAGGCAGGGGTTCAGTGAGCGGGAACGCTGGCTGCTTGCGCAATGGTCCAACTCACCACCTGCCCGGTCAGCTGGTCGCAGGCTTTCCCGAAGCCGGCAACCACCGCTGACACCTGCTTGTCGGCCAGCGGCTGGCGGATTTCGAAGCGTTTGCTGGCCAGAATGCGCTGGTTGCGGCCTTGGACCAGGCGTGCGTCATAGCGGATCACCACCTCCACCGCCCCGCCCGCGCGGTATTCGGTCTGGAACGCCTGCAGCTCGCCAGCCAACTCGTAGTCGGCTTGCAGGTTGCTGTCGTCGGCGCTAAGGCGTTGTACCTGGCCGTCACGCTGGAAACCGTCGAGCAGGCGGTTGCGCAGCAGCACCGGCACTGCGTCGCTCCAGCGCGCGCCCTTGTAGCTGCTGACCACATCGCCCTGGGGAATCACTGCAATCCGTGGCCCGGCCAGCACTTCGCTGGCCAGCGGCTTGTTCAGGCGCAATGACCAGTCCAGCGCCGGCGCCGTCCGGCCGGGCTGGTTCACCGGAAGACGGTACAGGTCGACGGGCTCGCTCTGCGGCAGGATCGAGCAGGCACTGGCCAGGCTCAGTGCGGCCGCCAGGGCCAGCAGGCGCAGCGACGGTTTCATGGTTGGAACTCCTTGTTGTTGTCGCGGCCGAGCAGGTAGCCGCTAGGGTCGGCCTCCAGTTGCCGGGAAATGCCTTTGAGTGCGTTTAGGGTTTCGCGTAGCTCGCGAATCGCCGGGGTCAGCTGGTTCAGGCCCTGGGCACCGTCGCCGATGGCTTCGCGGTTGTCCTCGAGCAGGCGGTTGATGGTGGCGGTGCTCTCGGCCAGTGACTGCATGGCCTGCTCGGCGCTGCCGATTGCCTGCTTGCCTTCGCTGCCCAGCAGGCCGTTGGCATTGCGCATCAGTGCCTGGGTTTCGGCCAGGGTGGCGCTGGCCTGCTTGCCCACCTGCACCAGCTGCTCGATGGCCTGGGTGATGCTGCCGTGCTGGCCAGCGAAGGCGCCGGTGGTCTTGTCGAGGTTGGACAGGGTGTTGCTGAGGTGGCCGATGTTGTCCTCGGAAAACATCTGGTTGGCGTTATGCAGCAGGAGGTTGATGTTGGTCACCAGGTCGCTGCTGTCATTGAGCAGGCGCGAGATTGGCGAGGGCGATGCGATGATCACCGGCAGCTTGCCGTCCTTGCCTTTCAACTCGGGGCTTTGCGGGGTGCCCCCGCTGAGCTGGATGAACGAGTTGCCGGTCACGCCGGCCAGGGTCAGCTTGGCCTGGGTGTCTTCCTTCACCGGGGTGTCGGCGCTCAGGCGCACCCGTGCCAGTACCCGGCGCGGGTCTTTCGGGTCCAGGCGCAGGGTGGACACATCGCCTACCTTGATGCCGTTGTACTGCACCGGGCTGCCGCGGGATAGGCCGGAGACGGCTTCGTTGAACACCACTTCGTAGTCCTTGAAGGCGTCGTCGACACTCGATTTGGCCAGCCACATGCCGAACAGCATGGCGCCGGCCACCACCAGGACGGTGACCAGGCCGATAAGAACGTGATGGGCTCGGGTTTCCATTGCTCAGCGCTCCTGCCCGGCACGGGTGGCGGCCTGCTCGGCTGCGCGCCCGCGTGGGCCATGAAAGTATTCTTGAATCCAGGCGTCGTCGGTCTGCTCGACCTCGGCCAGCGGGCCGGCCACCAGGACCTTCTTCTGCGACAGCACTGCGATGCGGTCGGTAATGGTGTACAAGGTGTCGAGGTCGTGGGTGATGAGGAATACCGACAGGCCCAGGGCGTCACGCAGGGTCAGGATCAACTGGTCGAAGGCGGCGGCGCCGATCGGGTCCAGGCCGGCGGTGGGTTCGTCGAGAAACAGGATGTCCGGGTCCAGTGCCAGGGCACGAGCCAGCGCCGCGCGCTTGATCATGCCCCCCGAAAGCGAAGCCGGGTACTTGTCGGCGGCCGAGATCGGCAGCCCGGCCAAGGCCAGCTTAACTCCGGCCAGGTGCTCGGCATCGGCGCGGGACAGCCCTGCGTGCTCGATCAGTGGCAATGCCACGTTTTCGGTGACGGTCAGTGAAGAGAACAGCGCGCCTTTCTGGAACAGTACGCCGAAGCGCTGTTCGACCAGTGAGCGCTGCTCTTCGCGCAGGCCGGCCAAGTCCTGGCCGAACACCTTGATCTGCCCTTCGTCGGGCCGCCGCAGGCCAATGATGCTGCGTAGCAGCACCGACTTGCCGCTGCCCGAGCCGCCGACCACGGCGAGGATCTCGCCGCGATACAGGTCGAGGTCGAGGTTTTCGTGCACGCTCTGACGGCCGAAGCGGTTACAGATGCCCCGGGCCTCGATCACACGTTCCTGGCCATTCACCAGCCCATCTCCATGAAGAACAGCGCAGCCACCGCATCCAGCACGATGACCACGAATATCGACTGCACGACCGCCGAGGTGGTGTGCGCGCCCACCGATTCGGCGCTGCCGCTGACCTTGAAGCCTTCCAGGCAGCCGATCGAGGCGATCAGGAAGGCGAAGAACGGTGCCTTTGCCAGGCCGACCAGGAAGTGCTGCACGCCGATGTCGCTTTGCAGCAGCGACAGGAACATGGCTGGCGAGATGTCCAGTGTCAGCGCACACACCACCGCGCCGCCGACGATGCCGCAGATCATCGCGATGAAGGTCAGCAAGGGCAGCGAAATCAGCAGCGCCAGTACGCGCGGCACCACCAGCAGCTCCATGGGGTTCAGGCCCAGGGTGCGGATGGCGTCGATTTCTTCGTTGGCCTTCATCGAGCCGATCTGAGCGGTGAACGCGCTGGCGGTGCGGCCGGCCATGAGGATGGCGGTCAGCAGCACGGCGAACTCTCGCAGGAACGAGAATGCCACCAGGTCGACGGTGAAGATGGTTGCGCCGAAATCGGCCAGCACCGTGGCGCCGAGGAAGGCCACCACCGCGCCCACCAGGAAGGTCAGCAGGGCGACGATGGGCGCGGCGTCCAGACCGGTCTGTTCGATGTGCGCCACAACCGGGGTAAAGCGCCAGCGATGGGGTTGCAGGGCACGGCGTAGCAGGGTTTCGAGGATCAGGCCAACGAAGCCGAGCACCTGCAGGGTGTCTTGCCACAAGTTGCCAACGGCGCAGCCGATGCGCTCTAGAAGCAACAGCAGCACGTTACGCTCGGGTTCCTTGACCGGAATGCAGTAGTCCTGCACCGAGCAGTAGACATTCTTGAGCAGGGCGCGGCTGGCTTCGGGCAGGCCATGGGTGCAGCGGGACAGACGTTCGGAGCCGAGCAGTTCGGCCAGCAGCGAGGCACCGGCGGTATCCAGGCGTCCCAGTTGGCTAAGGTCGGCGACGGTATCGGCAGCATATTGCGCCCGCAGGCGCTCGCTCTCACGCTTGAGGCTGGCGTAGTGCGCCAGGGTCCAGTCACCGGTAATGCGCAGGCAGGCCGGTTGGCTACTGGTGTCCAGGGTGGCGCTGGGGGTGGTCATCGGCTCCATGCTACTGACTCGGCGCTAAGGCTTAGGGCCTGATCATAGCGCAGCGGGCATGGGCTGTTTGGTGATTATGTGCTGTCTTCACGGACCTTGGGGGCTGCTTTGCAGCCCATCGCCGCGGTTCGTCGCCACGACAAGCCAGCTTGTGTCTTCAAGGTCTCTTAAACTCGAAAGGGTGAGAGCAGTGGA
>NZ_JALLKV010000220.1:0-270 GCF_023093815.1 Pseudomonas sp. PNPG3
CTCTATGATCCGGACTTGATGCCGGATAACCTGCGCCAAGCACACCGCGAGGTCGACGAGTACGTGGACTCGCTGTACTCCAAACGCACGTACGAGACTGACGAGGATAGATTGTCCGACCTATTTGCTAGGTATGAAGAGATGATTGCCGCAGAAGAAGCGGCCAAGCCTAAGAAGAAAACACGCAAGCGGAAGAAGTAGGTACACCATATGGGCAAGCACTCCCGAGACAACCTGGTCAATGTTGAATACGCGCAGGCGGGGACATCG
>NZ_JALLKV010000221.1:0-269 GCF_023093815.1 Pseudomonas sp. PNPG3
GCGCATCGCCGATCTCGATCCCGAGCTCCGTGCCCGGCGGCAGCGGGAGCGCGTCGGTCACCAGCGTCGGCAGCTCCCGCTCGATTTCGATCACGAGCTGCGCGGATCCGGGCCGGGTCGCCTGCACGTAGCGGGCGAAGCTGAGCGCTCCCGCCCCCAGGTGGGCGATGGAGAGCGGTGCGCCGGCGGGCCAGCAGGCGTCGATCGCGTGCCCCATCCGCGCGAGGTACTCATGGGTGAGGCGGCGCGGATCGGCGAGGTCGACATGC
>NZ_JALLKV010000222.1:0-269 GCF_023093815.1 Pseudomonas sp. PNPG3
GGGTATCTCCCCCAACCCTGCGCGGGCCGCTACCTCATTCCAAAAGTGGCTATCACTAAAGATGCCGGCATCATAGTCCGGGCGATAAAACCCGTAGGCCTCCCACATCGCCTCGGCATCGGATGGCGCGAGGAGGCGCTCCAAGGCTGCATGACTTTCTGGGGTAGCCGGGCGCATGAGCACGCCATACATATCAAAAAGGAGTTTGGGCATAACGAGAGCCAGTTTATGCGCGTTTCGGCGCCTGGGTCAGCACGGCTACGATTCCC
>NZ_JALLKV010000223.1:0-269 GCF_023093815.1 Pseudomonas sp. PNPG3
GGGCAGCTTCCTGTTCCATGGCATCGGCAACCTGCTCAACCATGATGGCCAGGATGCGTCGAACCACTTGCTGGCGGGCGATTCGGCAGGCGATGCCGGCGCCGCCGCCGACCAGTCCGGCAGCTCGCTGGCGGACCAGGCCGGCCTGGGCGCGATCGACGAGCCGGGTGTCGACGACAGCCTGGCCGACAGCAGCGACGACAGCCTGGGCGGCTTCTTCGACGGCGACGGCTCGGACGAAGGCTTGTTCGGCTGACCTCGAATCCGGG
>NZ_JALLKV010000224.1:0-268 GCF_023093815.1 Pseudomonas sp. PNPG3
GCGTTCTTCGCAAGCAGCCTTGCTTTACCAGGCCTTGCTTCGGTCATCGAAGGGCCGATGATGCACGCGGCACGGCGTCGCTTGGAGGTCTCCCAGGAGCAGGGGGATTACGTTCAAAGGGGACGCGACTTCCGAAAGCTGTCGAACGAATTCGATAAGGGGAACCTCGTCGAACGCTATGCGGGAGGGTACATGCTAGGGCCCGAGTACGCGATCGACACTCTTGCGTCCGAGGAATCCTACGGCCGAGTCTTGAAGGAGGCTTTGG
>NZ_JALLKV010000225.1:0-268 GCF_023093815.1 Pseudomonas sp. PNPG3
GCCCGCCTTGGTGAATTGATCGGCAAACACTTTCACTGCGGCGGCCTCGCCGCCGGAGGTCCACCAGTGGATGACCTCCGCCTTCATCTCGTCTGCGGAGACCGGTACCGAAGCCCAAGCCGTGGCGACAATCGCCACCGATGCGAACAGCGCGCGTTTCATCATTCCCTCCCGGATCTGCCTTTTGCAGGCCTGTGTATTCAGCTTGCGGCCCTTATGGGCTCGTTGCGGCTTTACTCGCCGGATGTAATCGATTACATTTTCATCG
>NZ_JALLKV010000226.1:0-268 GCF_023093815.1 Pseudomonas sp. PNPG3
CTGCTCGCCGGTGCTGAGGCTCAGGTCGTACACCGCGGTGACGAGCTCGATGTCCTCGTCGTCGAGCTCGCCGACAGGGGCGTCCTTCGCGACCGCGGTCTCGATGATCAGATCGGTCCCGGCCGGGGCGGTGCCCGCCGGGATCGACACGGCGAACTCGCCGACGGACGCCTCAGCACCGTCCTCCCCGATCGGTACGACGGCGCTGCCGTCGGCGCCCGTCGTCATCGCCGTCGCGGCGGCGGACGTCGTCGGGAGATCGGTGCCG
>NZ_JALLKV010000227.1:0-268 GCF_023093815.1 Pseudomonas sp. PNPG3
TTTAACTCCATGGTTTTTCATTTCTTTTAAAATATTCCGTTCAAGAACATAAATAAAGCCTAAAATAGCTAAAAAGCTCAGAGTCCAAATCCAATTAAACACAAAATAGAAAGCCAATAAAGAAACTGCAGTGAGTAACGTTCCTATAATCTGAATTACGTAATACTTTTTGCTTCCAAACTCTGCTCGTAAGATTATCAAGGCATATTCAATATCATGTTTGCCAAAATAAATCCCATATAAGAATGCTACTCCGACGACAAAGTCA
>NZ_JALLKV010000228.1:0-267 GCF_023093815.1 Pseudomonas sp. PNPG3
GTGGACATGGTCCTGGACGTCTCCGGCTCCACCCCCACCATCACTGTGGACAAGTCAGCCGACGACGCGGTCGTCTCAGGGGCCACGGCCTTCCTTCAGCAGTCGGCTCTGGGCCGGCAGATCGCGTCCTTGGGAGGCGACCCCGCCCAGGTGGCCTCCCAGCTCAGCGCCGCCAAGCCCAAGGTCACGGTGCTCAACGCCCCTCAGCGGGATTCGGCCGACTTCGGCTCGCGCTACGCGATCCTCATGACGATCGACGTCCTGCTG
>NZ_JALLKV010000229.1:0-267 GCF_023093815.1 Pseudomonas sp. PNPG3
CCTCCAAATCGCAGGATCAGACAGAGGCCATCGAGCTACTCTCGAAGGCGATCATGGAACTGGCGATGTCGATTGAAGCCACCGACGCCAAGGTGAAGAAGATCAACAAGTCCTCGTAGCGTCGGCCGCACCGCGAGCCCAAATGACGGCTGCGCCGTCACTTGACCTCCATCTGCAAGCCTTCCTTCTCGATGATGGCGGCGAATTTCCTGGTCTCGGCATCGACGAAGTCGGAGAATTGCTGCGGCGTGCCGTAGTCGGCGCGGG
>NZ_JALLKV010000022.1:0-91608 GCF_023093815.1 Pseudomonas sp. PNPG3
ACCGGCCTGGACCATGTGCACGCTGAATACACCGCTGAACCCGAGCCGCGTCGCGTTACGCGTAACGCGCCTAAATTGACCAAAGGAAAGGAGCCCCGCCCATGAACAATCCCGCCACCCTAACCGTCGAGTTGACTGGCGACGTGCTCGATGCGCTGGAGCAGTACGTGCGCACTTGCGAAGCCTTCCAGCGGACGCCCGATGACGTAGCGGGTGCCGAGTTTCAGGCCGCCTTGCTGGCCTGCAAGGGGGCGGGCGAGCGCGTCGCCAACTGGCTAGAGATTGTGCTGAGCCGTCAGGCGGTGCCGGGCACGTTGGGCGAGGCGCTGGCCGAGGCCGAGCGTAACCGCGAAGCGCGGACGCTGGCCCGTGAGACTGACGCCGAGTAATCGACCCCACCCCTTATCACTGGCAAGGAGTACCACCGATGAGCAATGAACAGCTGGACCACCTGGATGCCATGGCACTGCGCGTGGCCAAGGGCGATGAGCGCGACCTGGGCGTACTGAGTCGCGGCGAGTGGCTGTATGTGGTGCTGGCTGCCAACCGCGCCGACCTGCTGACCGCCAACAATGACACCATCGCTGAAGCCATTGCCCGCCTGGGTGAGGACTGGACGGCGCAGTTGGTGCAGCGTTGGCAGTACAAGGGCGACCCGACCAGCCGCGTCGACGACTGACCCGAACCCACCCCCTTTTTCATCAAGGCCCCCACCTACCGCTGTCGCGGCACGTGCCCGCCTCACCACCGCAAGGAGCTGCCCCATGACGACCACCGATACCGTCACCCCGACCGCCGCCGAAGAGGTATGCGAGCACTGCGGCGCCGAAGGCCCGTTGGCGCCGACGCCGCATGGCATGCACTGCCATCCGTGCTATGACCTGGTGATGCGCCCGGACGAGCAGGAATCGCGCAGCTGTGACGACACCGGCATCTATGCCGATGACTGATCCCGACTGAACCGAACCCCCACCCAGCTGATAACGAGGACTGAGCATGCCGACCCCGATTGACCTGGACGACTACCGCACCGAGCTGGAGCGCATCCGCGACGCCCGCCAGGCCTGGCACGCGACCATGGCCGCCCTGGAGCCGGCGCAGCGCGCGCAGCTGTCGGCGCAGGAGCTGCAGGAGGCGACCCAGGTCACCCAGCGGGCGTACCGGGCGTATGCCGGTCACTGCGAAGCGCTGGCCATATCGCTGCTGGCGGTGGCCAAGCTGCTGGACTGATGGCCAGCCGTTACCCGTAACGCCCTGAACCCACCCCTGCCACTGACAAGGAAATCCCCCGTGAGCACCGAAAGCCAATACCCCAGTTACAAGCAGCTGGTGCAGTACCGCCGCGACACGAACCCCGAGCCGGCGCGCCGCCACCGCACCACCATCTACCGCGCCGCGCAACGGCTGATCGCCCAGGCCGAGGGCAGCAGCGGCGGCATCTGGTGGACGCCCGAGCAGATTGCCGCCTGGCACCCGCAGGACTTCGAGGCGCTGTGCGACCGGGTCGGGGCGGCCGGCGTGCAGGGCCTGGATGCGTTCGGCGAGCTGAATTTCGGCGTCGAAAACTGAACCCCCACCCGCCGAGCGCGGGTTACCCGACCACAAGAGCCAGGAGCAGAACCGATGACGACCATTCAGAAGTGCGAACGCTGCGGCGTCGAAGGGCAGTTGAAGCCGACCCCGCACGGCCTCAACTGCCCACCCTGCTATGCGGACTGGATCGACGCCGCGAGCAGCGATTGCGCGTGCCAGGCGTGTGGCCTGGTCGGCGTGGGGGTGAGCGGCCTGTGCCGGTCGTGCGAGCAGAGCCCACTGGGGCCGTGGGAGTGATGGCCTAACGCCCACGCCCTGCGCGTAAGTGGGTATATGTTCAATAAAGCCCCCCAGTCTGGCCAAGACCGGGGGGCTTTTTGTTGGTATGGGTGAGCTAGAAGGGCTGAAAGTGGGTGCCCAGATAGGCCAAACTTGGCGCCCGCCAATACCACACGGAGCTTCACCCATGTCTGAGCTACAACGTGATCCAGCCCCAAGCGTGCGCGCGATCCGCGCCCTGGGCATGCCTGACGTATTCCGCGAGCAGGCCGAGAGCCTGCTGCACAACATCTTCCTGGCACACGAAGCCGGCCGAATGGGCAGCGCTGATGCCCCCGGTATGGTGCGTGAGGCCAAGGGGCGCGGGACGGGCTTTGCCCTAGGCCTGCAGATCGGCAACCGGATCGACGGGAACACCAGCCGGCGCCTCACCGAGGTGTTCCGTGCGGCCGCTGATGACGACCTGATCGAGGAGGCATGAAGGGGTAGGCCCGTAGCTTGGGAAAAACGCAACCATAGTCGTTCTCGACCCGGCGATCGCTTCCAAGTGCTGGTGAAGTGAATACACTGGCAGCTCCCTCAAATGGAGTTGCGCCAACATGAATTATCACTTCTACCTCTTCAGCTTCTACGAAAGCACCCAGGACCACACACGCCATGTCTCTGTGTCCTTCGGCGTGCCAAACCAACGAGTCACCAAGGCGGCGCTGGACAAGGCGCGCGAGGGTGCGGCTGTCGGCACCAACGCTACTCTGCTTTCAGTCTCCTATCTGGGGTATATGACCCAGGAAGAGTTTGATCAGGGCCTGTAACTTCCCAGCCCCACATTGCTCGGCGCCCAGCTTCTGCTTTGGCAGTGGCTGGGCATTTTTTAGCGGTGCTGTCCCAAATGCCAGAAATGGGCAACCCAAAGCGCTAAAGTGATTGACGCGCAGCCCCTATGCTGCCCACCGGAGCCCCGCCCATGACTCTCAACTACGGCGAACTGCCCTACCGGGGTATCGCCTCGCTGACCCTGGACTATACCGACGGCGAGCTGACCTTTACCGCTCTTGAGCTGCTGGTCAGTCCCACCCCGTCAGCGGGCTTCCTCGACGTGGTGGCCAGCGGTCTCGACGATGCCCTGGCCCAGCCCGGCCTGACCCGCGCCTGCCTGGTGCTGCCCAGCGGCAGCGTACTCATCGGTGCGGTGACCCATATCAACCGCTTTGGCGGCAGCTTCGTGCTATGCGTCGACGATCCCGCCCGGCGGCCGGCATGATCGGCCTAGCAGTGGACGTGAACGCCCTGCGGAAGATGCGACCAGCGCACTAAACATGGAGTGAGCCTGCCCCACACTTTCACCTAGCCTCGGGCTGTAAAAATGGCCGCGAGGCTTTTTTTCGTCCTTAAACTGCCTTTTTAAACTCAAATATTACTATTTTAGTGACGATTGTTTTCGATGCTGATAGAGTGCCATCAATTGGCTATATCTACACGGCAGATCAAGGCATCATGGACCAAGGAAACGTCGTAGACATCGGAGAATTGCGGCTTGCGCGCTTGGAAAACAACTACAAGCGCCGCCAAGAAGGCTGCCAGCACCTGCGCCTCGAAATGGATCCTGTGGGTGAAACCGTGCACTGCAGAGACTGTAATGTCCAAGTGTCCTCGTACTGGGCTCTAGATATGCTCCGAGGGCAGTGGGCGACGGCATCGAGCCGGTACAAGGCCCAGCTAGCAGAACTGCAGGCCGACCAGTCCGCCGTGCTGTTCCTTAAGGCCGCGAAGGCTGCGGAAACCGTGTGGCGCTCGAACAAGTACCTGCCGGCCTGCCCGCACTGCCGCCGCGGGATCATGCTTGAGGATGGTTTCGGCTCGACCCGTGTCGGCAAGGACTTCGAGAAGGGGTTGCGGGTGCGGGAGAAGCTGGAGGGTCAGAAGCTGACTCCGGTGCGCCGCCCAGAACCCGCTCCAGCCCGAAAGCGTGGCAAGGCAGGTAAACCCCTACCCAAGTGGGAGAACGCTCCAGAGTGGGCCCAGTGGCTTGTCCAGGACCCTGGTACCGGGACGCTTCACTGGTGCACTGAAGTACTCAACAACCTGCCAGGCGGCCAAGTCGAGTTCGCTGGTACCTATCCCCTAGGGGAAACCCCTATTCAGCAAGCCCGGCCGTGCGCCGGCGGAGTCGAGCAATGAACCCGATCGCAAAAAAAGCCCTTGAGCGTGCCATGTCCGCCCGCCTGGCGCTGCCTACCTCGGTGCTCTAGGAGCCGGACCCAATCCAGCTGGATGTCATCGCTAAGCCCGCTGGCGCTCTGGAAATACAAGCGCCTGACCCTATTACTGCCGCCGTTGCGGCACCTGAGCCAGAAGAGAATCCTATGCAGCCAGTTACCCAGGCCCAAGCCCCAATCAAGCCAGCCAGCGGTGGCCGTACTGGCTACAACTCCCGCACTGCTGACAAGTTCGTGGTCCGCCTCACCGACGGCCTGCGCGAGCGCGTTCAGGTTTATGCCCGTAGCCAGTTCTGCAGCATGAACAGCTTCATTCTCAAGGCAGTAATCAAAGAAGTTGAGCACCTGGACAGCCTGGATGGCAAAGAACCGGCGCCGGGTGATGTGACGGCTGTCGAACCTACCGGTAACGAGACAATCGACGAGTCCCTGGTGCTGCGCCTCGAACGCGCGGTGGCAGCCCTAGAGCGTTTGGGCTCGGGGCGCCTTCAGTGATGAACCAGGCGTTAGAGCACAACATCGTCAGCGTGAGTGGCGGCAAGGACTCGACGGCCTTGCTGTTGCTGGCGATCGAGCGCGAGACGCCCAACCTGCAGGCGGTATTCGCTGACACCGGCCACGAGCACCAGCTCACCTATGACTATGTCAGCTACCTGGAGCAGGCCACGGGCGTTCCTATCCGCCGGGTGAAAGCAGACTTCACCGCCCAGATCGCCAAGAAGCGTACCTATGTCACCGAGAAGTGGCCGGGCAAGCTGATGGCGAACCATGCGGGTTACTGGAAGTGGTGCGGGGCGCCCGAAGAAATGCCAGCGAAAGATCCAAGTGGCCTGTTTGCACCGATGGACGAATGCGTTGCCGCCCAGGTGGGCGATTGGTTCTGGCGCCCCGCAAAGATCGGCATGAGCGCTGAGCAGGCGCAGGGCATTGTCGCGCGCGCCCTTAGGGTCCTTGAGCCAACTGGTAACCCGTTCCTTGACCTTTGTATATGGAAGGGGCGGTTCCCCAGCACCAAGGCCCGATTCTGCAGCGAAGAGCTGAAGAAAAAACCGATGATCAACCAGGTGCAAAAGCCGCTGCTCGATGCTGGCCATGACGTTATCAGTTGGCAGGGCGTGCGAGCCGATGAGAGCCCATCGCGCGCACTTCTGAATGAAATGGACTGCATCACCCAGCGCAACGGCACCGAGCTGTGGAACTACCGCCCGATCCTCAAATGGACCGTTGACGACGTGTTTGCTATGCACCGCAAGCATGGGATCAAGCCGAACCCACTCTATGAGCAAGGCATGGGCCGCGTCGGCTGCATGCCCTGCATCCACTGCCGGAAGGACGAACTTCTGGAGATCAGCAAACGCTTCCCCCAGGAACTGGAGCGCGTTGCCGAGTGGGAGCGCATCGTCGCCCAGGCCAGCAAGCTCGGGCTGCCTTCGTTCTTCGCAACTGCTGACGGCCGGGGCAACAACATCACTGAAGCTGTCGAGTGGTCCAAAACTAGCCGCGGCGGCCAGCAGTACGACCTGATCCGCACCGACCGCGAAAGCATGCCGCTGTGTTCATCCATCTACGGGTTATGCGAATGAAGCCGCGCGCCGAGAAAAAGCTGAGCAAGAAGCTGGCGCTGCTGCTGGCAGGCACCAGAGAGTACTCCGACATCTGGGTCGACGACGAGTACTACCGGCACAGAAAGTACGGCGACCTCACCCCACGGCAGATCCGCTACAACCGCGAAAGCCGGGTGTCCGTGAACCATGTCCCCAGCATTGGCGGCGAGCCGGACTACTGGGGCGAGGGTACCGACCACTACACGGTGCATGAGATTTACCAGCGCGGCTTGTATGACCAGCTGTATTACTCCCCCGAGTTCATCAACGACGACCGCCAGTGGGCCGAGAAAGGCACGCCTGAGCGCGAAGCGTGGGAAGTCTTCAAGGATGCCCACGTTGAATCAGTTAAACGCCGGTACCGCCACCTGAGCGCCGGCAAGAACCTGCTACCGCACGCACGCCGTGAAGGTGAGGCGCTGCGCGCGAAGGAAGCCCGCCGGGCCCAGGAGCTGGCCGACTTCCGCGCCAAGCGCCAGCAAGACGCCGCGGCCCGCGCCGCCTGACCCATATCCCGACCACGCCGTCCTGGTGCGGCACCATTGAGTAGAAGACATGCCACTCCGTCACGCAGCAATGCACCTGATCGACAAGAAGCCAGACGGCAGCCCTGCAGTACTTCACAAGGCTGACGCCGAGCTGGCGCTGACCGATGCCGCCGAGAACCTGGTGAACGACTTCAACGACGCGTACAACTGCAAGCAGGGGAAGGCTTGGGGCTTCTTCCACGGTGAATCCGGCGCCTATCCGCTCAGTGGCTGGCTGACCAAGTACATGGACGGCGAAATGTCGTTCCTGGACTTCACCGGTGAGGCCGTCGAGCACCTGCAGCGCCTGCTGGAAGAATCCGCCTTCTCCGCCGGTGGCCACGTCCTGTTCGCGCAGTACCAGTGCGGCATGACCGAATACCTCAACATCGCCGTGCTGCAGCATGCCGATAGCGTGCTGGTCGACGGTGACCTGCAGGTACGCACGTCTCGCCAGCTGGACCTGGCCCAGATGCACCTGGCGGCGCGCATCAACCTGACCGAGTGGCGCAACAACAAGGCTTCCAAGCTCTACGTTTCGTACATCAAGGGCAAGAACGGCAAGAAGATCACCGACATTTTCCGCGACTTCATCGGCTGCACGGAGGGCGTAGACGGCCCGGGTGAAACGCGCACCATGCTCAAGGCCTTCAGCGACTTCGTGGAGAAAGAAGACTTGCCCGAGGAAGTGGCGCGGGAAAAAACGCTCACCCTGGTCGACTACGCCACCACGCAGGCCAAGATCGGCGGCCTGGTAACCCTGGACGAGCTTTCAGCCCTGATTGACGAAGACCGACCCGGCGCCTTCGCTGCCTTTGCCCGCGAAGCGGTTGGCGTCTCGCCTGAAGCCCCATTCCCGGTCGAAAAGTCCGTGATCAACCAATTCCGCCGCTTCACCGGCCGGGCTGAAGGCCTGTCGATCAGCTTCGAGGCGCACCTGCTGGGCGACAAGGTGGAGTTCGACCAGGCCGCCGGCACCCTGCTGATCAAGGGCCTGCCCACGCTGCTGGTCGACCAACTCAAGCGCAGCGCCAAGGAGTAAGCCATGACAGCAATTCAAGCGGTACCGAGCCTGGCCAAGGGCGATGCCCTGACTGCCGACACCTGGAGCGACTTTGTGGCGCGCCTGCGCCATGACACCGTAGGGGAGCGCCGGCACGACCACTGCACCGCAGACGCCATCTTCCTCGTCCAGATGGAGGAGAAGATTTACGGCCTGGACAAGGAATATGCCGACGAAGACAACCTGGTGATCTTCTGCGACGACTGGAAGTGGTTCAGCGTGGCCGATTATTGGAATGACGCCGACGATCACCAGAAAGCCAAGCTCAACCGTATGAGCCAGGATGAGCACGGCTGCAAGTTCCGCCGGGCCGATCCGCGCGACCAGTGGGTGCTGCTGGGAGAACTGCCCGAGCACCGCCTGCTGGCCTATCAGACCCAGTGGACGACTGTGAACACGCACCTCACCCACGCCGCGGCCGAGGCCTTCATCAAGCGCAAGCAGCACGACTACCCGCCGCTGCGCGTCTACGCCGACAGCGCGTACTGGGCGTGGGAGCTGAAGACCATTCGCGAGGCCATTCTCAACGGCTCGCTGGCCTTCGTTGGCGCCACTGCCGACAAAGCCGCTTAACATCGAGGACAGGGACATGATTTCAATTGTACGCGAAGGCGGTGTGGTGGATTTCCCAGCATTCCTTGGGGAGCGTGTCTACATGCACGAATTCCGCATGGGGGCGGGACTGCCTGAGCACCTGAAGCGTTGGCAGCACACTGTCGACCAGATGCTGATTGGGGTCGACACTGATGGGCCGATTTATCTGATGATTGACCAGAAGACTGTGACAGCAAGTTCCACGCACCGTCGACCAGGACTGCACGTTGACGGTTACTGGGTTCCTGCCGGATCTGGATGGGACGGCGGTGGCAAGCCAGCCTGGAATGGTGTTTCTGCCCATGGGGGTGGCAGTCACCGGGCAAGGCCAGAACCGCCAAGCCATGGTGGCGGGTCGCATCGCTCATTGCGTGCGTTCGAATGGCCAGGTCATCCTGAGTATCCAACCTGGCGCTTCGATGCTCGTGACCGGCCTGAGGCGATCATTCTGGCATCCGACATTTCCGCAAGCCGCGGCCTTGTTGGCGAATTTGACGGTCCGATCAAGGTCGGTGGGGATGTTTCGCATCTGGATCTATCGCATCTGGAGCAGGTTCTGCTGCAGGCAGGGCGCGTGTATCAGGGCAACGTCAGTTTCATCCACGAATCGCTGCCTGTGCCTGTGGATTGCCAGCGGACGCTGGTGCGCCTCAACGTTCCTGGCCACCGGGTGCACTGATGGACAAGATCTGTGGCGACCTGGTCGCCATGTTCAAGGCCGGGGCGTTCGATGTGATCGTCCACGGCCAGAACTGCCACTGCAACATGGATGACGGTATCGCCAAGTCGATCAGCCAGGCCTTCCCCGAGGCACTGAAGGCGGACATGCAGACGCCCATCCACGACCCCAAGAAGCTGGGCACCTACTCCAAGGCGGCCGTAGCCCAGGGCGTGATCATCAACGGGTACACCCAGTTCAACTGGAGCGGAGTGGGCCCAGGTGGCGGCCCCCTGACCCAGTACGATGCGGTGCGGTCGGTGTTCGCCGGCCTGCGCGCCGAGTTCGGTGGCCAGGGCCTGCGCTTTGGTGTGCCGGCGATCGGCGCGGCCCGCGGCGGCGGGGACTGGGGGATCATCAGCAGCATCATCGACGAAGAGCTGGCGGGCGAACACGTCACCTTCGTGGAATACGACAAGCACGACGGCCCCTATGGGGACTATCGCCGCAACATGAAGAAAACCTGACCCAGAATTCAAGCCAGAAACACAAGGAATCGAGAATGCAACGCTTCAAGATGACCCCGGAAATCGCAGCCGAGCGCATGAAGGACCACCAGTACACCCTGCTGGCCAAGACCGAAGCCGCCGAGGTGTGGCGCGCCCAGAAGCCAGGCAGCAGCGCCTATGCCTTCGAGCTGGCCATCACGCCGCGCGGCATGGCCGCCTATGGCGATATCGGCAGCCTGGTGTGGGAAGTTGGCTCCGCCTACGGCCTGAAGTTCCTGGCCGGCACCGATGACGACTACGTGTACAACAAGCTCGACCACCGTGTCCGCGCTGAAGAGCTGGACCAGGAGCACCTGGTGGAGGCCGTCTACGACTCCATCCTGGAACTGCTGGACGAGCGCGCGCCTGAACTGATCTGGCTTGGCCGCAATACGCCATTGCCCGAACGCGTTGCGGAGCTGGAGGCGTGGTTGCAGGGGAATACCGCCCTGGAGGCTCACGCCGGCCAGTTCGCTGCCTTGGTGGTGGCGCTCCGTGCGTGCCAGAACCTTGAGGATGATTCAGTGCGCGGGGCGCGTGACTGGCTGACAGAGCACTATGAGCTACTGGAAGTGGGTGACAACGACTTCGACCTGGGCCGGCCGTGCAGCAGCGTGATGCGGGATATCTACATGGTGCGCCATGCCGCCCAGCAGATCCTGGCCGCGGCCGAGGCTTCGGCAGCAGCTGCAGCCCCCCCTGTGGAGTACGCATACGGGGATCACCAGTATACGGGGTTTGGGGAGCAATGGAACCGAAAACCAACATAAGCACGAATTAAAGTTCGCTTTACTCGTCATCTGTTGTGGATTAGCGAACTTTGATTGGCGAAACGAGTTTATCGCACCACTTTTCGGGTGGTCACGGCCTTTCCTAGTGCTCGCTGAAACGGTTTCATAAAACGGTCGTTTTTCGAAACTGTCCAGACGTTACAAGGGTTTGCGGGGCAGCGACTGAGCTTAAGTGCACTTTCTGTTCCGTTGCTCCCCCAACCCCTATACCGAGCGCTGGACCGACGACGGCGTGGCCGCCTATGTGGGCGATCGCGAGCTGGCCGAGGGCGCGGTTATCTACCGGGGTGTAATCCACCGGAACAAGGCGAGCGACTATGTGCCAGACGCCGACGACATCGTGCAGCACATGAACGAGAAGGCGACCGATGAAAGCGAATTCGCCGACAACTTCCCTGAGATCGATGCTGACCAGGTGAAAGAGCTGGACAAGCTGCTGGAGCCGGTTGGCGCGTGGTTCGATCGCCACTGTAGTGTCGGTTTCTACGAGGTGCGTGAGATCCAGCCGTACACCGTCACCGCTGACGACGTGGCTGCAGCCGCTGCGTACCGCATGCAACTCGACCAGGTCGAGGAGGTGCAATCATGAAACAGGCCCATCCAATCCTCTTGCGCACGTCCTTGGGTGCGGCTGAAGCCATGGCCAAGATGGGGGTTGAGTTCGTTCCTATGCCAATCCTGGGCGCGACAGACCATTGCGAGCTGGCCGACCAGATGCTTGAACGCCTGAAGACCCTGGCCACGGCGGAAGAGGCCAGCGCCATATTGGCTGGAGAAACAGCCACTCCGTTGCCTGTTGGCTTGGCCAAGGTGCGGGCGCTGGCAGAGGCTGCCCGTGCCAACCCATACGACGGCGTGGCGCTCAACGACTACGGTACCGCCATGGCTCCGGCCGTAACCATCGACATGATTGATCTGATCAGTCAGCTGCAGGCCGAAGTAATGGCGCTGCGCCCGGATGCTGAGCGTTACCATTGGATACGTGACCAGAAACCGTGCTCGTTTCATCTGGAGCGCAATGCCGATAATTCTGTGAGCCGCATGACGGCAACGGAGTGGATAGACGATACCCCGGAGCAGTTTGATGATACGCCGGCGGAGCACATCATCAAGATGAAGGAAGCCGATACGATCTGGCGCCTGCAAATCTACCCAGGCACGCCGATCACCTCGGGATCATTGAGCAGGTCCACCCTTGATGATGTGGTGGACGCTGCCCGTGGCTTTTTCCCCGTGCAGACAGCGCCAGGGGAGCTGAGTCCTCAGTCAACCCTAGAGCCCGAGCCGACGCGATACGGCACCAACAGTGGCCATGGGCATGTATGGGCCCGCCCGGACGGCCTCAAGGCGAAATGTGGTGGTCCTGGGCTGTGCGGGGCGTGTACATCGGACATACACGTAGCAGAGCGTGCTGCACCTGGTAGCACCAGGATTGGCAGTGAGCCTGCCATCAAAGCCATTGAGGTGTGGACGGAAGGCTATGCCGTGACGGGCAACCGTTCGCCGGCGCAACGTCTGGGGGTGTACCAGGCCGCCACGTTCGATGACGCCGTGGCCCAGCACCTGCAGACGCTGGATGCAAAGGAGCAGTCATTCTATCGCCGGAGCGAGGACGGTGAGTGGCGCTGCTGGGGCTGCAGGCTGTTCGACAACGAAGCCGCTGCCCGCAAGTCGTTCGGATAGCCCGCGGCTGGCGCAAAGCTGGCCCGTAGAGCGCTGATCGCGGCGCTCACAATACCTCACCACCACACAGAGAAGCCCGCTGGCATCCGGCGGGCAGGAGACTGTCATGCCTGCAAAAAGCCCGTTGGCGCCGATCAAGTCCGGCGACCCGTCCGAATCCCATCTGGTGCTGAGTCACCTTTCCCGCCTGCTGGGTGCATACCTGTACCGCTATGGGAGCGAAACCCAGCTGCATGAGAGCCTGGCCAAGGTCCTGGACGATGCCGGCTACGACTACACCCGCGAGCACGTCCTGGACGCACGCAACCGGGCAGACTTCCTGGTAGAGGGCGGCATCGTGATCGAGGTGAAGGTCGACGGTGCGCTCAGTGAGGCGCTGCGCCAGGTCGATCGCTATATCAACCTGGACCAGGTGAAGGGCGTGATCCTGGCCAGCACCCAGCGTTGGGCCGATAACCCGCTGGTGGACCGACCGGCCTGGCAGGGCAAGGCGTTCGGCATGGTCCGCCTGGGGAGGCAGTCCCTGTGAGCCAGCAGACCTATGGCAGTGTGACGTTGCGTGGGCGCCACTGGGACATCCGCTGCGAGCCCCAGGTGCGATCGCGCCTCAAGCGTGTGTTCCCTCGGGCGCCGCAGGCTGCAGCCGATTGCATCAGCCTGTTGGCCAGCGCGGAAAACAGCCGGGAACTGCAATGGTTCCTGCAGCGCTACCCCATGGATACCGACCAGACCAGTCTCAAAGCGCTCGAGGACTTGTCAGCCGAGCACGTTCACATGGAGCAGAGCCTGGCGCAGCTGGTGGCGGGGCGCATGGATATCCCGCCATTCGAGCTGGCCAAGCCGGCGCGTGATTACCAGCGTTTTGCTGGCGCCCAGCTGAACATCCGTGGCGGGCTGCTGCTGGCCGACGATCTTGGCTTGGGCAAGACCATCACGGGTATGCTCCCGATGACGGTACCGGGCAACCTGCCGGCGGTGGTGGTGTATCCGGCGTCACTGCCGAACCACTGGGCCGAGAAGCTGGGCGAGTTCCTGCCAAACCTCCGGGTGCATGAGATCCGCAAGGGGCAGCCATACCCGCTGATCAAGCAGAAAGGCCAACGCACGAAAGACCTGTGGGACACGCTACCGGACGTAATCCTGGTGAGTTACCACAAGCTGCGTGGGTGGGCGGAGACGCTGGCGGAGATTGCCCAGTACCTGGTGTTCGAGGAGTGCCAGCAGCTGCGCAACCCTGACAGCGATATCTACCGTGCCTGTGTGTACCTGGCCGAGCGTACCAAGCTGCGCATGGGGCTCACCGCCACGCCGATCTACAACTACGGGTCGGAGTTCTACCACGTCGTGAACGTGCTGTTGCCTGATGCCCTGGGCGGCTATGACGAGTTCCTGCGCGAGTGGTGCATTGGCTCACCAGGTGATAAGCCCAAGCTGAAGGATTCCGAGCAGTTCGGTGCGTACCTGCGCCGTGAGGGCATCATGCTGCGCCGTACCAGGCGTGAAGTAGGCCGTGAGCTGCCGCTACTGTCCAAGATCCCGTATGAGATCGAATCCGACGCCAAGGTGCTGGATAAGCTCACCAGTGACGCTGTGGCGCTGGCGCGGACCATTCTCGCCGCGAACGAGACCCATCGTGGCCAGAAGATGCAAGCCGCTGGCGAGTTCGACCAGATGGTGCGCCAGGCTACCGGTATCGCCAAGGCGCCGCATGTGGCCGAGTTCGTTCGGTTGCTCCTGGAGAAGGGCGAGCGGGTGGTGCTGTTTGGCTGGCACCGTGAGGTGTACCGGATCTGGCAAGAGGCGCTATCGGACTTCAACCCGGTGATGTACACCGGCACTGAGTCGAAAGCCCAAAAAGCAGCCAGCAAGAACGCCTTTGTTGCTGGTGAGTCGCCGCTGATGATTGTGAGCCTTCGAGCTGGCGCGGGCTTCGACGGCGCCCAGCACGGCTGCAATACCGTGGTATTCGGTGAAATCGACTGGTCACCGGGTGTGCATGAGCAGTGTATCGGCCGCGTGCACCGTGACGGCCAGGAGGAGCCCGTACAGGCGTTCTTCCTGATCTCCAACCAGGGTAGCGACCCGGTTGTCTCCGACGTGCTGGGCGTGAAGCGTGAACAGATCGAGGGCGTGCGCAACCCAGGGGATAACTTGATCGAGCGGCGCGATGTGGGTGAGCACCAGCTGCGCCTGCTGGCGAAGCAATTCCTGCAGGACCGTGGGGAGAAAGTGCCAGAAGAGGCCAAGCCAACCCCTATTCGTTCGAAAGCGCCGGTACCGATTCAGGGAGAGCTGGTATGACCAGGCGCTGGATGAGCGAGGAACAGCTGAACAACTTGCCGGCGGGGTACAAGGTCCGCGAAATGGGCCACGCTGGCGCTTCTGCCAGGCGCCCTGCAGCGCGCTCGGAGGATGCACCACCACCAGTAGCCCCCGCAGCACCTGCGGCCGCGCCGGCGAAGGCTGGCGGCATGGCAGCCATGCAGGCCAAGGGGCGCCTGGCGAAAGGGACCATGAACGCCACCGAGGCCCGCTACGCCGCTTACCTGGACCAGCTGAGGCTTGCCGGCGAGGTGCTGCAGTGGAAGTTCGAGGCGATCAAGTTGCAGCTGGCGCCTGATACCACGCTCACCCCCGATTTCATGGTGATGCTGGCGGACGGAAGCCTGGAAATGCACGACGTTAAGGGCGCCAAGGCCATCTACACGGACGACGCGAAGGTCAAGATGAAGGTGGCCGCCCAGGAGTTCCCGTTTGTGTTCCGTGTCGTGTTCCCGGTGAAGAAGGCCGACGGGGGCGGGTGGAGCATCGAGGTGGTGGGTGGATAGTGGGCGTCCACCTCAAACGCCGACCGAGCTGGCGCATGATGACTACCTGAACCATTTGATGGTCTGCCGCAGCTGCTACGCACCGAACAAGCGCCACTGCAGTGTGGGGCAGGGGCTCCGAATTGAGTACGACGCGCAGTTTTTGATGACGATCGCGGACACATACCGGCGAAAGGCCATTATGAGGCGCGAATTCGAGCAGGATCCGGTCATGGGCGAGCTCCTGAAAAACCGGGTGATTGACCTGTGGCATGAGGAAAATCAAGAGGCGTAAGAAGTTCGCATTCGGTCCACGGCGGTAGCTAACTTTTTTCGCCCATCGCTTGAAAAATGTCCGAGGACACTTTTTAATGCCCCGAAACCGACCCAGAGACGCGGAGTTACAACGCAAAATGTCCGAGGACACTTTCAAATCGCCGACTGAAGCCCTAAACGAGCTTCCAGCCGTCCTTTCGGAGGAGAAAACGGGTCTTTTTGATGATTCCGAGCATCTTGGCGAGGGCGAATCGCCCCAGGCGCAACTGCGAGCTGAAGAGCTGGCGTTTGCCGTGGTGGTCGGTGCCAAGCTGCGCAAGGCCCGTAAGGCTGCCGGCTACACCGAGAGCGCTGCAGCGCTGGCGCTGTCGCACAAGGGCGTGACGCAGATCAGCCTCTTCGAGAACGGCCGGCGGCCCATCAGCCTGCCCAACCTGCGACTGCTGGCGGATCTGTATGGGGTGACCACTGATTGGCTGCTGGATCGCCATGACGACATCCTGGCTTGCCCGCAGGAGAGCAATCAGGCCGTTCTGAAAGGCGTGGTGGTGGCAACCCTGTCCCACGACTTCAGCACCTTCGTGAGCGCCATGGCGCAGAGAAACGCCCTGATCCTGGAAGGCCTGGGCAAGGACCGGGTGCTGCTGCGCAATACCGCCGCCTTGGCCGAAGAGCTTGTGAGCGCCCTGGAAGTGTTCCAGCGCCACGCCAAGGACTTCGAGGGGATGCGTGGAGGTGCAAAGCTGGGCCGTTTGATCGGCGAGCTGCATGGCAGCATGGGCGAGTGTTTGAAACGGCAGCGCCTGGAGGAGGCAATGGCCGATCATGAGCTGCAGGTCCCGGCGCCTGAGCGGATCAGGGAGCAGGTCCAACAGATGATGTTGTCGCTGTAGCCGTCTGCATAAAAGAGCGTTCCAGGCGACTTGAACGCTGTTTTATGCGGTGGGCCGTAAGGCTGGCAAGCATGGCGGGGTTGCTCATCCCCGGGAGGCGCCAGTGACGCGGGTTGACCATGCGCCTAAGCGTGTCACTCACCGCACCCAATTTATCGTAGTGCGTTACGGGGTAGCAGGACTGGCCCACCGAATGGGTTTGCTAGCAGTCGATCGTCGTGGTGGTCGGGGGGGATGTTCACCTCGGTTGGTGTCTTGAGACGGGCATTGAAAAACACCGGCGGCACGGATAACTGTCAGGACAGGGGACTTGTTGCCCATGCAGTGCCTTACCAGGGGTACGTCCGACGATCTGGGAGTGGTGGGGGCATACCAGTGCCAACGCCCGAAATAGAGGAGCCCGCGCATGCGGGCTTTTTTATAACCGTCGCGCTCCTGCCGGCGGAACCGACGTACTGATTACACCAGGGGGTTACATAGATGGCACGGCGAGGTCCACCCAAGAGTTCACCCAAGTCCGAGGATGCAGCATCCTCGGACACGGATGCATTGGGAGCTGCTAAGCCTGTCCGTCCGCGCGCTGCTAAGGTGATCAAAAAGAAGCCCGCCGTTAGCAAGCCTGCCAGGGCTGCATCCCCCACATCCAAATCGCCCAAACCAACCGCTAAGAAGCCCAGCGCGGCACCCACCAAGCGCTCTCCTGAGAAAGAGGGCACCACCAAGGTCGAGAACCCTATCGCGCTAAGCGACTTCGAGCTGGAGGCCTTGCGCATTGCGGACTCCCACGGCCTCGATCGTCGCCAACAGAAGTTCATCGACCTGTGGGTTGTGTGCCAAAACGCTGCCCAGGCGTACCGTGATGCCGGTTACAAGTGCAAGAACGACAACGTTGCCGCCGTGGGCGCCAGCAAGTTGCTAAAGAAGGTTAAGAATCACCCCTACACCAAGTGGCGGCAGGCCGAGCTGTTTAAGCGCACGGCCGATATCCAGAACGAGGTCATTGAACTGGTCCGATCAGCCGCCCTGGCCGATGTACGCGAGCTGGTCGAGTACCGCCGCCGCTGCTGCCGCCACTGCTACGGCACTGATCACCTGTACCAGTTCAAGGCGCACGAAATGGCCGAGCGCCAGGCCGAGTACGACCAACTCAAGGCTCAGGCCGACGCCGACGGCAAGGTGCTGCTGCCCTTCGACCCGCTGGGCGGCACTGGCTACAACCACACGCTTCCCCCGATCGACACCTGCACCAACTGCTTTGGCGACGGTGTCGGCCGGTCGTTCTTCAAGGACACCACCGACCTGAGCCCCGGTGCCGTCGTGCTCTACGAGGGCGTGAAGGAGGGCAAGGACGGCACCGAAATGCGCGTGTCCAGCAAGAAGGGTTACCTCGAAATGCTGGCGAAGATCTTCGACCTGCAGGTCGAGCCGGTGGTGGAGGTGCACGTCTCGATCAGCGACGACGAACTCAACGCCCTGTATGCCGAAGCCGAAGCCGCCACCAGCGCATCCCAGGCCGGTATGGCCGAGCGCGAGCGCCTGTTGGCCGAAGGCGGTAACCCAGCATGACCACGCCGGCGCCGGCCAGCCCGGACAAGGCCGCCATCAGGGAGGCCCGCAAGGTCGCCGGCCTGAGCCAGAGCGGTGCCGCGGCAATCGTGTATGTGAGCCGCCGCGCCTGGCAGAAGTACGAAGACGGGACCAATGCCATGAAGTTGGGCCTGTGGGAGCTGTTCCGTTTCAAGACCGGGCAGATGTGGGTGGTTCCGCTTCCCATTGCGCCAAAGCCCAAGAAATCGACCCGCCGCACCGGCCGGGCCGCCAACCTGACGCCGTACAAGGCGAAATCCGTAAGGAGCACCAGCAATGCAGCCTTTGACTAAACCTGAGCAGCACAACACCTGTGACGTTGGCGTGCTGCCGACCGAGCGTGTGCGGGCGTTCCGCAAGTACCTGGATAACCATGGTTGCCAGACCCGCGACGGATCCGGTGGCCAGCACTTCCACGTTATGACCCTGCAGGGCTGGGCAACCTTGACCCGCTCTCGGAAGGGGCGGGTAGGAACGCCTCGCTGGATGCGTCCTGTGGTGGACAGCTTCCTGGGTAGCAGTAACACCGCCATGGCGCCGGAGTTCTGGGACAAGTTTGGCGTGACCGCCGCCGGAATCCCGCGCAAGGACGCTGCCGCCACGCTGCGCGCGGACCTGCAAAGCGAAGTGCAACGCCGCGGCATCCAAGATCAGACCGTTGCCATGGATCCTGCCAGCGGCCATGACATCGCCGTCGAAACCATTGCGGTCATCCAGGGGGAGAAGCTGCTCGTAACGAGCATCGAGAAAACCGGTGCTGCCGAGCGGAGGAGCGCCCAGGTTCTACCGATTGGCGCCATCCCTGCGCCACGCCAGGCTCGCGACAGCGAAGACGCGCAGTATTTGAGCGACTTGCGCGATGACTTCGCTCTGCACGCGCCGCTCTGGCAGCAACACAGCGAATCCCTGGAGTCGTTCGCCAAACGCCGCTGGGCATATGCCGACGCGATGATGAAGGCGCGCCCGGCTTCGATGGCGTAGGAGCGGACTCGATGCGCTGCCGCTTCTGTGATGGCGCCCAGGTGGTGTGGAAGCACACCGCCGCCCACGGGCACCACACGTACTGCAACGAGTGCAAGCGACGTAACTGCGAGAAGGGCAGCACCGGCGCCCTTCCGCACGGCCCCCAGGAGTGCGCCCGCGCGCAGCTCCCACTGAGAATGACCTGAGCCCCATATGATCCGATCCGCCACCATTACAGCGCCTGCAGGACGCAGTGGTATGAACCACATGCGCGTCCTGGAGGTGATCGAGCCACGCACCAGCAAGCACCACACGGTTGAACTGGAGATCGGGGATCGCCTCTGGCTCAAAGACTCAAATTCAGAAATCACCACCGTTTCCCGGACCGATCTGGTTCGCACAGGTTGGGACCTGGTGCTGGCGCAGGGGGCGGCATGGTGACCTTGGGCCGTGAGGCATTCGAACACGCCGCCCGCAATGCCGGCATCGAAGACTTCACCCTCGATGGCGAGGACTACACGAACACCGGCACCCAGGCCGCGTACCTGGTGTGGTGCCAGGCCGTGGGCGCGGACAACGGCAGGCCGATCGGCTGGGTGACCCGCCGCAATGGCCGCGTGCACTCGTTCAGCTACGTGCAGCCGAAAGGCCCAGGCTCTCCCGGCTGGGAGCAGCAGGCCGCCCGCGGCTTCAACATGCCACTGCCCGTCTTCCCTGGCGTGCCGGCGCTGCCCCCGTCCGGGCTCCTGGTGGTGGTGGAACGCCTGCGCCAGGCCCTGGAGGAGCGCTACACCCCTGCGGGGGACGTAGGGTATGCCGCCTGCGAGCTGGAGCGTGCAGCGGCCTGCTACGCACTGCAGGCGGCGGGTAACCGCGACCTGGCCTTCAACCGCTTCTGGCCCTGGGCCAATCCCATCAAGCGGCACGGCTCGACCAAGTCCCTGATCGTGGCCGGCGCGCTGATCCTGGCCGCCCTCGATGCCCGCGCCAGCAAGGAGGCAGCGACCGATGACCAGTAAGCCGAACTTGGCCCAAGACCCTCGTTTCCTTGAGTTCGTGGAGCGTTACGCCAACGATCTTCCAGCATTTGCCCGGGACGTGTGCGGGCTTGAGCTGGCGCCTGATCAAGTTGAGGCATATGAGGCTGCGCAGCGCCCAGGCGGGCGGGTGGTGATCAGCGCCTTCATCGCTGGCCTCTACGAGGATGACCGACAGGTGAGCGTGCTGGCGCCGGTGGCGCTTTGGCATTTCTTCACCCGCAGCAAGTCGACCACCGTTGTGGTGCTACCCCCTGGCCGGCGTATTTGCCGGCGCCAGTACCGTGACCTCTTGAGGCGCGTGCACCGCAGGCAATACGGCTGGCTGTGCGACGGGATGCGGGTGAGTGAGGAGCGATTCTACCGTTCGTACGAGTGGCAATTGATATTCAGAGCTGTGTCAGCACCAGAGGCACTGTGTGGGTACTGCGCCGCGGACCTGATGTGGTTTGTTGAGGCCGCCGACCAGCTTGGCGAGAAGTTCTACAAGGTCATCCAAGGCAGCTGCAGGGAGCAGCGCAACACCATTGTGCTACTGGCCGATCAGTTCGAGTCCAACGGCGCTCCCCCAGAGCATGCCGGCGGCAACTGGTCGGTATACCCCGTGAACCGTGCCGCTGTGGTGCAAACCCCCGCCTAAACGCTGGCGCCAGGCCCCTTACAGTGGTTGGCGCCAGTAGCCGGCCGGCAAGCGTGTAAGGGAACATGGCCAGATCCAAATCAGGAACAACCAAAGCGCCGCGCCTGGCGATTGATGCGGACCCCCGGTGGCCCGCCTTCGTCAAGCGCTACGCCTTCAACCTGTACGCCTTTGCTGTAGAGGTGTGCGGCATGGGCAAGGGGAAGGGCGTCACCTGGCAGCAGAAACAGCTGTTCGACGCCACTTCGTCCTACGGCTGCCGCGTATCGGTATCGTCTGGCCACGGTACCGGCAAGACCCGCTCCTTTGGCGTGATCGGCCTCTGGCACCTGCTGTGCTACCGCAACTCCAACACCTACGTCACCGCGCCGAAGCTCAAGACGGTGCGAGAGGGTGTGTGGAAGGAAATGACCAACCTAAAGGCCGAGATCCTGAAGGGCCCACACGCCTGGGTGGCGGAGTACTTCACCATTCAGGCCGAGAAGGTCTACATCAACACCCGTTCCGCTACCTGGTACATCACCACCCGTACAGCGCCCCGCGGCTCGCCTGAGAACTTGGCCGGTACCCACGGTGACTACCTGCTATGGATGGCAGACGAGGCGTCTGGTATCCCGGACGAGAACTTTGGCGTGATCGGCGGCGCGCTCACCGACAAGCGCAACCGCTTCATCATGGCATCGCAGCCGACCAGGAACAGCGGCTACTTCCGTGATACCCACTACAGCCTGAGCACCAAGCAGGGCGGCGAGTGGACAAGCCTCACCTTCAGCTCCGAGACGAGCCCGCTGGTATCGGACGAGTTCCTGAAGGCCAAGCTGATCCAGTACGGCGGCCGGGACGAGGCCGAGTACCAGATCAAGGTCAGGGGCATGTTCCCGACCAACTCCAGCAAGTACCTGCTCAGCCAGGTGGCGCTGGAGCGCGTCATCGAGGGCCCGCGCGTCATCCAGGACAGCGAAGCCTGGGGCAACCTCATCGTGGTGGACGTGTCCGCGGGCGTTGGCCGAGACAAGACGGTGGCCACGCACCTGCGCGTGGTCGGCCATGGCGACCGGATGATGCCCGGGCGGCGCCGTATCGAGGTCGTCGATGTGCCGGTCTACACCAACACCGAGGACTGGACGCCGATCTGCGTCAAGCTCCTGGAGTACTGCGCACCGCTCTCCAACCCGACGATCATCATCGACACCAGCGCCATGGGTGAGCAGTTCATGAAACGCCTGATCGAGCTGGGGTCGGGTAACTGCCACATCCGCGGCGTGCAGTGGGGCGCCCTGCCGTTCAAGAACGAGTACCGCGACCGGTTCCTCAACCAGCGCGCACAGGCGACCGTGCACGCGGCCGAGGCCATCAAGGACGGCGCCGTGCGCCTCATCTCCAAGTTCAAGAAGGACCTGCTCGACCAGGGCAGCCGGATGCCATACGTGCTGGATGGCCTGGGGCGCTACCAGGTGGCCAGTAAGGCGCTCATGGCGGCCGAGGGCCTATCGTCCCCCGACTACTTCGACACCATCTGCATGGCGTTCCTGGAAGACGCCGACTATGTCCCTGCAGCAAGCGAGGGTGGGTCGGTCGTTACTGATCGCAAAAAGGCCGCCATTGAGGCGGGCGAGGAGGCTTTCGCCGGCATGTGAGGCAGGCTTGGCCACATATGTGTGGGGCAGGACGATTTTGGTAGGAGCTGGGGCGCTTCAGGTGCGACAGAATGCGCCGGTCGTCGCATTGAGTGCGCTGCTTGTTTCCTGACTGTGGGACTGGCACGTCTGAAATCGGTTGGCATACCGCCAACAATCCGGCGAATAAGCCGCGAAACAGGCATGGAGGCGCATTTCTCACTTCGCAAACGCTGGGAGCGGTGGTTTTTCGTCGGATAAATGTCCGAGGACACTTTTTTAGTGGCATTCTGCCGTTATGGCCATGCTGCTTAGGAGACGTTATGCAGTTCAAGTGTTATGGAAACCGAACACGCACCCTCATGGATGCGGCCGCTTTCGCAGCCTTCCGGGCCGAAGACAAGTACGTGATCGGTGTCCTGCCTAATGGCGCTGAGCTGATCCTGCCGGATGGGGTAACCCTGAAGGCGATCGAGCAGGCGCTGCCAACCGTTCTGCGCGCAAACCGCGGCACGCTAATCGCCCGCCAGCACATCACCGGCCTGGTAGGCGCTGGCCAGCATCGCAATGTGTGCACCGTCGTCGGCGAGTACCAGCTTGCGCGCCGGCAGCGCCCCGAGCCGTTCGCCCAGGCCTGCGAAGAGAATGCCCGGCGGCAGCGCGAGCTGGCCGGATCGGCCACTAAGTCGGCCTACGGCTGCCACTGATAGCTAGTTGATGGAGGAGCCCGCTCATTGCAGCGGGCTTTTTTGCATTAAAATGCCCTTATAGGCATTAAGATACATTTGATAAATGCCCTTATGGGCATTATTATGTGATGGCATTTCAACATTTCAGCCAGAGAAATCACCCATGACTTCACCAAAGCGCAAGTCCCCCGCTCAACTTCAAGCCCAGTGCGAGGCCTGGAACAAGGCCAACCCGGTCGGCACCCTGGTCAGCTTCGAGGAGATCCGCGGCTGCGGTGAAACCTTCCGCGGCAAGACCGCCAGCGAAGCCGATGTCGCCGGTGGCCACACAGCCATCATCTTCCTGGAAGGTAAGCGCGGGTACGTCTCCCTTGACCATTGCACGCCGGTTGCAGAAGAAGCCGCCACCGACACCATGTCTTTGTGATTGGGGGCTAGACCGTGACTGCAGCACTCAAAAAGAACCCTCTAGACTTCAAAACCCAGTTCAGCCTGGCCCTGAACAGCCAGGACGATGAACTGGTGGTCGACTTCTTCTGCGGGGGCGGCGGCGCCGGTACCGGCCTGGAAATGGGCTTGGGCCGCAAGGTCGACGTGGCCAAAAACCACAGCCAGGCGGCCATCAACATGCACACCGCCAACCACCCGCACGCACGCCACTTCACCACCGACGTGTTCGAGGGTGACCCGGACGAGGAATGCCAGGGACGGCCGGTGGGTTGGTTCCACATGAGCCCGGATTGCACCCACCACAGCCAGGCTGCCGGCGGCCAGCCCCGCAAGCGCGAGATCCGCAACCTGTCGTGGATCGGCCTGAAGTGGGCCGGCAAGAAAAAGCCTCGGGTCATCAGTCTGGAGAACGTGAAGCAGATCCTGCAGTGGGGTGGGTTGATCGCCAAGCGGTGCAAAGTTACTGGTCGGGTGATGAAGTTGGACGGCTCCGTGGCTGAGCCAGGTGAGCGGGTACCGGTGCAGGAGCAGTTCCTTATCCCGAACCCGAAGCGACGCGGCAGTACCTGGCGCCGATTCGTTCAACTGCTGGAGGGCCTTGGCTATGTCGTCGAGTGGCGCATCATCAAAGCTTGCGACTTTGGCGCGCCAACCAGCCGGGAGCGCCTGTTCATGATCGCCCGCCGCGATGGCCAGCCCATCGTGTGGCCAGAGCCTACCCATGCCAAGACCCCGGGCAAGGGCCAGCAGAAGTGGCGCACGGCTGCCGACTGCATCGATTGGAGCGTGCCAAGCAAGAGCATCTTCGGTCGCAAGAAGGCGTTGGCTGATGCCACGCTGCGCCGAGTGGCCAAGGGCATGAAGAAGTTTGTGCTGGACAACCCGCAGCCATTCATTGTGCCGATCGCGAACTGGTCGGGCGAACTGGCCCAGTCGGCACATGAACCGCTACGCACCGTGACATCCTGGCCGCGCGGCGGCACCTTCGCGATGGCCAGCCCGGTGATGATCACTGCAGCGCACGGGCAAGGTCGGCCAGAAGGCGTGCAGCGCTGGGGAGACGGTTGCAAAGAATCGACCATGCCACTCGGCACGGTAACCGCCAGTGGCGGGCATGCATTGGCCACCGCCTTCATGGCCCAGGCCAATGGCGGCTTCAACACCACCCACGCCAAGGGTATGGGCGACCCTATGACGACGGTGACCAACACCGGCAGCCAACAGCAGCTGGTAAGCGCCAGCCTGGCCACGCTCCGCCGCAACTGCGTAGGACGAGCCGTCGATGAGCCAGTACCGACCATGACTGCCGGCGCCGAGCATCATGCCCTGGTCGAGTACAAGCTGTCGCCAGAGCATGAGGAAGGCGCACTGCGCGTCGCCGCGTTCCTCATCAGCTACTACGGCACCGAGAACACTAGCGCAGCAGACGCGCCGGCGCCGACAGTGACCACCAAGGATCGCCTGGGCCTAGTCACCGTATTCGTGAAGGGCACGCCCTACGTGATCGTCGACATCTGCCTGCGCATGCTGCAGCCGCACGAGCTGTACCGCGCCCAGGGCTTCCCGGCTAACTACGTCATTGATGTCGGCGCCGATGGAGTGCCATTCACCAAAACCGAGCAGGTACATATGTGCGGCAATAGCGTCAGCCCTCCAGCAATGGCTGCCCTGGCGCGCGCCAACGACCCATGGAAAGTAACCAAGCGTGAGGCAAAGGCAGCATGAGCAACCAAACAAAGCACAACCTGGATACCTCCGTTGGCGGTCGCGGTTACGTTGCCGATCTGTTCAAGGAACGCCTGGGCACGCACAGCTACGATCGTTACATCAACGGCACGCTGGCCGCTGACTTCGCCTGCGCACTGTCCGGGTGGCTGGCGCCGGTGCTGGCCAAGGTCGACCACTTCGAGCAGACGCATGCCACCCCGGCCGAGCAGTTGCAGGCTGCGCTGTACGAGGCCCAGCAGGAGCGTGATGCCCTGCAAGCGCGTAGTGATGCGCTGACCGAAGCCCTGGAGGAGGTCCTGGTGAACGCTGAGCGCGGCTTGCCGGATCCGCTGCATCGCAAGCTGCGCCAGCTGCTCCCGCCGCCGGCACCGGCGCCAGCGAACGAAGCCGAGCGCCCTGGTTTCGAGGAGTGGCACCGCGATCGCTTCAAGACCAAGTTCTCGACCGGCGCCCCGACACGCGACATGCACGGGAGCGTATGGGCGGCGGTGTACGGCCCGCCCAATCAGCAGCAAATGTGGGAGTCCTGGCAGGCACGTGCAGCCCTTGGTGCGGCCGAGAACGCTGAGCTGCGCACCAAGCTGGCAGGGCGGGATGCTCTGCTACGTGATTGTTTCACCGCCATGCTCAAAGGTGGGTACTCGAAGCCCCTGCGCGAGCGTATCAAAGGTGCGTTATCCGCTAGCTCGGAGCCGGAGGTGAAATCGTGACAACTGCTATCGAGGAGTTGAGCCACCTGCTGAAGTTGAGCGGCGGCCTCTTAGGTTTCGAAAGGACTTTGCTCATCAGCAAAGAGCTCGCAGGTCAGATCATCGCCCAATACAAGCTACGGGGCGAGCCGGTGGCGGCGCTGCGCGATGATGCGGTTGACCAGCGCCAGAGGCAGCCGGCGGCCACCACCTTCCTTCTGGTTTCTCACCCAGATGGGGCGCAATGGACTGTTGAACTTGATGGGAAGCACCATCAGCGCGCCGCGCAGGCCCACCACTTGAAGATTGAACCGCTCTTCACTCGCGACGATCCGGGGGAGGTTGAGCGGTTGCGCGGGCGTGTGGCGCTGCTGGAAAAATACGAAACCGACTGCCTGTCACTGGTGCGTGATGCAGAGGCTGAGCGCGACACCATGCGCGCCCAGGTGGCAGGCAACATGGATCTGCTGCGCCTGGCCCTCCAGTTCATCGTGAATGGCGTCGAGCTGGGTTATATCCAGATGCCTGAGGCCGAAACCCCAGATCCGGCACATGACCTGCTGCCGAAACTTCAAGCCGCCCTATCTGCGAGTGCCCTGCCCGCCGAGAGCGTGCAGCACCAGGGCGAGCCGGTGGGCGTTATGACAGCGTCCAGCGAGCCCGGTATTGCTCCCTTCGCAGACATTTGGCCTTGGCTGGAGCCAGGAACGAAGCTCTACACCCACGCCGATCCTGGCGAGGTTGAGCGGCTGCGTGGACTACTCGAAAACCAGCGGCAGGACCGAAAGCGGCACACCGCACAGGCGGTAAAGCACGTTGACGAAATTGTCGCCCTGCGCGCCCAGCTGGCCGAGCGGGATGCACAGCTTGATGAGTGCATCACAGAGATGCAGCTTGCAATAAGCGATTCCGCTATTTATTCGGCAATGACCTCGGTTGGACGCCAAAGGTTTTTGCAACTCGTTCAATCGCACGATATTCGGCGAGACGGCGCCCTATCTGCCAGCACAGAGCTGGAGGTGAAGCTGTGAGCACCCCGCTCAAAGTGACCATAGTGGGCGGCGCGGTTGTATTCGCGCTGCCAGGCCGTGACGCGCTGTACAAGGTCGAGCTGTTCGAGGTGATGGCGGCGGGTGACTACCGCATGGCGGCGTGCTTCGAGCGCGCTAGTCAGGCTTGGCGGCCGTGTGAGCTGCATCGGGAGCACCATGGGGCAGCGATGGCTGAGATCGAGCGCCAGGCGGCCCTGCTGAGCCCGGATGCGGCCACCTGGTCGGCCTTGCTCAAGGAGGCGCCACCGGTGGTGCCCGAGCATGAACGCATCAACCAGCTGGCCACCCTGCTCATGAAACGCCACCAGGTGGGGCGCAAGGCGATTGCCGCCCGCCTGGGGATCAAAGACCGAACCTTCCGCGAATACTGCGAGGGGACGAGCCGCGGCACGCAGGGCGACATGATCCTGCTGGCGCTCGAAGCCCTGGCCAGCCGCTCCCAACTGGACTGACCGCATGGACAAGAGTAAGGAACAAGAGGCGCTGTATGGCGCGGTGGTGGCGATGGCTGTAACGGCCAAGCTGCAGGAGCTGGAGGGTATCCCGGCAGGCATGACATCTGGCCGCCGGCTGGATATCGGCGGTATCTCAGTGGAGAAGCGTGAGCAGTACATGAAAGCCGTTTTCACTGATATCGCCCAGCGGCTGGGCGTTGATCTGTTCCGACAGACCCCGGCGGTGCTCCTCGAGCAGCTGGCAGTCATGTCGGTGATCAAGGGCCACGATACCGCCGGCCTGCTGAAGAGTGTGATCAATAGCTTCCTGATCGCCTATGTCACGCCGGAAACCCACGATCGGGCGTATGCGCACCTGCAGGGGCTCGAAGCTCTTCGCAGTGAGATTGCTGCTCAGCGCACCTCCTGCGCGACCAAACACTGAGGATTGCCATATGGCGAATAAGCAACTGCAGAATCTGATCATCACCACAAAGACAGCCGAAGGCCTGGTGATGGGGCTGGCTGATCTGGACCAAGACGAAATGAAAGCGCGTCGGGAGCAACTGGTGCAAGCAGTGATGGACGGCGCCAAGGCACTGGCCAAGTCCTGGAGCCAGGTGGATGGCCCGTTTGCTGCTCAGCACCAGCTGGACGACCACCAGATGGTTGAGGACGAGTTTCTGGCCCTGACCAACCGGGTGGTGTTTCTCCCGCAGTCGGTCGAAGGCGTTCGTTTCTTGGAGCGCTGGTATAACCATCGTCTCGAATCGCTCAAGGGTATTCAGGATCACGCCCAAGCGGGCAATGTGATCTCACTGCGCCCAAAGGATCAGCCTGAGGAGCACCGGGATATCACCTTGAACGAGGATATGGCCGCAGGGCTGCGCCTGGGTATCAGGTTGGCGCGATCGCTGTTGGAGAAGTTCCCGCTGACCATGACTGTCGATGACGAGGGTGCGGATGATGATTGATGCCCTGGACAAGCTGGTGCTCGATGCCATTGAGCTGGATGCTGAAATAAGCGTGTCGTATCAGCGCGATGGTGAGGCGATGGGCGAACAGGTGGTGCTCACTCCTGAGCAAAAGGCTCAGGTGAAGGAATTCATCCTGGGGCGGGACGGCGAGTAGGTGGGCGTCGTCATCCAATTCCCCGGTGCTGGCGTCAAGCAGGTACCGGGGGAACCATCGGCACCGAGTTGCAAGGACGGGTGCTCTATCCCGTTCCTGTACCCCGACTGTGCGGCGATCTGTGAGCGGTGCCATGGGTACCACTCACCCCAGCAGGTGGTGCTGACGATGTTCCACCAGCTGGAGCTGGCGCAGGCGCGAGTGGTCGAGCTGGAGCGTGAATTGAGCCAGCGCTGGTGGCTTCGACTGGGGGTGTTCTGTCTGGCCTGGGCCAGCAGAAAATCAACCAAATCGCCCCTATAAAACGTTTTAGAGTTTTAACCACCGTTTTATATACGTTTTGGCCATTGTGAATAACTGGATCGGGGCCAGAGCCCGCGCGGCATGTGGCTTGTGCACAACCCTGTGGGCGGGTGGGTAAATTACGATCCTGGTGGGTAAATTACGTTTTGGGGTGGGTAAATTACTGGCTTGGGTGGGTAAATTACGGCTTTCCAGGCCGTTTCAGCCCTTCCGGGTGGGTAAATTACGGAAATGGCAGTTGTGGTGCCGCTTGTGAGGCCTCAAAAATGCCGTATAACCCCCGTAATTGCTGGGTTTGCCAGCATGGCGCCACTGTGATTCCGTAATTTACACACCAGCCACCGAATCCACTCCGGCTTTCCTGTGCCAATACAAGCACCTATCATCCACGCACAGCCAGAAACCGAGATTGCATATGTCAGCCACCACGGAAGCCAACCCCCGCGCCCAAGCGGTGCAGGCGCTGCAGGCCAAGAGCGCTACCAGGAAGCGCGCGCGTGCTACCCAGGGCGATCTGCTGGAAGGCATGGATCAGCCCCAGAGCCAGCCCCCTGAGTCCAAATCGATCACGGTCAAGCCGCCGGCCAAGCGCAAGAAGCCACGCGGTGCCGAGCAGCCTGATTTCTTTGCACCCATGCTGTACGACGTGGGCGCGAAAGATAACCGCGGCGTCATGGACGTGGCCGTCTACCGGCTATCGAAGCGGGAGAAGCGCGCTAACGCTGTGATGCGGTATGAGCTGCCCGATGGGTACGTGCAGGTCACCTCCGGCCCCTACGGTATGGCATCGGTCTGGGACTATGACCTGGTCCTGATGGCGATATCGCACCTCACCGAGGCCATGAACAAGTTCGCCGACGGGGAGCGTGAAGACATCCCCCAGCAGACGTTCCGGCCGCATATTGGCGAGGTGCTGAAGTTCTGCCGCAAGGACAACGGCGGCAATCAAAAGGATTTCGTCGTGGATGCGCTCAATCGCCTGAGCACCACGCACGTTGCCATCGAGCGGACTGTCTCCCGCGGTGGCGAGGCCAAGCGGGTCAACAATGGCGACCCCTTGATCCACGGCACCCGCGTGATCAGTAACGTCCGCACCAACAAGGTCGAGTATGTCGAGTTCCGCCTGGCCAACTGGATGTACGAGGAGATCACCAGCGGCGCCAAGCCAGACGTACTGACCGTGCACCCGGACTACTTCCTGATGGAATCCGGCATTGAGCGCTTCCTGTACCGGCTGGCGCGCAAGGCCGCTGGCAAGGACAGCGCCCGCTGGGGCTTCAAAACGATCTTTGTACGCAGCGGCAGCACCTCTAAGTTCAAAGAGTTCTGCCGCATGATTCGCGAGATCATCAAGAGCAACAGCCTGCCTGAGTATCACTTGGTGGAAGAGGACGGCATTGAAGGCCCAGTGCTGTGCATGGTGTACCGCAACGTCGCCAACAAGTGGGCCAACCCCACCCCACCCGAGGTGGAATAGCGCTACCGGTCGCGCAAACCCTCCCAGGATCTGCACCGCAGCTGCGGTGACAATCACCCCCGTGCAAAGACATGACGGGGGTGAGTTGTGATCGAGGTATCCAGGTTCTACAAAGAGGTGCGCAAGTTCTGCCAGCAGGAGCCGACGTATTCACCTCGGCGCCAGGTAGTGCGCACCCTGCCCAGTGACCGCTGGGACCTCTCGCGTGTCGCCCGGCGCGTGTACAACGATCCCGCCGAGGTTCTGACAATCATGGCCGCTGCAGGCCTCCCGAATGTCGATTCCGAACTGAAGGAGCAGGACCTGGTGCTGCCGACCGTTGAGCACCTGCACCTGCTCAAGCAGCGCGCCGGCTTGGTCGCTAACGTGCGGTCGGTGCGGTAATGGCCCAGCAGGACAAGAAGGACCCCAAGCTGGAGTTCATCCAGAGCGCCAACAGCGCGGGCAAGCAGGCCAAGAACAAGTTCACGTATGACTTGAATCGCCGCCTGGGCGACCAGGCCGAGATCCTGACCGCCGACGACATGTCGGGCCTGTACGACCCTGAGAGGCGCCTGTTCACCACCATTGACGGCAGTCCGCGGCTGCTGACCCTGGACGATATCGCGGCGTTCAAGGCTGCGGTGAAGGACGTGCAGCGCCGCCATGGCCTGCAGAAGAACGGCAAGGGCGTTCACGGCGGCATCCTGCCCAAACAGGTCATTGATCTGTCACGGCCGCAGGATCGGCGCCGGGCAGAGAAAGAGATTCACTTTGCCGTGCCGGTGTCGAACCGGGCCGGCCTGGTGCACTTCCAGACCAACGCCGGGCCGAACTACGGCGCCACCCGCCACCACGTCATGGTGCAGTTCCTGGGCTACGACAGCGCCCTGGCCGACGGTGACAGCTCGAAGAACGCCGCCAAAGTGATGATGCGCAGCAAGATCAAGTTCGACTGCGACTGCGGCCGCCACACGTTCTGGTACCGCTACATCGCCACCATCGGCAACTTCAACTACGGCAGGGCCGAAGACGGCTTCCCCAAGATCCGAAACCCCACCATGTACGGGATTGGCTGTAAGCACGTCCTGCGGGTGATGCAGACGATCAGCCACGGGCCGACTTTCCACAACTTCGCCACCCGCATGATCGAGAACGGCCGGAAGCTGCTGAGCAACCAGCGCCAGATCGTGACCGTGGCCGACCAGCTCGCCTTCGTGGAGAAGGCCAAGGGTGTGCGCAGTCGTGACCGCAAGCTGACCACCTCGGGCGAGCGCCGTGAAATGCGCAATGGTACGCCGTCGGCCAAAGCGAAGGCAGCAGCGCGCATCAAGGCCGCCAGCGAGTCACTACGCAAGACCCACGCCGCCAAGGTGAACAAACCGGTGAGCGAGGACAAGAAAATTAAGGTGCTGATGGGCCTGGGCTACAGCCGGGACGCCGCATTGGCCGCTATCGCCGCCGCAGACAAGGCGCAGGGTTAAATCATGCTGAACAACGTAGCACACGCAGTGAACCGGGCCGACCGCCAGCGGGTTCTGCGCCATCCGAATTCGCTCGATTGCGTGCTGCTGATCAAGCAGGTGGACCGCAACGATGAAGGTGGGGCGTTCGACGGGGCGCCCACGCTCGGCGGCGCCGGTATGCTCTCGTCGGAAGACGAAGTGAACTACTCCTGGGTGCCGGCCTGTGACGCGCGGATCAACTTCGCCCAGGGCTTCGCTGCGCCCCTGGGCAACACCTCCGACGACGGTCGGCGCCTGAACTACGAAGACCAGGTGCTTGAGGCGTCGATCGAGCCGCTGGCCAAGCCCGATGAGGAAGGCTACGTCCAGCCGGTCAAGGACATGCTGGTGGCTGTACTGGTTGGCGGCGGGGTGATCGTCAACTACCAAGTGGTCGACGTGACGGGCGAGATCAACATTCCCCCGTACACCCGCAAGTACCTGCTCAACCCGCGCCCGGATGAGGTGGATACGGCCGCCCTGGAGCCGTAGGGCGGCCTGGCTCGTCCGCGAAGTCGTCGGCCAGCCACTCGGCGTAGGCGTTGGTGATCAGCTCACTGGCGGTGTGGTCAGGCGCATCCAGGCGCGCCAGGCGCAAGAATTGATCATCGAGCCAGGCCATCAGCGCTGGGCGTCCGGCCAGGCATGGGCCAATTGCGCATTCCAGGGTGTCGGCATAGATCTCAAGCAGCTGGCGCACTGCGGCGTCCTGGTGATCGGTCATGCCGGTCTCCTTACAGAGTGTTTGCAATCTTTATGGCCAGAAGCTTCATAGCTGCCTGTGTCATCAAGCCGTGGCGGGCAATCCATTCATCGATCAACTGATCAAGCTCAGTTGCAGGGGCAGTATCCGATTCGCTATGAGCGATTGGGCTGGCGTGCAGTATGGCTTGAAGTTTCGCCCGAATCGGTCGACGAGGCACGCTATGGCCGTTCTCGTACTTTGAAACCATTGACCATGCTATCCCGGCTTTTGCGCCTAGCTCGCGCTGAGTCAGCCCCATGGCGGTGCGGGCATTGAGGAGCCATTCGGAGAACGGCACAGTTTCACTCGGCATGGAAAGTTGGTCCCGGGGAAAATGGGTACGGTAGCACGCCTACGGTGGCTTCGGAGTGGGCAAAGCCCCCGGATTTCAGGGTCAGTTGGGCCGGTACGCTGTCCGTCAAATAGGCCTACTGCGTACCCACTCACATGGCAGACGAACCGAAACAGAAGAAGTCCCTGCTGAGCAAGCTGGGTGCAGCCACCAAGGCTGCTACCAAGCTTATGCTGGCAGAGGTGGATGTGACCGCGACCAAGATGGCCGGTACCTCCACCTTCGACGCTGACTATGTCGGCATCGAAATGCTCATGGGCAACGGCAACCGCCCGGCCCGCTCCCGATCGGAGATTTACACCAAGTGGCACTACATGGTGCAGGACGGGCTTATCAGCACCATCCTGCGCTTGCACGTCCAGATGGCGCTGGGTGGGCACGAAACCACCGGTGAAACCATCTTCATCGAGCCCAAGGCCAATATCAGCCCCGCTGACATGAAGATCGTCGCGGATCTGTCCCGCATCACGGCCATGCTCAACAAGACCGCCCACGGCACCTGTTTCAGCGCCACGGCTTTCGGCGATGCCTACGCCCGCATTCGCACCGTACCGAAGGTGGGTGTGGTCCAGATCGACACCGAAAGCATGTTCGCGCCTCTGGTGCAGCCCTACGTCGAGGCTGGCCGCACTGTTGGTTATGTCGTGAGCCTGGGGCCGAAGCTGCAGGCGCGCTTTAGCCACCTGCAGATGGTGCGCATGAAGATGCCGCGCATGGTGTTCCTGCCGCAGATGCGGGCCGTCGAGAACGCCCAGAAGATGGACCTGGAATCCGACAAGCTCGAGGACCTGATGCCATTGCCAGATCTGGTGGGCGGCTCGTTCCTGGAAGCGATGGAGGAGGACTACGACAACCTGATCGCCGCCCTGCGCGGGATGATCGGGCAGCGCATCGCCGGCTCGATCGACGAGACGATGATAGGCGCCAACATGTCGGACATGACCCTGGAGCAGCAGGAAAGCTTCATGAGGTCGCTTGAGAAGATGCTCAAGTCTATGAAGGACCGGGCAGAGCAGGCGGTGAAGTCAGGCGTCTATGCCACCTCCCGCAATTTCCACGTCATGCCGACCTTCAACGAGAAGCAACTGACCCAGATCTCCAGCTTCCAGGGCGCCAGCTCCGGCGCCGGCGCCAACATCGAGGACGTGATGTTCTGCGCCCGCAAGCTGGCCGGTACCGGCGGCATTGATCTGTCTATGGTTGGGTTTGCCGACCAGCTGACCGGCGGGCTGGGCGAAGGCGGGTTCAATCGCACCAGCAGCCAGGCCGCAGAGCGGTCCCGGATCATCCGTACGGCCTACATGGCCTACGTCAACGACATCATCGACCGCGACATGCTGGCCAAGTACGGCTGGTGCTGGGACGACAGCGAACGTCCCTACAACGTCAACTACTACGGCTCTATCGCCGCCCTTGAGGCCGAGAAACAGGCCAGCCGTGAGCGTGCCATGAATACCGTGGCCATCCTGGTGCAGGTGCTGGTCGGGCTGCGTGACCTGGGCACGGACCAGGCAACAAACGAGCAGCTGCTGCTGATGGCAGAGCTGGACCAGGAGCAAGTCAAGGCCGTGGCCAAAGGCCTGAAGAACGCCAAGCCCCCACAGCCGGACATGGGCGCAGGCGTGATCATGGGCCCAGACGGCCAACCAGTAGAGACATCAGAGCCCGAGCGGGCGCTGACCAATGACAACGAAGAAGAGGCCGCGTGATGCCATTCCGTACCCCTATCATCAGCTACAACCTGAACGAACGCGGCCGCAACTACACCGGCCAGGCTCGTGAGATCGACATCGAGGCCACCATGAACCTGATCAACAGCCCTGCCACCCAGGAGGCGGTGCGCAAGGGTGACTTCAATGGCTACCTGGGGCACGGATTCCGGGAGAAGTACGGGCTGGCAGTGCCTGAAACCGTGACCGAGGGTGGCAGAACGGTCCCGCTGGAGCCTGCGTGCAAGACCGTGTTCTTGAAATGCCTGCCGGACGGCACCCTGCAGCACCAGCAGGAGTTCATGGATACCGCATCCGGCCGGGTGGGCGCTCGCATCTACCAAAGCGGGAACTGGGGTTTCAGTTCGGTGTTCCATGCGCCCGAGGTGAACGGCAAGCGCACCCCGATCCGCTACTACGGCATGGACTTCGTCCGCAGCCCCAACTACGACACGAACCGCGGCTACGACACCATGCTGGACAGCGCTGAGCCGGGCGCCCTGTCCGAAAGCGGCTTCGCCCAGGACTACGCCGACATGATGGACAGCGTGAGCCAGGCCCTGGCGGAAGGTGAGGCTCGGGTGCTCCAGAGCGAGGCGCACGCCGTTTCTATCAGCGAGTCCTACCTGCACCAGTGTCAGGTGAATGAGGACCTGGTGGATCGCTGTGCGCGGCTTGAGGCGAGGCTTAAAGCTCAGGGCGGGGACGGTGGCATGTTGGATAGCGTGACGCCTGAGAAGTTGGAGCGAGGCTCCACGTACAAGCCATCGCGTGCCACTGAAATGATGGACAGCGCCGATCGCTTCATGAACGCCGCGTTACCGAGCGATGAGCCCGCCCCGGAGAGTGACAAGACCACTGGCATCATCGCCAAAGGCCAGGCCCTGGTGGCGCAGGCATTGGGGCTGCGCCGCTGATGGAAAAAATCCTTGGGCAGGACCAATACGACCAGTCCGGTTTCCTGGTAGGGCCGAAGACTGAGGAGGACATGGACAAGGAAGGGCGCCAGATCGACATTCTTCGCGCCATCCATGGTGACACTCAGGAGACGGTCGACCAGCTGGCACGGATCGCCGACGGCATCGGGCAACTGGCCGTCACTCCGGCGCCAGCGGCACCTGCAGCTCGGGTTGTCGGTGGCCAGGGTGGTGATGAGCCGCAACCGAGCATTCTGCACGCTGCGCCGGCCGAGCCTGGCGATGACGGCGATCGTGGTGAGCAGGGCCTTGCCGCGCCGGTGACGGGCCCCGACGCGAGCCCGGTAACGGCCGTGCAGCCAGAGGCCGACCTGAGCGCCGCGCCGACGCTGAATGTGCACCTGGCTGCGTTATCGGAGCCCGGCCGCGCCTCTGTACAGATTCCGCCCTCGGCGGCGCCGACACAGCCACACCAGCAGTCGACGCCACCAGCATCGCCCTCAACGCAAACACCCTTCCCAGCACCGGCTATGGCCGCCGCGCAAGCGACTGTTGCAACTGCAGCTGCAGCTCGGCCGCCGTTGCCGCCAACCGGGCAGCCGGCCATTGCAGATCCAGAGGTGGCTGCGGCCGAGAAGACGGCCCGGGAAGGCAAGCAGCGTGACCAGGAGCGCCAGGCCAACGGCCGGTTCGGTTCGTCCCCGCGTCAGGATCGCCCAGCAGATGCCGGCGGTGATGGGCGCCCTGGGAGGACTGGCGAAGCGCTAGCCGCTGCCTCGGAGTCGCTGCAGAACGCCGCGCGCGGCATGGCGGACGGCGCTGACAACATCGACCCGTCCGTGCAGGCTGCCAAGGAGGTGAGTGCTGTTGTTTCGCCTGTCCTGGGCATATTCAAGCCGCTGGTGGGGCTGTTTGGCTTCAAGCGCTCCACGCCCGAGGAGAAGCGCCACCGTACTGACGTGTTCTGGTACCGCCGAATCTGGGGCACCCTCCGGGACAAGAAGTCCGATTCACGTATGGGGCTGATCCTGACCGGGCTGCTGGCGGCCCTGGGCATGCTGTTGGCGCCGATCAAGGCGCTTGCCCGCATGACGGGGATCATGCGGGGCCTGGCTGCGGCCGGCGGGCTGATGAAGGCTGCTGGCGGCTTGGTTAGGCGTCGCGGCGCAAATGGCCGGCGGGGGCGTGACGGGCGACATGCTCGGGCAGACGGGCGTGATCGACAGAGCCGGCGAACCCCTGCAGAGGCGCGCAAGGCAGCGAACGATGCCCGTCATGCGGCGACCAGTACTGATAAGGTCGCCTCCCACAAGACGGTGGCGACCAAGCCCGGAGCCCCGCCAGAAGCAAGGAAGCCCGGCAGCACCGTATCTGGCGCTGACAGCACCAAAAACACCAAAGGCACCGATAGCACCAAAAGCACTACAAGCACTAAGGCGCCAGAATCGGGAAGAGTGCGCCGCCCAGGGCTGGGGAGCCGTCTAGGCCGCCTGGCCAAGGGGGCGGCTAAAGGGGTTCCATTCCTGGGCGCGGTGCTTGGGCTTGGCGTGATCGCATCGACGGCGATGGCCAAGGATGAGCCAGGTGCTACACCGGAGGAGCGCCAGCAGGCCAAGGCGCAGCGTTTCGGCACCTACGGTAGTGTTGCCGGTGGATTGCTGGGCGGGGCGCTGGGCATGTTTGGCGGCCCGGCCGGCGCCATTGCCGGCGGTATGCTCGGCGAGCAGCTGGGCGAAGCGGTTGGCACCTGGCTTTCGACGGTCGATCTGCAGGGGATGGTCGACGGCGTGTCGACCGCGTTCCTAGGCCTGGCCAAGTCTGCCAGCGACCAGGTCGGCAAGGCATTCGACTTTGTACGCGCAAAGTGGGACGGCCTGGTGGCCACCGCAACCACTGCGCTCACCGGCATGGCGGACTGGGCCAAGGAGAGGTGGACCGCAGCCACTGAGCGGATCGCCGCAGTACGCGACACAGTTTCTGACCGGTACACCTCGGCCAAGCAGGCAGTCTCAGATGGCGCCACCAGCATCAAGGATGCCGGCCAGAACGCGCTCCACAAGATCACAGGCGGGCGCTACACCGGGGGGTCGAACGCCCGCAAGGACGAGCTGATCAAGGCCATGGATGCTGGCGGGATCACCGACGCCAAGTCGAAGGCCGCCCTGATGGCCAACGTCGACCACGAATCGGGGGGCTTCACCAGGACAGAGGAGAACCTGAACTACAGCGCCAAGCGCCTGCAGCAGGTGTTCCCCAAGTATTACCAGAACATCGAGCAGGCTCGGGCAGATGCCGGCAACCCCGAGGCAATCGCCAATCGCGTGTACGGGGGGCGCATGGGCAATACCGAATCTGGTGACGGCTTCAAGTACCGCGGACGTGGTGACATCCAGCTCACGGGCAAGGCTCAGTACGAGGCCATGGGCAAGAAACTGGGTATCGACCTGGTGAACAACCCCGAGCTGGCCAGCGACCCGAAGTACTCTGCCCAGATCGCTGTCCAGCATTGGAAGGACTCGGGCGCCAACACGGCTGCCATTCGCGGCGACATCACTGGTGCCCGTAAGGAGACCAACGGCGGTACAAACGGCCTGAGCGAAGTGAAAGCAAAGTACGAGCAGTACCTGGTCCAGGCCAAAGCGGGTGATCTGACCCCAACGCGCCGGGCCGACCAGGTGAGAGTGGCGGCGCCGGCAGCCGCGGTCGGCGCCATTGCCAGCACCATGACCAAGGTCACCGGCCACACCACGGTGGTGCCGGGCGTGACGGGCAACAAGCCAGCATTTGCGGGCGGGCCGGTTCCGATGGACACCGTACCAGGCCAGGCTGGTGCCGGCCCTGGCGCTACGCCGATATCGCCAACTGCTGCAGCGCCGACACCGGCCAAGCCGCTCGGCATGATTCCCATCGCCAGCATGCAGGCGGCACCAGCAAGCCCGGCTCCAGCGACCGGCAATGCGCCAACTGGGGCTGCGGTACCGAAGCTGGCCACCGCTGCCCCAGCGCCGCTGGTCCTGGCCCCGCCGCCGAGTTACAGCGCTCCCGCGGCCAATGCCAGCACGGTGAAGGTGCCCAGTACGCCAAGCGTGACGAAGCCGCTGCTGGGCGCATCGAGCAAGACCCCGCCACCGCCAGCGGCGCCGATGATCCTGAGTCAGGACTTGGAGGACAGGCGCATTGCCCACGCGGCCACCGGCGGCTTGGGCGGCCAGTCCCGCATGTGACGCGAAACCACGGAAACCGCCGGCAAAACCGGCGGTTTTTGTTTGCCATCATCCGGGCAATAGTTTGTGACCGGTGACCCATGGCCAATGATGCATACAACGTGGACCTGCTCTTTCGGATGATCTCCCACTGGGTGAACACCAAGCCCTATGCCTACCTGGGCTCTTCCTACGGCGCCCCCTTGGAAGAAATGCTGCAGAAACCCCTCAGCTCCCCGATCGCGGACGCTTTCCTGGCCAAGATGCGAACCGATATCCCCGTGCTGGCCGCGCTGCCGGCGGGCGTGGTGAGCATGTACGCGGAAAACAACGGCATCGATCGCAAGTTCATCTACATCAGCATCGATGGTTCCGCTGTGAGCCTGTCGGACATGGAGGACGTGACCCGTGGCAGTTACTAAAGACCAGTTTATGCAGGACGCGGTCAACGAGATCGCAACTTTCCCGACGATCTCGGCTCGGTACCAGATCGGTGACCCGCTGATTCTGCAGGGCATCCAGGCCATCGCTGCCCAGCTGGCGCACCTGAGTCAGCAGATCGATGTGACCGGCGCCGAGCCCTGGACCAAGGCACGTGACGTGACAGTGCGCGCTGACGCCGCTGTGAAGGGCATTCTGCCGTTTGGCACGCCGTGCATCGGCAAGATCAAGGTCACAAACGGCACTGATCAGACCATGCGTGTAGGCGCCGGCCGCAGCCTGATGGATGCGCAGGGGCGCTTCTGGGTGGTGACGGGTGGCGCCACGGTGCTGGCCGGTGAAGTCAGCTACCTGACGGCCAAGCAGGTGCGCGCTCGCTCTTTCACGCACCAGGTGAACGCGGTGCGCTCCTTCTACACCGTGGACGTGACTGACCCGGATATCGGCTACATCGCTGATATTCGTGTGGATGGCTTTGAGCGCAGCAATGACTTCGCCAACATCCTCCCGGGTGACAAGGTCTACAACGTCAAGTCGGACGAATACAGTGCCCTGAGCCTGCAATTCGGCATGACAACGGCCGGCTACGTGCCACAGATCGGCGAAGTACTGACTGTGTCGATCGATGACACCGAAGGCAACCTGACACTGAGCGTGGGCATGAGCTTTGCCTTCGAGTACAACGAACTGACCACCAGCAACATCGAATCCAAGATGGTCCTGGAGCTGGCCGAGGTGCTGCAGCAGGGCGCCGACCCCATGGACATAGCCACCATGCGCGAAGTCTGCTCCTACCCGGCCATCTACGACGAGAGCGCCGTATTCGGTTCGAATTTCGACTTCCTGGTGCGCAAGAAGGTCGTGCCGCTGACCTTCCTCAGTATCTGGAACGAGCGCCGCGAGGAGCAGGTGCGCGGGCCAAACGTGAAGAACATGAACACCCTGTTCGTGGCCGCGCTCAAGGACGGTACTACCCAGGACGTGCTACATGCAGAAATCGAGCAGCACATCCATCGGGCCGACGACAGCTACCGGATCCAGCGGGTGACCGTGGTAGAGAAGGTGGTGGGTGTGACCCTCACCCTGTACATCACATCGGTCTACGACGGCGAGGCAGTCAAGGAGGAAGTTCGCACCAGGATGCTCAAGGCCTACGGTCGCGATTCGGCCTGGGCCAAGCGGGGCGAGGCCAAGATGCTGGAGAAGGACATTTACAAAGACCTCGGTGACAACGTGGCTGCTCTAAGTCCCCGGGTTGGCAACCTGATCATCAGTAACAACACTGCTGGCGCTGCCGAGAAGCCGGAGCAGTTCCGCTACATCACCGCTGCAAGCCTGATCCTGAACGTTGTGGAGGCTGACTGATGAATCTGACGCCTCTGGTAAAGAGCGCCCAAGCCGATGAAGTTGAAGCGGAGTTCAAGCAGCTGTTCCTGAGGTTGTATCAGCAGCGGGTGGCGCCGAGCGTCAACGCCATCAACCTGTACGGTATGCCCATGCTGGGGGAAACGGCGCTCCTGGAGCGCTACATTTCCAGTGACGGCCTGGCGGTGCTACGCACGACCACTGTGGACCAAGTCCGCCACCTGTTCCACGCCTGGCGCTACAACAACCCACAGCGCGGCACGGCCTTCCTCAAGGCCTACCTGAACGCCCTGTTCGGGCCCGTGTACACCGTTTCCCAGCTGTGGTGCCCCATCAACGGCAACTACCCGGCTGACGCCATCAGCGAGGAGGAAATGGAGGACATTGGTGCCAACAAGGCGAATTACTTCCTGACCAGCCGGCTGCGCGTGGACATCGAAACGCAGGTCGTCCCCGAGCGCATCCTGCGCGCCTCCCTTTCGGCCGTCGCAGCCCGATTCGTGCTCGAGCTGCGCACTGCCAAACGCTTGAGTTTCAACTACAAGGTGGCCGCGCCAGCGCGCATGGTGATTACTTGCAGGGCCACTGGCTCGACCGCTCGTTGATTACGCAAAAAGCGCGCAAACCCCCGGAAATTCGGGGGTTTTTGGGTCCGTAGCATTCCCCAGATCAAGTATCTGGGGGTTCTATGTACGATCCGTTGATCATCAATCCAGCGATGACGCTGGGAGGCAAGCAGGCTGCCTTCGCTGCCAGCGCGAATGGCATGACGCTGAAGCTGACGCATGTGCAGTTCGGTACCGGGATGTACGATCCCAAGGGTACTGAAACGGCCCTGAAAACGCCGGTGGGCAGCAGAATCACGCTGGCTGGTGGTGCCCGTCCCACGCAGTACCAGATCCGCATGCTCGCCGCCTGGCGCGAAGACCTCGGCGGCGAAACGCCCATCACCGAGATCGGCTACTACGCCGGTAATGTGCTGGCATTCATCTGGTCCAATGAGGACGGTGAAGCCGCGTTCATCAAGACCGACGGCGTGCCGGCGGTGCTGTTCTCGGACATCGGCTTCGAGTCGGTGCCGGCCGGCAGCGTCGACATCACCGTAGACCCCGCCGAGCAGGTCGCCCTGGCTGCCCTGGCTGCCCACGAGTCGGCCAGCAACGCGCACCCCCAATACGTCGAGCACGCGCTGTTCCCTGACGCCCAGGCCGACATGTGGATGACGGTCACCGGCTCGGCTAACGCCCTGGTGCTCACTCCGCCGATCGACGTGAAGGTACCGGCCTACAAAACCGGCCAGGCCTTCCGCTTCAAAGCCGCCTATTCCAGCACCGGCCCGGTTTCAGCCAATATCGCCGGCCTGGGCGCCAAGTCCGTAGTCAAAACCGGCGGGACCGTGCTGGCGCCGGGCGACCTGCGCGTGGGCGCCATCTACGACTTGATTTACGACGGCGCCCGCTTCCAGCTGGCCGGCGGCGTGGGTGGCGGCCAGTTCTATGTTGAATGGCCGACCGTGGCCACCGCCAACCAGACCAAGTTCAACGGCGCCTATACCCCCGGCAGTGAAATGGTGTTCGTCAACGGCACCAAACTGGCCAAGGACAAGTACACCGCGACTGATGGGCAGACCTTCACGCTGACCACCGCCGTGGCTGCCGGCACCCTGGTCACCATGGTGGCCTACAGCACCTTCGCGGTGGCTGACACCTACTCCAAGGCCGAGTACCAGTCGTTTGTGGCGACCCTTGACCAGGCGCAGAACAAGGCAACCACGGTCGTCGATCGCTGGATGAACCCCAATCTGGTTCATGCCGCCATCACGGCCCGGGTACAGCCGACACTGTACGACACCACTGCAGGAAGCCTGCTGGTACCGGGCTCGTTCGGTATCGGCGCTACCAAACTCAATGCCACGGGCAGCATCGACAACCTAACCGCCAGTGGCACCTATGGGTGGGGCGCTGCAACCACGGGCCGGCCAGTCGATGGCGAGGCCGGTGAAGTCATTCACATGACTGGCGACACGGCTGCCTTTGCTACGCAACTGGTCACCAGTCATACCAGCAAGCGCGCATGGCTCCGTCGCAAGAACAACAACACCTGGGCAACTGTCGAGCTGTTTACTTCCGACAACCAGCTTCGCATCGGCACAACGGCCGAAACTGCCCGCGCCGCGCTAGAGCTGGGTAACGCCGCTCTCGCAACGCTGACCACGAACAACCGCGATAGCACCATCGGTCGCGTACTGCGAGTAGGTGATTTTGGCCTTGGCAGTACTGATCTGACAGACCTGCAGCTCGATCTGGACACGCTGACGGCCACCGGTTTCTACCTGGTCACTTCTAGCTCGACCAACATGCCGCTATCCAGCGCCACCGGCATGGTCATTGTGATGACCAACGCCAGCAAATGGACGCAGCAGATCTTCATGCCGCAAAGCTCCACCCGCATGTTCCAGCGTGCCAGCAACAACGGGGCGTGGTCGGCATGGACTGAGGTTTGGAACGGCAACAACCTGGAAAAAACCACCAGCACTTCGGACTCCACTGTCGGCCGTATGCTGAAGGTTGGGGACTACGGCATTGGCTCGAAAGTGCTGATGACCAACAACCTAATCACCAACATCGATGACGTGACCCTGCCGAACGGCATGTACGCGGTCAGCAATACGACAACCGGCACCAAGCCGTCGACCTACGGCATTTTGATGCACGAAGGGCGCAACAACGTCGCAAGCACGCTTGGCCGCGTTGCGCAGACGTTCATCGATGTGGACCAGCCCAATAACCCACGCATCTTCCACCGTGTTTACATCAGCGCCAGCGACACCTGGGGCGCCTGGTATGAAGACTGGCACACCGGCAACCTGATCAAGACCACGTCAAACACTGACACAACGGCCGGCCGCATGGTCAAGGTAGGCGACTACGGCCTGGGCTCCCAGCTGTCGGTCACTGACGCCAACGATGCAGTCATTTCAGGCTTCTACCGCCTGGACAGTACTTACAAAAACAGCCCAGCAGTTGGTAAGGCTGTCTGGATCTTGGTGCAGGCCTACAACTCCAACGTGCTGCAGTATGCCTCCCTGGCCGGCACCGCCACGTCTGAAATGTGGATCCGCAAAAAGGTAGCAGGGACGAATGCTTGGACCGCGTGGGCTGAGCTGGCCAAGGTTGGTGACTACGGTTTGGGCGCCATCACCATGCCGGCTATCACCAGCATTGATGACCAGACGCTCGGGAACGGTTGGTACGCGGTCTCCGCGGGCACCACGGGCACAAAGCCTCTCAACGCCGCCATCGCAGGTGTGCTGCACGTCAGCGGGCGTAACAACTTCGCAGGGACCGGAGGCCGGGTAGCACAGACTTTCTACGCCACCGACGGCGCGCCACGAGTGTGGAACCGGACCTATACGGGTACCGCCGCGGACTCGGTATGGTCCGCCTGGGTCGAATCCTGGCATTCGGGCAACCTGGTCAAGACCGAAGCCGTGGATGACAACACCGTGGGCCGTATGCTCAAGGTTGGAGACTTCGGGATCGGCGCAATGTCGGTATCCCTGGGTACGAATAGCGTCGACTCCATCGTCGCTGGCGGTATCTACCATGCGACCAAGGGAACTACGCCTGGCACCTGGCCGAGCGGCGCCACGACCTGCGACTTGACCTTGCCGGTGATCATTCATGCGGCCGCGAACACTTCAGCTTCCCAAAGCCAGTTGCTAATCGATCGTGACTCGAACACCTTCTACTACCGAGGTCGCGCATCCAGTGCCTGGAAGCCCTGGACCAAGGTTGCAACCCCGGCTGACATTACTGCCGCTCTGGCTGCTGTCGGCTTCGGCCTGACAGGTGCAGCGAATGCGATCCCGGGAAATGCAAACCTCAACGATTACACCACCTCAGGTTCTTATGGGCAGGTGCAGAACGCCCAGGCGAGCCTGGCTCAGAACTATCCAGTGGCCAAGGCCGGGACGCTGTTCGTGCAGAACGGTGGTTCGACTATCACTACGCAGCTCTACCAGGAATATGATAGCGGCCGTGTCTGGAACCGAGCGCGCTACAACAGCACCTGGTCCGCGTGGTCCATGTGCTGGGATACCGACACGCTGGTAAAAACTACCACAGCAACGGACTCGACCCCCGGCCGTATGCTGAAAGTGGGTGACTATGGCCTGGGTGGCCAGGTTTCGGTGACCGATGCCAATGATGCGTTGCTGTCCGGCTTCTACCGGCTGAACAGCACCTACAAAAACAGCCCGGTTGCAGGCAAGGCGGCATGGATACTGGTGCAGGCCTACGACAACAGCGTGATTCAGTACGCAGCTGTGGCAGGCGTCACCACCGCGGACATGTGGGTTCGCAAGAAGCTCGGCACCAGCGGTGTGTGGGGTGCCTGGTCGGAGCTGGTGAAGGTTGGCGACTTCGGTCTGGGCGCGACGTACATGCCCTACACGCCAAACCTGGACGATCAGACCCTTGCGAATGGCTGGTACGCGTTCTCCTCGTCTGTATTGGGGGCCAAACCCGCTGATGTTTCGTATGGCGTGCTGCTTGTCAGCGGCCGCAACAACATTGCCGGCAACGGTGGCCGGGTATCGCAGACGATTTTCACCACTGAAGGGGCTGCGCCTCGGATCTGGAACCGAATCTATTACGGGACCCTCTCGAATACCGAGTGGTCCGAGTGGGTTGAGTCCTGGACGACTGGGAACCTTGTAAAGACATCCAGCGACCTCGATACGACCGCCGGCCGCATGTTGAAAGTGGGAGATTACGGTCTAGGCACGATGGTTGCGCCCAAGACGGTAATCAACAGCAATGCGGAGTGGGGTAAACCTGCTGGCTGGTCTGGGTTCATTGATATCGCCGCGTCGAAGGCCAAAGGCGCTACTGTTCCCCTAACGCTCACTGGGGCGACACCTACTTACGGCATGTGGCAGATCGTCGGCCGTCGTGACTCCAACAGTGGCTATACCGGCATCTTCACTGATTATGCCTCCGGGCGGTTGTGGCTCGGCTATGCCATGGTGGGCGCCGATGGCCCAACGTTTAAAGAGCTTTTCAGCGAAGTCAGTGTGAGCGCCTTCGCCCAGACCCTGCTCGATGACACGACACAGGCCGCGGCGCAGAACACGCTTGGGATTCCTGCGCTCATCAACACCCTGGTCTATGGCATCACCACCAAGGACATTTCTGGCAACGCCAACATCACGTTGACCGCTACGGAGGCCGCCGCGGGCATTCTGTGGTTTACCGGGGCGCTTACCGGCAACGTTGATGTAATCGTGCCGACCGGGCAGAACAAGTGGACCGTCTACAACCGGACCACCGGCAACTATACGCTGCGCCTCAAAACGGCCAGCGGGGTCGGGCAGTACGTCCCGCAAGGGAAACAGGCCGATATCATCAATGGTGGGACGAACCTCTATTTCGGGGCTAACGCGTTCCCTGATGCGAGATTTACCGGGGAATTGACGGTCGCCGATACGAAGGGCATTCGCCTGATTGATTCAAACGCGAAATACGGCACGATCTGGCGCAATGACGGTGGGTATTTGTACTTGCTGCTGACGGAGGCGAATGACGCTGAAGGCCCCTGGAGCACCAAACGACCGTTTACCCTCAACCTGACCACCGGTCTGCTCGCCTTCAATGAGGGTGCGACCGTAGGTTCCCCAGCTGCACGCGATAACTCAAGCCGAATCCCCGGTACGTCCTGGGTGCAAGCTGAAATCGAGTACAACACTCGTCGATACACCAACGTGGGTATCGGCGCGTCCGGGAATATCACCTTGACGGCCGCTGACGCAGGCCGCTGGCTCAACATGACTGGCGTGGGCTCTACAGCGACTCTGCCGGCTAGCAGTTCGATTGGTAATGGTCTGGTTTATCAGATTCGAAACCAGTCCTCTGGCGTGGTCAAGGTGACGCACTCGGGGGGCAACATCCAACAAGAGACCGGTAACAACAGCGGAACGCTCAACCTGCAGTACAACGAATGGGTTGAGCTGACCAGCAGTGCTTCGTCTTATTGGATCACCGGCCGGGGCAAGTTGGAAGAAGCCGCTACTGTTAGCCAACTGGGGGACCGGGTAGGCGAAATCGCATTCTTTGCGGGTGAAACCGTGCCTGATGGTTTCCTCAAGCGAAACGGCGCGGCGGTATCCCGAACCGCTTACAAGGCACTGTTCAACAAGATCGGTACCAAGTTTGGGGTTGGCGACGGATCTACCACCTTCAATTTACCTGATGATCGCGGGTTGTTCATTCGGGGTTTCTCCGACGGCTCTGATATCGACCCGGGCCGTGTATTTGGCTCGATCCAGACCGATCAGAACGCCAGCCACACCCACACCGGTACTGCCGCGACTGGCGGCGCCCACAGCCACACCATGACATTCCCGCGAGACTTGGTTGATGGTTCTCTTTCGAACGATGCGGTGTTTGGCGACCAGATCGAAGAAGGCACCCAGACTATGTCCACCAGCACCGCGGGCAGCCATACCCACACCCTGAATATCAACACTGCTGGTGGTGATGAAGCTCGACCAATCAACCGGGCATACCTGCCCTGCATTAAGTACTGAGGAGATAATCATGTCCGTTGAACAAGTCACCACTCAACCCGAGCCGAAATGGTGGAGTGAGCCTGGCGTGGTGGCACCTCAGGTGAGCAACTACAGCCCATATACCCGGGAGTTCAAGGGGGTATCTGTCGCTGATCCAAGCCCCATGGAGCCTGGCGTTTGGTTGATTCCGGGTCTGTCGGTGATAGGGGTAGCGCCTGAAGCGTCCCCTGGGCACGTCATGGTCCTGGATGCGGATGGTCGTACCTGGTACGAGGTGGAAGATCACCGCGGCAAAACGGTTTACAGCGTTGAGACGCAGGATCCATTCGTCTGGGAGGCGCTTGGAGCCATCCCAGAAACCCACACCCTGCTGGCGCCAGAGGGCCAGTTCAAGGAGTGGGACGGTGACGAGTGGGTCGATGACGAAGCGGCCAAAGCTGCAGCTCTTGCCGCGAACGCCGTCTACAAGCAGCGCCTTCTCACCCAGCTCGCTAATGAGAACATCACTCGACTGAATACGGCAGTCCGTCTGGATATGGCCACAGACGCGGAGATCGAGGCTCTGCATGACTGGGAGGTCTACCTGGTGCTGCTGGGGCGCCTGAGTCCTTCGAAGGCCCTGCCAACCGCAAGCGACTGGCCAGAGCCGCCGATCGGCGATGCAGCCGGTGCCTGGCTGGCCAGCATGCATTTTGAGGAGATCGAGCAGCCTGCGGCGGCAGTCGAGATCCTGGAACCAGTTGAGAGCGCCATAAGCACCGAAAGCACCGAAGTGCTAGAAATCACCAATAGCACTAAAAGCACTAATCGCACTGCCAAGTAAGGCTGCGCTCACAACCCGCGCCAGCCCAGTGCTGGCGCATGCGAGGACACTATGGCGCAAGAACTCAACGGCAGTTTCGACCAGCTGGCCGCCGCCTGGGGGCAGTACATGAACCGCTGGTTCAATGAGCTGTACGCCAACACCAAGGCCGTCGAGCTGTACCGGGCCAAGCCCTTCAGCCAGGCGGTAATGTGGGCTCCCTCCCGCATGATTGATGCCGCGGAAGATATGCTGGCCGCCTACCGAAAGAACGTGAACGGCCCTGACGGGGCGAACTCAATGTTCCCCATGGTGCTGATGGCGGTAGACACCAACTATCTCGGTACCGGGGCCGACTTCGGCGGCGACCATATTTCCCGGCGACTGCTGCAGATCGAGGAGGGCGGTTCCTGGTACGGCTACCAGCACTCCATGCTCGACCAGCGCCTGCAGGTGGTGGTGTTTGCCAGCGAAGGCGCATCGGCCAAGAGCCTGTGCGCCCAGCTTTCGGCGTTCATCAAGCGCCCGAGCAACCGCTACTTGTCGGCCACCTACAAGTTCGGTCAGTACAGCATCCCGGCGCCGATCACCCTGGAAACCAACCGCATCGACTGGATGGAGGTGAAAACCAGCTTCAAGAACATGAAGATCCTGGCGGCCGACTTCATCCTCAAGTGCACCATGCCGCACTTGGATGCCCCGGGCGAGGGTGACCCGAACGACGGCAGCACCAACAATCCGCCTGGCTATCCGCTGGTGCAAGAGATCGAGATCAATGACAACGCCGCCCAGGTGCGCAGCACCGGTACCGAGTCTGGAGTTACCTGGGGCAAGCCGGAATGAACGTCTTCCTGCGTGAAGGTGGGGACATGATCCCCACCGACGTTGTGGTGGCGTGGCGCAACCGGTCAGACCTGGCCCCGGTACCGCGGACCCTGGAATTCACCGTGAAGCTCATCGATGGCGTCGAGGCGAAGGTCAAAGAGGGCGCTTCAGTCTGGGGCGGCCGCGAGAACCTGCAGTACCTGATCGTTAAAACAGACCGATCGCAGCCGCTGGGCCAGGTGCAAGGTGCCAATCAGCAGCAATCCATGAAGGTGACGGCCCTGCTGCACAGCTGTGCAAGCATCGCCAGCGCCAGGCCGATGGCTGTGGTGCAGGAGAACACGACGTTCGGCGCGGCCTACCGGGCGTGTGGGGCGTATGCCCAAATAGACAACGACTTCGTCGTGCCGCGCTTCTCCTGCTTCAAGGGCAAGATCCCCAGCTACCCACTGGTACAGGTGCTGCAGGAGGAGGGCGCTGCCCTAGTGATGCGTGGCGGCCGGATCGGCGCGATGCGCCTGGCAGACATGGCCAAGCAACTGCCGGTAGACAACATCGGCCAGATCGACAGTTCCGCCATGATCGCCAGCGAATATCTGCAGCTCCAGGATGTGCCCATGTTCTACAGCACCAACGCTGAGGCATCGCTGGTGCAGGGGCCAAGCAACCAGGTGCGAACGGTGGAGTTTCGGCCCAGGACGGATGTGCGGCGCCTGCGCAACGCGTCCAGTGTCCTTGTGCGCAGCAAGACTGTCGACAGCACCATCTGCCAGCAGATCCTGGCCGGTGATGTGCTGCAGGTGGCAGGCGAGAACTTGATTGTGATCACCGCCCTGCACGCTTTTGAGAACCTGGAAGGCGCCCAGGAAAGCCGTAGTCGCCTTTGGCTGGGGAGGCTCGTAAATGCCGTCTGACCGATATCCCGCAATCATTCGCAGCGTGGACCGAAATGCCCGGGAAGTGCGCGTCGAAGTTCCACCCTTCACCGACGGTGCCGACGTGCTGCCTCTAGCCGAAATTGAGTACCCCATTGGGGATGACTCGAAGGACACCGAGATCCGGCTGGTGGAGGGGCTGCCGATTTGGGTGGCGTTCGTTGCAGGCGACCCGCGTTATCCGATCATCACCGGTTACCGTAACCCGAACACTGGCAATGAAGTCGGCTGGCGCCGGTGGAACCATGACAACATCGAGTGGAACGCCGACGCAGTGGTTAACATCAATGCCGGTACCACCGTCAACATCAACGCCGAAACGATCAACCTGAACGCCACCAAGGCGATCAACCTGGTAGCGGGCAATTCTAGCATCAAGATCACCCTGGCTCAGATCGCCCAGATTGCGGCCATCATCAAACTCAACGGATAGGAGGCGCAATGCCTGGTGCAGCGCGTGTAGGAATCGACAAGGCCGGCGACGTGATTACTGGCAACCTGGCACCCACGGTGCTGATCAACGGGGCGCCGGTGGCGGTGAAGGGCGCCGCAGTCACACCGCACGGCATCGCACCCCACGCGGCGCCGACCATGGACGGGGCGAGCGCCACCGTGTTCGCCAATGGGCTGCCCATCTGCCGGGCCGGTGATGCGGCGAGCTGTGGCCACACTGCTACTGGCTCCCCTAACGTCCTGGTTGGATAGGCGCAAACGCCCCGCCAGCAGGCCGCCGGCAATACCGCACAATTGCCCCATACCTACACCATGGGGGCATCCATGCCGGCTACAAACCCTCTCGACTTCTCCAGCGCCGCCAGCGCGGCTACGGCGCTGAAGAAGGTCAAACAACTGATGATCCGTGCGGGCCAGGCAGTGGCCGGTACCGAGTTCATCGACAAGCCCAAGCGCACCAATGGCATCACCTACCGCGAAGCGGTGGTGACCTTGGCCAGCGGCCAGTTGGTCACCCTGCGCGTAACCGCCACCGGCGATATCTTCCAGGTACTGCTCAACTCCTCCTTGGTGCCGATCAAGGCGCACGATGACACTGCCAAGGCCGTGGCTGAGATCGCTGTCCTGGCTGAGAAGAACCAAGCCGCCTTCCAGAAGGCCCAGGCGCGTAAGGCGATCGCCCTGCCACCGGGCATGACCACGCCGGCGCCGAAGATGGCCGCGGTACTTACCGAGCGCGTGGCCCAGCTCGATACCTGGATTGCCGAACGGCGCGCCACTGTGGCCGACCTGCAGCAGCAGCTGGGCTCCATGACCGACAGCACCGATGGCGCGCCAGAGCTTGGCGAATGGGAGCGCGACGTGCTCCGGGCACTGGGTAAGAAGGGCTACTTAGAAGACGGCCAGGTATCGAGCAAGGACGCCCGAGACGTTCTAGTGAGCCTGGGCTATGTTGATCGCTATGTGGAGGACATGCCCGAAGACCAGCGTGATAACGTACTGACCGACAAAGGGCGCGAGGCCCTGGCCATGCTGGACAGCGTGCCGGCGCCAGCCATGGCTGCAGGCCCTGAGCCTATGTCCTGGCTGGGCTTTAAGCTGGTTAATCAGGCCTACGTCGACCAGCTGGGCCCGATCGAGCTGCCGTCGCGCTTCCAGATCGGCGCCGACGTGTTCCTGGGGCTTAGCCAGGACGGCGACAAAATGGACATTGCGGCCAAGGTCATCGGCGCCAGCATGCGCGCGGCCAAAGTGCATTACACCCTTGCGGTACCGACTGAGCCCGCGGGTGATCAGCCCATGTATGCGGTGTTGCATGACGTGGATTCGGTATGGGTGGCCACCGCTGAGGATCTGCTCGATAGTTCCCGGCCAGCGTTGCTGGTGGAATCGCTCGATGTCTTCAAAGAACCGCAACCAGAATGGCCTGCCATGTCGCTGGCGGCCGCCTACGTGGATGCGCGCGACCTCCTGGCCGCTGATCCGGCCATGCTCGACAGCGCGACCAACGCTGAGGCAGTGGCGGTGCTGCGCATTGCGCTGGATATGATGGAGACGAACTACCCGATCAACTTCGAGGCAGGCAATTTTGACCAGGCGTGCCTGCAGAAGCGCAATGCTGACGCCTATCGCCGGGCGATCGCCATGCTGGACAGCGCCAGCGCGGCGCTCACTGAGGCTGGCCTGGAGCAGCTGGTGGCGATTGCCGTGGTGGCCGCAGCCGAGGACGGCGATATCAAGAGCCAGGAGGCGCTGGCCGAGTTGCTAGGCCTTGGCCTGGTGGAAGCCACTGATGGGCTGTACATCGTCACCGCGAAGGGGAACAGCGCCCTGGAGGATGCCGGATACGACGTATACGGCGAGCCCTTCGCGGCCAATGACTAGAACGACATGATGTCGTAGAGCTTGGCCATACGGGCCGACAGATCTGCGGTGGCGGTAATGGCGTGCTGGCGATCAACGAAGTGCACGATCGCCAGCACGGCCATTTGGGCGTTGTCGATGTTCTGGTCCAGGCGGTACTGCTGGCCCTTCTCGTCGATGCCGTCAGTTTCGATCCTGGGGGTGAACCTCGTGGCTTTTTCGGAGAATGCGAGCAGGCCTTGCCCGACCATTTCCTTGTAGGAACGGACCGCATCGCTCAGGTGCTCCTCCTTGAACAGCGAGTCATAGGCCTGAAGCCTTAGATTGGTGACGAAGGCCATGCCTTCTTGGCGTGAGTACTTCGCTTCCTCGATCTGCTTGATAATCGCCACCGTGCCGTCCGGGGCCCTTGTAGCTGCGATAGTCACGGCCTCTGCATCGCGGTCCCCATACCCACCAATCGTGCACAAGATCTTCAAACGAGCGCTCCACTGCTTTTATTACTAAAAATAGTAATATTATGTTGTTTATTGGTTTTCGTGGTGGTACTTTGGAATCTCCAACCTTCAGCCAGAAGACACAAAGGAATCCACCATGACGAATGCAAATGTTACGGGCCGCATCAACCGCAATGGCGTCATTGCTTTGCTCGCCGGCATCGCGCTGGCGGTCGGTTTCGGTACCGCCGGCAGCAGCGACTACGACCAAGCTGTTTCGGATGCGTCGATGCGCAAGGTGATGGCCGAGCAGGGGCTGTGGCCCACTACCGTCGACGGAGAAATGGTTGCCTCGGCAGAGGGGCATAGCACTCGGTAACGACCTCATGCGCCCAGAGAACCCCGCAAATGCGGGGTTTTCTTTTACTCATTAAAACGCCTTGGTGCTTTTAATGTCAAAGGCGCCTAAGTGCTTTCGATGCTTGTAGTGCTTTTAACGCCTTGGTGCTTATAGCGCTATTGATTGATGCATCGAACCCGCTACACTGCCCCCACATTCAAGCCAGATACACTGTTTTAGGGGGTTCTATGTCCAAGACTCAGCAAGCTGCACCGCGTATGGCGCCGTTCGAGCACAATGTGATTTACGCGATACTCAACCAGAAGGGCGGAGCCGGTAAGACCACCACTTCGATCGGCCTCGGTGAGGCGATGGCGCTCGATGGACTGGATGTTGTTGTGGTCGATTCTGATCCCCAGGGCAGTGCCCGGGACTACGAAGCCATGGCGCTGCATCATGAGAAGCCGCTGGCCGTGCGTGTAGTCGGTGTGGACCGCCCAGTCCTGGACAAGTCAGTGCCTCCAATGAAAGAGCAGTTCCGCATCATCGACGGTGCCTCGAAGGCCAATGAACTGACCATGAGTGCCATCAAGGCGGCCGACATCGTCATCATCCCGGTACAGCCGTCCCCGCTGGATATGTGGGGCACCAGTGACCTGGTAGACATGATCAAGATGAACATGGAAGCTCGCGACGGTGGGCCTCGTCCCCTCAAGGCGTATTTCCTGGTAACCCAGGCGAAGGATGGCACCATTCTGGACGGCCTGGCAGATGAGGGGCTGTCGGGGTATGGTTTCCCAGTCCTGAAAACACGACTCCACGACCTTGAGGACTACAAGAAATGCGCCCTGGACGGGCGAACCCCAATGACCGCCTTCCCGCGCGGTGATGCTGCGGCTGAGCTTCGCGCACTTAAGGATGAGATCCTGGAAATCTCCAAGCGCTAAGGTGCTCAAGGCGCCTATGGCACTTGGGCGCCTAAGTGTCTATGATGGGGAAAGGCGGCTGTGCCGCAGAATTCCGTAAAGATCAGGTGACGCATGTCCAACAAACCCACCCTCGTTGCAGGCCGGCCTAGCGCCAAGCTCTCGCCAGAAGATGCCAAGCCCGTCGAAAAAGACAACGGCGTTGAGCGCATCAATGTGCATTTCACTGCCAAGAACGCCCGCAAGATCCGCCTGTACGCAGCTGCCAAAGGCATGCGTGGCCCATCCGAGGCGCTGAACAAGATGGTTGAGGCCCTGGAGTTCGATGTGAGCATCGACTGATTGGCCAGCAACCCAGAAGGGCGCCCGCGTGGCGCCTTTTTTGTGGGCGCGATTCACGGAAAACCCCAGCAAATCCTGGACTGTGCGGGCGATATCGTAGGCGCTTTGAACAGGAGCGCTATCGGCCATGGCTGACACGTTTGCAAATATCCAGGCTGCCGCCCACTCGGGAGCCTTCGGCGCCGGCTCCAAGGCCAGCCCCACCCCTGCCCAGATCCGCGCTGGCAACTATGCCAAGGGCAGCACCCGCCTGCATGGCATGCAGATAACCATTGAAACCCCAATGTTTCAGCCGCGCCGCGGCAAGCAGGATGGTGTGCCCTGGTCGGTGCTGTGCATGGCCCACTACGGCTACATCAACGGCACCAAGGGCGCCGATGGGGATGCAGTCGACATCTTCGTGGGTCCGGTACCGGAAAGCCTCCTGGTATTCGTCATCAACCAGGTGAACCGTGACGGCGCCTTCGACGAGCACAAGGTAATGCTGGGCTTTGCCGACGAACAATCGGCCCGCGATGCGTACATGAACAGCTACGAGAAAGGCTGGACCGGCCTTGGCAGCCTGACGGCCTGCACCATCAAGCAGTTCAAGTTCTGGCTGAAGAACGGCGACATGAGCACCCCGCTTGAGCCTGTGGACCTGTGGAAGAAGGACGAGGAGTTGAGCATGACCGATGTATATGTGAGCTGGGGCGCCGGCCAGCAGCCCGTCGGCCTGACCCTGGGCGATGCGCTGTACCAGCTGCGCGCCCAGGACCCTGAAGGCCTGCTGATGGACAGCGTGACCATGGCCGATCTCAATGAGCACCTGGCCAGCACCACAGGTGCCGACGGCGCCATGCTCGATGCTATGGTGGTCGAGTACCAGCAGATGGAGCGCAAGGCGAACCAGTTCCTGAAGGTCATGCAGATGGCCGCTGACCAGGTGAAACCGGTGAGTGTGGAGGTATCCAAGCCCTTCAAGAACCGCGGTACCACCCAGGTGGCCATGCTGTTTGTGATGGATGACGGGCAGACCGTGTCCGTGTTCTTCCACAACCCGGACAGCACCCCCAACAAGCTGACCCCCACCGACGAGCTGGTGAGCTGGAAGTGGGTGCTCAACAAGAAGGACATCACCATAACCGTGGCGCCGGAACGTGGCCAGGATCTCAACCCGCGGGAAGTATCCCGCCGCATCATGAAGTTCGTGCAGAAGAACAGCGCCAAGTTCGCCCAGGCCAACGCGAACAAGGCCGAGAACGACGCGAAGCTGGACCAGTTAAAGGCCGACGAGGCCAGTAAAACCACCGAACTGGCCGCCCTCGATAAGCAGATCGAGGAGCTGACCGCCGAGCTGGCGGCGAAGAAAGCCGCGCCAGCGCCAAGCGAACCGGCTGCGGCACCAGCGGCAGCCAAGCGCCCATACCATGAGTGGGAAGGCGACGTGCTTGATGAACTGGCCGCGCTCCTGGAGATCGGCCGCAGTGACGCCGACGGCATTGCCATGACCCAGGAGACGCTGATGCAGCAGCTGCACGCCGACGGTAAGACGCCTGAGGAAGCCGCGGCCGCGATCAAGGCAGCGACTGCCGTAGAGCCAACCACCCCGGAAGAGGAGGAAATGCTGGCGGCTCACCAGAAAGAGCTGGCCGAGGCGGCTGCACAGGCAGCGGCCGATGCTGAGTTAGCGCTGGAGAAGGAAGATACCGGCGAAATCACCCCAGAAGGCCGCGAGAACGTCGTGAAGACGGCCAAGGGCAACAAGGTGGCCACTGGCTTCAAGATCATCGATGCCAGCAAGCTGGTGATCAGCCACGAAGCCGATGGTACCGTGAACCCGGACTACCCGGCCGAGATCCAGCCGCGTGACCGCGCCCGGAGCACTTCCCAGGCCTGGGTCCAGAAGACGGCCCGCAGCCTTGACCCGGACAGCTTGGGGCGCACCCAGCGTGCTGACACCGGCGCCCCGATCGTGGGCCCAGACCGCGTGGTCGAGTCGGGCAACGGCCGGGCAATGGCGATCCGTGAGGCCTATCGCCTCGGGCAGGCCGGCGAGTACCGTGAGTGGCTGGAGGAGAACGCGGAATACTTCGGCGTTGACCTGGCCAAGATCAAGCGCCTGAAGGCCCCTGTCCTAATCCGTGTGCGCACCAGCGCGATCGACCGTGTGGCGTTTGCTGTGGAGGCCAATCAGGACGACAAGCTGGCGATGACTGCCACCGAGAAGGCTCGCAGCGATGCCCGGCGCCTGGACACGGCGATGCTGGCCAAGCTGGTCGAGGGCGACCTGAGCAGTGCGGCGAACCGTGACTTTGTCGCAGCCTTCCTGCAGTCCCTGGGCGAGGCTGAATCGGCGCAGTACCTGACCACCGACGGCAAACCGACCAGTAGCCTGCTGAGCCGCCTGCAGGCCGCCCTGTTCGCTGGCGCCTACTCCGATGATCGCCTCCTGGAGTTGACCGCCGACGTGGCTAAGCCCGAGATTGCTAACATCGTGGCGGCACTCAACAGTGCTGCTCCAGACTTCATGCGAGCCAAGAGCCTGGACCGCGTGGGCGCTGAGATCGCCGGCGGCCAGGTGACCGATTCCGTTGAGCTTTCGTTGAACCAGGAAGCGGTAAACGCGATCATCGCCGCCACCAACGTGCTGCGCCAGGCCAAGGACTCGGGCATGGGTCTGGATGAATTCCTGCGCCAGGGCGATATGTTCGGCGGTACCGACCCCGCCGTGGCTGCAATGGCCGTGTTCATCCAGGCGAATAACCGCAGCGCCAAGCGCATGGGGACTGCCTTCAAGGCCATGGCCCAGTTCGTGGAGAGCGAGAACGCCCGCAAGCAGACTGCAGGCCTGTTTGGTGATGAGTCCGCCAGCTTCACCGATATCGTGGCCGCGGCGAACCGCAAGCTTGAGCAGGAGTATGGTGAGGGCTTGTTTGCGATCGAGCAGGGCGATATGTTCGCTCCACCGCCAGCAGCGCCCGCCGCTGAGCCTTCCCCAGAACCCGCCCCGGAGCCAGACGTGGACGACCAGTTGAAGAAAGCTAAAGCCTACCTTGACAGCCTTATTGCCGGCGATGCCGATCTGGGGGCGCCTGACCTGGTACTGGCGCGGCTGGAAGAGATCTATGCGCAGTTTGGCGAGGGTGAACTGAAGGACCTGTTCGAAGAGGCTTCGAACGCCTTCCGCGATTACGCCCTGAAGGTCACGGCCGACGCGCTGTGATTTGCGTCAGATAGAGACAACAAAGCCCGCTTTTGCGGGCTTTTCTGTTAGGGCTCAGTCGTAATGGTACCGGCACGAAATGATGGTGAGGGTGCCGTCTTCGTAGAAGTAGACCAGGCGATGTTCCCTGTCGATCCGACGCGACCAGTAGCCAGTCAAGTCGCCTTTCAGCGGCTCGGGGCGGCCAAGGCCCGTAAACGGAGTGCGCAGAATTTCCTTGATCAGGAGGTCGATCTGCTGGTGCTTCTGGACGTCATTCTCGCTCCAATGCTGGTATTCATCCCACCCATGAGGGAGAAACGCTACCGATACTTCTTCGCGAGCTGCGGTTTTATTCTTCTGCTTCTTGTTCTGCTGTGACATTAAGGGGAATCCTCTTGGTAACGGCTTTCCCGGCTTTATGCAGAGCAATGGATTCGCGTAGACGTTTGGCGTTCTCCCCTGACCCAAGTAGGTACAGAGTTTCTTCCATCGACTTGTAGTCCTCCAGCGAGAGGATGACCACATGGTCGCCACGTTGGCGGGTGATGAGGGCGGGTTCGTGATCCCGACACACATCGTCCAGTGCCTGCTTTAGGCCGGCACGAGCCTGACTAAATGTAAGTACGTTCATAAAGTTTCCTTCCTGGTTTCCCAGGCTCTACTCCCGAGTTCCGTAGTGCGGCGTTGGGGAGAGGGTTCTGCCTACTCGGCATCTATAGACCAGCCAGTGCACCAGATAACTTCTGGTGCAGAGGGTTATCCCTGATCATGTCCACTATTGTACAGGAAATTGTACAAATGTCAATACCAGACTCAGGTTAAATTGGTTACGTCAACATATAAATCACAAATTCCGCAATTTATTTCAGTGCAATAGCACTTAGGTGATTAAGGCGCCTTAGTGCTTTACAGCATAAAAGTGCCTGTATAGGATTCACTGGCTATTCCGACATTTCAGCCAGAGATATCGCAATGACCCACGGTAATCCGTTCTGCCCCAATTTCGATTCCTCCCCCTGCCAACGCTGTGCATCGACCGGTAAGCGGCCCTCTCCTAGTACTGGCTTAGTCCGGCCCTGCTTTACTTGTTCGGGTACCGGTCAGGCGCTGACCCGTCGCGGTCGACAGGCCAGAGACTTCATGCGCGGTCGGCTGCTGACGCCTGCGCACGCCATAAATGCTGGCGACAAGATCTGGTTCTGTACTGAGCTGCGTAAGGACTTCGGACAGGTAGTAAGCATTGAGCGGGTCGACCACTTCCTTGTCCTCACCGGTCAGCGCCTCGATGGCCAGTCCGTTACCGTTCGGCTTCGCGATACGGACCAGGTGCAATGGGCCCATACACCTGATGAGCTGCTGCAGATCCGTGCAGAGGTTGAGTCCTATCAAGCCAGCCTCACCCAGACAGGCTATCCCCGAAAGCAGCGGGGCAAGCTGGCCGCCTGATTGTTCAAGGCGCCTTCAGGTTTAAGGCGCTATAAGCATCAAAGCGCCTTAGATCCTAATAGCTTCTTTGTGCTAAAGGCTACTTCAGCACTAAGGCGCGTTTACGCCTAATCCGTAAATGGTGCAAACCCCCGAATTTCGGGGGTTTTGTGCTGCCCGATAATCCGCCTATCAGTCATTCAATCAGGGAGCGCGGCTATGTCCGACCAGAAAGAACGAAGCGTTGAAGGCGTCCTGCAGGAAATGCAGCGAGTGGGCGAGGCGGTCGATATTGCGCGCCGCGTGGTGGTCGTGGGTGCCGGGCACCGATCGATGTTGGCAGCCGAGCTGGGCAGCAAGCTGGCCCATCTCGGGCTGAAGGTCGAGCTGGTCGAGCCGACCGTCGTCGTGCCTTTCGCGCAGGAAGAGGCGAAGGGCAGCCTGTACAAGTCGTTCGCTGATGTTCTGGCGTGTCCGTCCCTGGCTCACTTGTTTAGTGACGAGGGCCTGGCGCCGGGTCAGAGCGCTCTGGAACAGGGAATTGATCCGGGGGTGGTGCAATTGCTACAGGCCGCGCCACCGGAGCCCGAACCGGATCCGCTGTCGCTCGATCCTGAACCTGTCGTGGATCTTGTTCCTGCACCTGCACCTGCACCTGCACCTGCGCCAGTGCCGGAAATTCCTTACCGCGAGGTCCTGATGGGCTACCCGGAGACATGGCAGGAAGGCGATCTGTTCGAGGATCACGCGCGCTACACGCTGCCGCACAAGATCCGTAAGTGGGTACTGGAGTCGTTTGATGCGGAAAACGTGACTCTGCGTAGCCCCAATTGCAGTTCTTCCGACCTGATCAGCCTGGAGATTTTCCAGAAGCGCTACGTCTTCCACTCCAGGCCGCAAAGTGCCGCCGAATAAGCCCGGCGACCCGATCGACAATGCGCACCTCAATCAATCAGCCAGAAGGCATCAAGCAATGACTAAACAATTCGTCACCATCCCGCAGATCATCACCGCGCGGGAGCAGGAGCAAGGTGGCCAGGCCGGCTACAGCGTCAAATCGGCTGATGGCAGTATCGTATGGAAGGCCAAGGAGGCATTCGAGGCTGAAACCATCGAGCTGGGTCACATCGGGCACATGCCGCCATACCAGCAGCGCGTTCTGGGCGAGCGGGCTCAGCTGGCGGTCAACAACACCGCCCTGAAAGCCTTCACCCAGTCCGAGGCCTTCAACGCGGTCTCCGAGCCAGAGCAGGCGCGTATGCTCCTGCAGGTCGATGCCCAGGGCGTCCTTCATGACGTGCTGATGGAGCGCATCGGCGCCTTCTGACGGTACCCCGCGGGGCGGAAACCGCCCCGGTTTAGGCCATTTCCGGCACCTCAAAATATCGGCTTGCACTTCCATAGCAGGCCGAGGAAATGGCACTAAACCCCATCGAAAAAGCCCGGCTCAGCGCCAGGCTGCTGACTCTCCGCGAGCAGTTGCAAAGCGGAACCCTCCCTAACATCCAAATCGTTCGCGTCACCGCCGAGGCCCTGGACATCTTCCAGCGGCTGGGCGGAAAGCTGTCGGCTGCCCAGGAATCGCCAGCGGCGGCCGATCCCGAGCAGGCCGCCGAGCTGGAGGCCCAGGACGGGCTCAGCGACGACCCCAACAGCGTCAACTACCGCTACAAGGACACCGGCTATATCTCCGGCAGCCGCAAGGAGCTGGCCGCGGCGGCGATCAAGTCCGCCCGGGACTCCGGCCAGATGCTGCGCGTCACCGACATCGACTTCAAAGCGATCGAGGAGAACCCGCGCCAGGCGCGCGAGCTGATCAAGAAGTCCAACCTGTTCGGTCAGGTCGACTGGGAGGGCCTGCAGGCCGGTGGCATGACGCCCCAGGCCGGCTACCTGGTAGACCGTGTCTATGCCGCTGTGGCGGTGATGCCGAGCGAGGACAACCCCGAAGCACGCAAGGCCTACGCCCTGGGCATCGAGACGCTGCGCACGCGTCTGGAGCAGGCCAAGACCGTCGACGACGTTACCGGCACGATGAAAGAGATTGCCGGCGAACTGCTGGGCACCCGCCTGAACGCTGAAGAGTCGGCCCGTTACACCGAACTGGCGGCGCAGGGGCGTGACCTGTCCGAGCGCCGCCGGACCATCGAAAGCGCCAACACCGAGCTGCAGAACGCGATGTACGAGGCCGGCACCGCGAGGAGCAAGGCCCAGCATGCATACGACAACCGCATCAAGCGCGGATGGAAGATCGAGCCCGAACACGAGAAGGCCGTAGCCGACGCCACCGCAGCCTATGAGCAGGCGAACAAGGCCTGGGGGGCAGAGCTGGCGGCCACCAAGGATGAAATCAGCAGCCTGCGCGAGCAGTACAACGACGTGTGGCAAGAGCAGCAGGCCATCAGCGATGCCGCGAAGGCACGCAACCTGAAGAGCCCCGAGGCGCAGGCGTGGGCCGCCCTGGGCGAGCGCTTCGTGAAGGCGACCATGTACCGCAAGCTGCGCGGGGGATCGGACAGCTTCGCCGGCCATGTGGCCAACGCCAAGGCCGGGCAGCCGCCCAACTGGGGCTGGACCGTCAAGGAAAAGGCCAAGCCGGTCAAGCGCGCCAGCAAGAAGCGGATCACCTTTACCCTGAAGGTGGTAGAGCAGTTCGAGCGCGTGGGCGGCCGGCCGGTGGCAGTGGCATCGACTCGAGACTTGGAGCGCCTGTGCGGGTTCAGGGCTGTGCAATCCGGCAACTGGGTGCTCGATGACTTCGTGAGCGCCAAATGGCACGTCGAGCAGAGCGCGGGCGCCATGATGGACATGGCCGACGTGCTCGGCATCGATGAGGAGCACCTGGGCTTTGGCGGGCGCCTGGCGATGGCGTTCGGCGCGCGCGGTACCGGCGGCAAGGGCGCTGCCCGGGCGCACTACGAGCCCGTAGAGCGCGTCATCAACATGACGAAAATGAACGGCGGCGGCTCTCTGGGCCACGAGGTGTTTCATGCCATCGACAACATCCTGCCCAGCCTGCTGCGCGGCGAAGAGGGCGCCAAGGACGAGTGGAGCACCAGCAATCCTGACTTGATGCCGGCCGGCGCCATTCGCACTGCGCTGTACGACCTGCAGGATGCGCTGTCCACCGGCGCCGTGCGCCTGACCGAAACCATCAAGATCAGCCCCAACGCCCGTGCCTCGGCCAAGTTCAACCTGGACGGCCGCGAGAACTTGCGTGGCGTGGCGCTGGCGATCAAGCAAGCCGGCAGTGTTGACCGGGCTGTGATCGCCGTGGACGAAACCTTTGGCGAGCCCAAGGCCAAGAGCATCCAGAAGCAGAAGGCTCAGTGGCGTGCTCTCGCAGCGGCTTATTACGCCCCAGACGACGCCACCGAGGTGACCGCAGCCACTGGCATTGCCGTTTCGGACTTCTACCGCGAAGCCATGAACCTGGACGACGGCGTGGCCGACAAGTACTGGTCGCAGCCGTTTGAAATGGCTGCCCGTGCGTTCCAGGCCTACCTAGAGGATCGGCTGGCCGAGCAAGGCCGCAAGAACGATTACCTCAGCTGCTTGGCCGACAACAAACACCACTACTTCCCCGAGCTGGATATGCCTTTCAAGCCCTACCCAGAGGGCGAGGAGCGCGTGCGCATCAACGCCGCGTTCGACCAGCTATTCAAGGCCCTGCGCGATGAGAAGGCATTCGAGAAGGCCATGTCTCAGACCGCGCTGCTAGACGCCATTTTTGGGGTGACCAATGACTGACCTAAGCACCAAAAGCACTATTGCGCCTATAGCGCTGTCGCGCCTTAGTGCTGAATTACTCTCTATCCGAGAGACGCTTGCGGCGAATGATGTTGGCGCCCTGGAGCGGGTGCGCCTGGCAGCGAGAGGCCTGCAGATTCGCGCCCTTCTGGGCGCCGCGGCGCCGGCCGCTGCCGAAATCGCTCTTTCCGGTACCGAGTTCGGGGGGTTCCCGGACACGCCGGAGGGCAAGAAAGACTTACGCGCCGCTGCCAGAGCCTACTTGGAAGGCATGCGTGGGCAGATGGTCGACTGCCCAGTCCTGGGCGGCAAAGTCGAGATCCGCCAGCGAGGCATCAAAGAAACGATGGCCTTCAGCGGCAACCCTAAAAAGCTGAAATTGCTGCATGCGGTACCGCAGATTATCAGTCAGGCGACGGTGGCGGAGCGTAGCGAGAACCACAAGCGGGACAAGAAAACCACGGTGGAGGCGTATTTCTACCTGAGAGCGACAGTATCGCTCGCTGGTGAGCCAATTGCGGTGCGGGTGGTGGTGGAGCGGGATTTGAGCGGTCAGCTGTATTACGACTTGCTGGTGGACCCACCAAAAGAAAAGGCGATGCTGGATGCAAGCGAATGTTCCCCTGATCACAATTCAGGGCATTCGCTCGAATTCAGTATCGCCACAGTCAGTGTAGAACATAGCGGCGCCGGTGTCATGCTCGATGATGCTGGCCAAATGGTACTGAACCTGTTCCTGGAAGGCGAGGAGCAGGAGCCACCGGTGCCGGTACCGGACATCATCGAGTACACGACCAAGAAAACCGGCAAGGTGCTGCGCGGCATCATCCGCACCGACCTGACCCTGGACCAGGCCAAGGCGATTGATCCCTATACCTGGAAGATGAACGGCGGCTACTTTATTCGCGAGAAGTACCTGGCCGGCGATACTGGCCACATCCAGGCAGCGCCAGCACCTGTGGTGCTGACTGCTGAGCAGCAGGCTGAAGCCCTGGCCACCGCCCAGCGCCAGGCTGAAGAGCGCGCCAAGGCGGCCCTGGCCAGCCAGGTGGAGAAACTGCGCCAGGTGGCAAACAAGGCTGTTGGCGATGCAGACGATAGCCTAGGGGCCGATCGCAAGACCAACACGGCCAAACGAGCGCGAGAGGCTGGCTACGCGATAGAAAAGGCCGCAGCTAACAAGGCTGCAGGGCACACGCTCAACAACATCGCTGATGCGATTGAGATCGGTGCCGCCGGCTCCTTGAGCAAACTCACCAGTCGGGCCCAGCTCGATCAGCTGCAGCGCGTCATGGGAGCAGCCCAATATGAATCTGACCGGTCGCTGACTTACTCCGAGCAGCAGCGGCGGAAAGGTCGGCCATTTGACGACAACGACCTGCGCAACGTGAAATTCCCGCGGCCGCAGTCCTGGGGCAACCGTTTTTCCAACGCGGCCGAGACAATGGCCAAGAAGGCGCCGACCGGAAACAGCCGGTTGATCGCCGCCCTGAAGAAACTTGGTACCCAGAGAGGAGAGCGTTTCCACCTGCGGCCTGAGGACATTGCGATCACTCGCAAAGCCGCTGCTGTCCTGAAGCAGGTTGGCGAAACCTGGGACCTGAAAGACCCCATGGAGGCAATTGCCGCGGCCGACAGGCTGGAGCGTATGGGTATCACTGACTCGAGTTCGCTGCAGGCTGCAGTGCGCGAGCTGGTACCGATGATGGCGCAGAAGGTCAAGGAAGACCCGGTGAGGGTGGCCGAACGGGCAATCATTGGCCAGAAGGTCGGCATCGACTTCTTCCCAACGCCTGCGCACGTTGCCCAGCGCATGGCCCGCCTGGCGCACATCCGGGAAGGTATGCGCGTGCTGGAGCCGAGCGCCGGCAACGGGAACCTGGCCGATGCGGCTAAGGCTGAAGGTGGTGTGGTCGACGTGATCGAGATCGCGGGCCCCCTGCGCGACATCCTCACCGCCAAGGGCTACAACGTGGTCGCCCACGACTTCGACGGTTTCACGCCCGACGAGAAGTACCAGGCCATCCTGATGAACCCGCCATTCAGCAACCGGCAGGATGCCGCGCACATCATGCGGGCCTTCGACATGCTCGCCGGTGGCGGGACCCTGGTGGCGATCGCCGGTGAAGGCGTGTTCTTCGGACAGGACAAGAAGGCCGCAGCCTTCCGGGACTGGCTCGATGCCCACGGCGCCGAGGTGGAGCAGCTGGAGGGCGGCACGTTCCAGGACAACGCACTGCTGGCGCAAACCAGCGCAAACGCGCGATTGATCGTACTACACAAGTAGCGAAAACCGTGCAAACCCCCTGAAAAACGGGGGTTTGCACGTCTTTACCATCACTGCTGAAACGACACGGGCGCAGCCCATCATCAGCATTGAAGGTAACGTATGTCCAAACATATTTACGCTCCGAATTCCGGTCTGCAGGACACGGAATACAAGGTTGCCGCCCTGGTCGGCGCCGTCAGCGATGGCAATGGCAACATGCTCGACAGCACCAACGCGCAGTCGGTCGACGTGATCAAGAACGCCGTCGCCGACGCACAGAAACTGCTGCCGCCACGCCTGGCCAGCGTGCTGAACCAGATCGAAAAAGATGAGCATAAGGCCCTGGCCGTGCAGAGCCTGCTGGACGGCGTTGCAGCCTTCGAGCGTGAGCACGGTTTCGCCCCGTCGGCCGACATGATCGACGCGGCCCTCTCCCAGGCCGAACACGTTGCCGACGGCAAGAGCACCCTGGTGCTGCCTGACGGCTATACCCTCGACGCCGTGAGCGACAACAACGCTTCGGCGACCCTGGCCCACCAGCCGAACCGTATCGCGGTCGCCATCACCGGCGCCCTGTCCGAGGCCATTCCGTTCGGTGCTTACCTGCCGTCGGACCTGAAGTCCAACGAATCCCGCCTGGCGATCATCAGCGCCATCGCTGGCTCGAACTTCGGCGCCTACAAGGCCGGTGACATTCTCGACGGCACCTCCGGTGGCCAGGTCTACACCCGCTCCGAGCGTATGGTTGCCGCCACCATTGCTGGCGACCGCCTGACCGGCACCTTCAAGGTCACCGCACGTACTGGCGGCCTGGGCGAAGCCGTGCCGCTGCTGCGCAGCCGAACTGCTGTGTTCATCGACGGCTTCCCGGCCAGCCGCGAGCAGTCCACTGACAGCGGTACCGCCGTTTCGCTGCTCTCGGGTCAGGCTGTTGTCGGTACCACCACCCATGTGGTCACTGGCCAGGTGAACGTCGAAACCGGCGAAGGCACCTTGGGCTTCAACCCAGCGCTGCCGGCGGGCGTGGTGGTCGAGGTGCAGGCGTTCATCGACTTCGAGAAGAAGCCGGACCTGATCCCTGCCATCAACACCCGTGCCGTCAGCTACAGCCTGTACTGCTCGGCCAGCCGCGTGATGATGTCCGTCACCCCGGATAGCCGTACCCAGACCCAGGCCGAACTGGGTGCCGATGGCCTGACCATCGCTGTACAGGCCGCCCGTACCCAGGCCGCGAACGAGCGCTACATCATGGCTCTGCGCAAGGCCAAGGGCATGGCGCGCCGTACCAGCCGTGAATACGACTTCGACGCTGATCGCCAGCTGGTCGAGAAAACCCGCGCAATGATCTGGCGCGATTTCGGCTCCTTCGTGGCCCGTGTGGACCAGGAAGTGGCCAACCAGACCATGGAGTACGGTCTGGAAATGATGTACGTGGGCGACATCGGCATGTCGCAATTCCTGTCCATGGACAGTACCGACTTCGTACCGTCGGGCGTTGCTTCGCGTCCTGGCATCTACCTGCTGGGCCGCTACAAGGGCAAGTACTCCGTGTACTACGACCCGTATGTGGTCGAGGAAAACGAAAACGAGATCGAGATTCTGTGCATCGGCCGCTCCCCGCAGGTCGCGCGCAACCCGATCGTGTTCTCGGACGCCGTACCGCAGACCCTCATTCCGCTGGCGATCAACAAGGACCTGGTCAGTGGCGCCGCGCTGTACTCGCGCTCCCTCACCGAGGTGAACCCGCACCTGCAGTCGGCCATTGGCTGTGCGCTGATCAAGGTCACCAACATCTACGCCCTGGGCGGCAACTAAGGGGGTCATATGGCTGCGAAAGGTACGACTACAAAGGCCAAAGCCAAGTCCGCCGGCGCAGCGTCCGACCAGACCAAAGAAAACGGCGCTTCGGCGCCGGTTTCTTTGGCACCGGGCGCGACTGGCGATGCGAGCAATGGTGGTGATGGCAAGCAGGCCGGGGGTGGCGATGAAAGCGGCTCGGGAAACCCTCCAGTTGATGGCGGTACTGGTTCTTTGGCTGGCGGTGATGGTGCTGCTGATCAAGGGGGTGGGCCCGTACCTGGAGCTGGTAATGCCGGTGATCCTGGCGATTCTGCAGCTGCTGGCGGCATTGGCGATGCTGGCGGTGGCGCTGCTGGTGATGCTGGCAGCGGGAATAGCGGTGGTTTGGCAGTTGGCCAAGCGTCGGCGTTGAGCAACGAAGGGGGTAGTGATGCTGGAAATTCGACTGCGGGTGCCGCTGCTGGTGGCAGCGTTGCTGTTCTGGCCGACCCGCAAGAAGTAGCCCGGGCCGCCGGCAATACCCTGCAAGCAAGCGGTATCGGCGAGGCGCTGCTGGCGCTCCTCGAGGACGGAGAAAACGCGCAAACCCCCGCCGAATGGGCCTCTGTGGCGCCTGTAACTTCTGCTGCATGGAGCTTCCCGCAGATCCAGCGCTTCCCGGCGCGGATCACCCTCAAGAACAACACCCCAAGCCGGGTGGTGGTCCTGGGAGTGCGGCTTGAGCCCTACACCGAGCTGAGCGCGGACCTTTACGAAGATTCTCACGCCCGCCTCGAAAAGTACCTGACCAGCCATGCGCGCTTGGGCGGTTGGGACCACAGCATAGGCGTACAGGTGACACATGACAGTGAAGATTGACCGCAACTCCGGCGCCAACCCGCGCCCTCTGGCTGAGGAACTGGTCAAGGACCAGAAATACCCCTTCCTGGCCACCCTCAAGCACAGCCACACCTTCCCCCTAGTGGTCCCGTCGTCGGGCGTGACTGGTGTGATCCCGCCGAATGAGTCGACGGAGATCCGTGTGCGCAGCTTCGATCAGGCCTGGGCCCTGGTGGTCGATCTGGGCGAGCTGGCCAAGCTGGCTGAGCGCAACGCTGAAGCCGCACCTGAGAAGCCAGAGATCTTCGCCGAGCTGGTGGTCGCTACCCAGTCCAAGCCCAAAAGCCGCCGTGCCGCAGCTGCACAGGGCGAATCCACTGATTCTACCTCTCAGGAGGCCGTGTAAATGACAGTTCCATTTTCCCGTACGGTGAACAAGCGTTCGGCTGTCCAGCTGAACCCCATCAATGACCAATCCGAGCAGCCAAGCGTCAGCACCGTTGCCCATAACATGGCCATCACCGGTCGATTCTCTCGTGGCCGTATCGACAAAGCTTTTGCTGTCAGCCGCGGTAAGGAATCCCGCATTTTGGGCGCGCCGCAGTCGCTGGCGGTGAGCAAGCTGGGCGAAGCCTATGTCCATATCTCGGAAGCTCTAAAGAAAGGCACCGTGCAGGCCGTTGTATCGCGCCTGGTGAGCGATTCCGCAGTAAACCGGCTGCTGGTTGCCTCCAGCACCACCAGTGTGGGCGACGTGTGGTCCCTGGTCGAAGAAAGCGTAGGCGCCTCGGGTGGCTACCTGATCGCCCTTAAACACCTGGAATGCTTCTCCGAAGGCGTGCGCGCTGAAATCAACGCCCGGGGCGCCCAGGATGCTGCCGGCGCGGCCATCGACAGCAAGATCATCGTCCTGCAGCTGCGTGACGTGGTCACCAACGCCATCGTCCTCGGCCCGTACGAAGGTTCGCTGGATCCGACCGCCCTGGACGAGTTCGGCCAGAGCTTCTTCATCGGTGACATCGTTTCCCAATCCACCGACCTGCTCGAAGTCGTGGACGTGGCGGCAGACGCCAAGGTGTCGACTGACAGCGCGTTCTACGGCAAGAAGGACAACAAGGACGTTTTCGCCTCGAAGGACCTGAAGTACTTCACCGAAGGCGACACCGTCTACACCACTGCCGAACTCGACAAGGCCATCAACCGCCTGAAGCGCGCGCGCCCGTCGTTCACCTATATCGGCTCCGGCGGTACCGAGAACGTGGCGTTGATCAATCGTCTGCTCGGCCTGGGTGCCGATATCAACAAACAGGTGGCCTGGGATATCCCGGGGCGACTGACCCCCGAGGCGGCCGTCACCTTCTACGAGTCCGTCGGCGGCGCCACTGACAGCCTGTACAGCCAGTGCTACTGGGCGCCGATCAGCGCCAACAACCCGGTTATTGGCGGCAAGGCCATCATGGGCACCTCCGGCCAGCAGATCGGTTACCGCTGCGCTCGCAACGCTCAGACCAACGCCAAGGGCATCGCGCCGCGCAACTTCCCGATCGCGGGCAGCGACTATGCGATCGACCGCACCAACATGTCCCAGGTCTACGAACCTGAGGTCGATGAGCTGGAGCTGCTGGCGGCCAGCCGTATCAACCCGGCCATCTTCATGGACTATCCGAGCGGTCCGAAGTACGCCTGGATCGATTCGCTGACGGGCGCCCAGACCGAAGGTGCCAGCAAGCTGATCAACGTGACCGAAATGGCCACCTATGTGGACGACACCCTGGCCTCGGCAGCCCAGGAAAAGCTGCAGAAGCCGATGGCCAAGGCCATCGAGGAAATGACCAAGTTCGGCGCGACCTTCCTGGAGTCGATCCAGTCGGCCGGCTGGCTGCAGCCGAGTGCGGAGCTGGATGGCGCCTCCTACAAGGCGCGTTTCGAGGCCAACGCCAACCAACCATTCGAGAAAATGAACATCGGTACCTGGATCTGCTACGACGGCACCAACCGCGTCACCGAAATGCAGCAATCCATCGTCCGCACCTAAGGGGGAAGTTATGAACAAGCATCTGTATCGCGGCGTTTTGGCAAACAGTGTGGCAGCGGCGGTGGCATTCGCCGCCGCTGCCCCCCAGCAGCCGCAGGTGGACCCGATGCTCGATAACGTCGACGAGCACGGTAACCCCAAGCCAACCCAGGTAGACGACCTGATGGACAGCGCCGAAAACCACGAATACGCCATTACCGAGGAAATGCGCCTCGATGCTGCCAGCGTGGTGCACGAATGGGCTGAATCGGAACTTGAGTCTGATGAGGGTTATGCCGATCGCCTGTATGCGCTGATCATCGGCGCTGCTGGCGGTGGTGATGAAGACCTGACTGACGAAGAGGCCGACTATGCCGCGGTCATCGCCGAGCTGGTAGGCGACTTCCTGGAAGGTAAGGGCATTCCGGCTGACGATGTGGATACCCTGCTGGGCGGCGATCTTGAAGATAACGACCTGGCGGCCCGCATTCATGACGCGCTTCTGGACAAGATGCCTCAAGGCGACGAAGCCATGCTGGACGACACTGAAAAGTTCGTCATGGGCGAGAGCGAGGAATCGATGCTCGATGCTTCCTACCGCAAGGTACTGGCCATCCGTAAGGGCAAGAAAGTGCGCATCAGCAAGCGTATCTCGGGCACCGTCCGTCTTACCGCGGCCCAGAAAGTTGCCGTGAAGAAGATGCAGCGCAAGGCCTTCTCCGGTACCGCCAAAATGAAGCGGGCCCGCTCGATGCGCCTGCGCCGCAAGCTGATCGCCTAAGCCATGGCTGATTTTAGCGTCGACGGACTCGGCAAAACGGTTGCAGGCGCCGTCAAAGGCGTAACTGGCACCATTGCCGGGAGCACATCCAACAAGGTGCTAGGGTCAGCTGCAAGGACTGTGGGGAAGGTCGGCGAGGGTGTCGTTACAGGCACCGTCGCCGCCGGCACTGACGCCCTGGACAACATCGTGGGCGGCACCGAGAACCGCAAGGCGATCGAGAACGGTGTGCGCACTGTGGCTGGTACCGTGCATGACCTGTTCACCGGTAAGCAGACGATCTCCGGGGTGGTGGGCCAGGTCGAAGGCAAAGTCGAAAGCCTGCTGGGCGGCGACGGCGCTGAAAAGACCATTGGCACCGTTTTTGGGAGCGTTGGCAGCCTGGCTGGGCTGAAGCAATCCAATAATGACTTGGGCAGCGACTGGGGCAACCTGTCACCGCTACTGCTGGCCCGGGTATTCGTCTGCGACTCCAAGGGGGTCGCAGACATGCAGGAATTTGCGGGAGTCTACGGCGCGATGACTGAAGGTGCCGTGTCGATTCAACAAAACTGGCAGTCGCCCTTCGAGAACACCGGCCCAGAGACGAAGGCACCGGCTTTAGCCGGCATGCTGCAGTCTGGATCGTTGGTTCCCGTTCTCAACGCACTGCAGGCCATCAGCCCCTTCAAGGACGGCGCAATCTCCGATGCGCTAAATGCCAGCTCCGACAAACTGAAGACGGTCATGCGAGACCTAGAGGGTCGAACAGGCATCACCAAGCTCAATAGCCGCCAGGTGTTTTCTGGCATGCCACCGGTGAAGTTCACCGCCACCATCCGATTCCGAGCCGTGGCCAACGCGCAGAAAGAGGTCATGGCGCCACTGGCCAGGCTGTCGGAATGGATTTTCCCGCAGATGTTGGCAGAGGACGGCATTCTGTCCGAGGTGCTGCAGACGACCAAGGACGTTGACTCGTTCATCAAGGCCTTGTTCCCATCCATTGCCCCGAAGCTCCTGGGGTTGACCTACGGCGGCAGTACCTATGCGCCGGTGGTGATCGAAAACCTGGACTACCCCCTGGATGGTCCCAAGGATGGCAACGGCAATTTCATCGACCTGCCGGTGCAGATCTCTTTCGCCACCCTGACGGCCCTGGATAGGGCTGATATCAAGCGCTGGTTCAGCCGTAGATAGCATGCAAACCCCCGAGAAATCGGGGGTTTTCTACGTCTGAAAATGACCCTCGTTTATTCAGCACACCGAGGGTTATTGAATGACCGTTTCCAAGCTGGCGGTATTGAGCCGCACGTTCCAGAACACCAACGACATGGGGGCCAAGGCCGTCCAGTCCGACGCCACCGTGGTGATCGAGGGCTTCGAGGACATGGTCCTGCTGTTCAAGCAGTTCCCCTGGCCCGTCGCCACCAGTACCGACGTGATCGAGTACTACGGCCCTGTGGGCCAGAAGATGGTCCAGCCGCAGCAGAGCAAGACCAAGCAAGAAGGTCCGTTCACCATCTACGAAACCGTCAACAACCATGCCGACCTGTTCCTCAAGAACCTGATCGAGCAGGGTGGCGAGTTCAACGCCACGGTCTACGCAGGCCGCCCGGACGACTTCAAGATGAAGCACGAGATCAAGAAGGCCATTCTGATCTGCGACACCCCTGATCGTGACTGGGAGAATGACACCTCCCCGTTGATGATCTCGGGCACCCTGCACTACCACTGGTTCGGTAACCAGTAATCGCCATGAAAATCAGCCAATTAGTAGCCCAGTATTTTGCCGTGCTGCCGATTGGCTGCACGCTGGATGAGGATCAGGTAACCCGCAACCTGCGCGAAGCTGTTCGCGTCTATTGCGGGTACCGGCGCCTCGCCAATGCGCAGCCTGGCCAGGGCATTCATACCCCGATCGATGAGCAGGCCGGCGCCACCGGTGACCAAGACTTCGACCTGACGGCCAGTGAGCTGGCGATCATCGAGCCGCTGTGGCGGCTGAAGAACGACAAGGAGAATGCCACTACGTTCGAGGCTTCCCGGGCCCAGGGCGCCGATCCGTTCGGCAAGTCAGCGGCCGAGTGTGATGCCGCGATCGAGCAATATCTGCTGGCGCTGCCCAGTAAGTGCTTCAGCTTCGAGGTGAGGTCGATCTGATGTCCAACATCTTCGAGCGGATGTCTTACCAGGTGGCCGACAAGGTCATCCCCAAGACTGGGCTGAGCAACAAGGCGCTGAAGTTTTCTTCGGCCGCGCGCGACATCCTCAATGGCAACCTTTCAAGCGGTGCAAACCGGCTGCTGGATGCCGTGTATGGGCGAACCAATCGCTTTGCTGCCGGCGGAAACATCATTCTCGCCGGCCTCTCCTGGACGCAGCAGATTCAGATGTTCGAGGAGGCCAGCAGCATTCAGCGCGAGCGGACCAACCTCTTTCACATCGACGTGGCGCCGATCGGGAAAATCAGCGCGCCGCGGGTCAACCTGCTGGCCACGGAAGCGTCCTACAACTCGGTCCAGCTGGGCTGGGAGTCCGTCAAGATCGGCTCCGGCTTTACCCAGGCGGCCAGCGGAGCCGAGGCCACCGAGCTTCGCCTGGTCACCTACGACGTGGACGGCGAGATCAAGCAGTGGTTCGACCAGCTGAAAGCCACCGTGGCGCGGCCTGATGGAACGTTCGGCCTGCCCACCGAGTACTGCAACGCCATCACCATCACCCACGGCGCAGTCCTGGAAGGCCGTGGCTACAGCAAGGGCTGGGTCATGGTGCCGGGCAGCTGCGAGGTCAACCTGCAGCGCAGTACCGACGATTTCACCGCCCTGAATCTCACTTTCATCGAATACGACTCTCTCGGTAGCCTATGAAATACATCCCCCCGATCAATACGTTGCGCATTTCGATCAAGTTGCATGAGCCGAACATGGACAGCATCGAAAAGGCCCTGGAAGTGCCGGCGCAGTTCGAGCAGCGCACCGCCACTGAGGTGCTGCGCGGCATCATCGAGCCGATCGAGCGCGCGGGCGCCATTGACGATCCGCGCATGTGGTCGGTGAACGAGCGCATGTTTGTGATCGCCTCCTACATGAGCGCGACCCGCGACGACGGGCCGGACTTCCCGATCGGGGAGGGGAAATTCAGCGACTATCTGCTGGACGCCACCGACTACGTGGCCGAAGTGCCGTTTCATTGCGACGGCCGCGACCTGATCTATACGCCCCTGCACGGATACCAGGCGGAGATCATTGAGACGCTGCTGGCCGGGGGGAACTACTCCAACACCTCGTACAGCTGGTGGAAGGCGTGCATGGCAGCCTGCGTGCGGGGAGCTGATGAGGAGCCGCTGCAGTACCAGGATGATGGCCAGTACGAAACGCTACTGGTCGAGCGGATCGAAGCCATTGGCAAGCTGGGTGATAGTGATTTCGTCGAACTGTTCGATGCCTACCAGCTTGCGGCCCAGAGCGGCGCGCACATGGTCTACGCCATCACCAACCTGCACGGGGTACTCGCCGCCCAGGTCAGCGAGCCGCCAGAGGGGGTGCCGGTGCTTGCGCCGGCGCGATTTCCTTCCCGTTCCGCAATCAGCAAGCGAGCGCGTGAAATTATGGGAGTCCTATAACAACGTGCGCGCTGAGCTGGCGCTGTACTTCGGCCAGGACCTGGTCCAGTGCGGCAAGCTCACCTATTCCCGGATCAAGTTGCTGTTTGACAGCAAACCCTTCGAGAACTGGCGGCAAACCCGGGAGAACGAGGCGAAAGCGCGCGCCGCCGAGTTCCAGCGTCTCGACGCCATCATCAAGTCGATCGGCAACCAGACCCAGCTGATTGCCGATATCGCGCGTAAGCGCAGCTGATCCGCGCAAACCCCTGGAATTTCGCGGGCTGCAGGGCAGTGAAAATGGCGCCATCGAATATGAATTCTCGGGGCGCCAAGATGGCCGCGGAAGCAAAAAAACTGATCGATCACCCCGCAGCCAAGTGGCTGATGGGGGTCATGCAGGCCTTGGCGGTGGCCATCATCTTGGGTGCCGCCAACAGCGTGGGCGACAAGCTCAACAGCATCATCAACTCACTGGCCACCTTCAACAAGGACATGGCCCTGATGCAGCAACAGTTGAACCTCAACACCACCGGCCTGGCTTCGCAGAAGAGCGACGTAGAGCAGCTGAAGGCCAATGTTCTGCGCCTGGATCTGCGAGTCGAGCAGCTGGAGCGGACCGAGCGGGGAGGCAAGGGTGGGCGCTAAGCAAGTCAAGTCCTGGGCCCAGACGCTCAAGCCATACAACACCTGGTTGATCTTCCTGGGCTTCGGCCTGGACGGCCTGGTGGTGGCCTGGGCGTACATGGATGGTCAACTGCCCCCGGCGCTCTACGGCGCCATCACCGGCCTGCTGAAGGCGGCGAACCTGGGCATTCACTTCATCAACAAGAAGGTGAGCGAGGAGGTTGAAGGTGGCGATAAAGAAGCCAACCCAGAAGGAAGCTGAAGCGTCGATTCGCCGGGTGGCCAGCAAGAAGGGCGTCGGCGCCCTGGTGCTGGTGATCGCCCTGGGCGCCTCGGTCAAGGAGGGGATCAGCCTGGTTGTCTATGACGACGGGCTTGGCATTCCCACCACCTGCTTTGGCCAGACCGGCAGGGACGTGCAGTTTGGCCAGGCGCCGCGCGATCTCGACGGCTGCAGTGCTCAACTGCTGGAGCGGACCCAGGCGAGCATTGACCACCTGGACAGGCGCATCGGCGCCATCAAGACGTCGGCCGGGGCCATCACATTCAAGCAGCTGACCGCGGGCGAGCAGCGGGCCTTCGTGTCGGTCTATGACAACGTCGGCGATGGCCGCTATGGCATCAAGGACGGGCTCTTCGCGCAGAAGAAGGCCGACCGGGTGAGCCACATTGTGCGGAACCTGCGCGCCGGTGACCGCCTGGCCGCGTGCAAGTCGATCCTGGACTGGGTGAACCCGAAGTGGATGCCGGGCATCAAGATCCGCCGTGAGGGCGAGCACAAGCTGTGCCTGAGTGAGCTGGAGGTGACGCTGTGACCCTGCAGGATGGTTTGCTGTGGGGCGCCATCGGCGCCCTGATATTAGGATTCGCCCTCAATGAGGCCTACGACGCTGGCGCCGCCTCGAAGGCCGTAGAGATTCTTGCCGCCACCAGCGATCGGGACACCGCACGCGAAAACGTGCGAACCCTGCAGCGTACGTTGGACGATGCCAACAAGAAGGTGCTGGCGTACCAGGCCGGTACCGCAGCTGATGAGAAGGTGAAGGTCGAGCTGCAGGAGAAGGGGAAGACCGAAGCTGCAGCTGAGCGGGCGCGAGTAGAGCAGGCCAAGGTAGTCACCACCAGCACAGATGACGTGCTGCGCGCGTACTGGGAGGCAGAGTGAAGAGTGCTCAAGTGATGCTGGCGGCGCTGCTGGCCCTGGCGGGATGTGCGGGGAAACTACCTGAACCTGAGCCGCGCGTGGAGACGGTGGAGAAGCTGATACCACAGCGTTGCATCGATCCGGCCGAGGTCCCGGACCCACCTGTTTATCAGGCGAGAACCGGGCCCTATAAACCAGTTGAGTCGCCCAAAGTGATCTTGGATGACTTGGAGAGGGCGAAGGACTACGGCTACAAGCTTGCCGCGCTTCTGCCGCCGTGCTTGCGAGCACGAGAGTAGGCTTTATTCATAGCCGCTTGAACAATGGCATGGCGCGGTGTAGTGGTCGCGAAGTGGCCCCAGTCGTCCATTAGGAGGCGTCTTTTCTCCAGCTGATTTCCACGCATATAACGTTTGGCTACCGCTGTTCCTACTTCGTGGGACAAAGCAGCTTCACAAACTTCTGATTCATGTTTAGTCTGCTCTTGCGCCCAGGTTCTGAATGTCGCACGGAAACCGTGCGGCGTGCAGTCCATATCCATTTTCTTTAGAAGTCGGCGCAGAGAGTTGTCAGCCATTAATTTATCTAAATTGCGACCGGGGAATATGAGAAAGCTACTTCCACGCGTCCCGGTTTCCTTCAAGACTTGCATGGCTTCTTCACTGAGCGGAACAACGTGACGTTCGCGATTCTTCATGCGTTCCGCTGGAATGGTCCAGGTCATGCGTTCGAAATCTATTTCGTCCCAGCGGGCAGCCATCGCTTCGTTGGTGCGAGTGCCGGTGAGGATCAAGAACTGCAGGCAGCGCGCCGCGCGGCCCTCTTCGCTGTCTAAGCGCTGCCAGAATGCTGGCAATAGATGGTAATCAAGTGACTCGAGTGGAACGGCTACGGGATAGCCACGGTCGAGCAGATTCTGCAGGTGGCCACGCCAGCGAGCAGGATTCGGTCCGTCGCGATGGCCAAGCGTTTTCTCTGCATCAAGCACTTGCTCAATACGGTTACGAATACGCCGGGCTGTTTCGGGAATAGTGCGCCAAATAGGCTCAAGCACTGGCAATATATCGTCAGTGTCAATCTTATTTACCGGTAAATTGCCAATTTTCGGGTAAACATGATTGTCCATTGAGCTTGCCCATTGCGCCGCATGGGTAGGCGACCAAGCAGCACGATACCGTTCAATGAAAGATCTGGCAGCTTCCTCGAAAGTGACCATCTGTAAAGAGGCCATTTGTTTTTCATCAAGAGGATCGATGCCGCGGGCAATTAATGCTTTAAGTTCGGCAAGCTTCTTGCGAGCTTCCATTACCGATACTTCAGGGAAAGAACCCAGCCCCTTGTCGCGACGACGGCCGTTGATCTGGTATCGGTAGACCCAGTTCTTGCTAAGCGTTTCCGTGACGTTGAGGTACAGGCCGTTCTTATCCTGGTACCGGCCCGGCTGGCTTATCTTGGGAATAGCCGTTTGACTTAGGGACATGGTTTCCTGCCTTTATGCGTAGGTGTGTTACGACGTGTGGTGGGGCATTCCGTGTCATGTGGGTATTCCAATTGCTACAGATGAGACGTCAGATTTTGAAATGTGAGGGTGTTGGCCCCCCACAGCGGCGCAAATTGTGCCATTTGTACCGGGGATATAATATCCCCGGCCTTTTTGGGTCCAGCCCCCACACTACGGGGCGTTTGGACCGGTCACGCTATTTGAAACCCACACACTGCCCCACAACGGCCGTTGCGTTGTTTGTAGAGTGTGGCGCGTAAAGGTTCCTGTGTGAAGCCGTTTTCCCGACGAGCGGTATTTATTTTTGTATAAATTGTCGTTCTGAGTGACTGGAAAGGTACGACAGAAATCCGTCGCGCCCACCAAACGTCTCAATCATTTCAGCCGTGTGACGTTTTTCCGCAGCCAGTCGGTTGACCAGGCGCTGCTCCTGTAGCTCAAACTGCCGATTTTGAGCGGATGTAATCATCTGGCCGATCTCGATGGGTAAGCGGTAGCTGGCCAGCACCACCAGGACCATAACCGTCAAGCCAGCGAGCAGGCGCACCCGGGCAGCGAAACGCATCACCGGCTGCCGCCAAACTTCCGGGTTTTCTCGGTTTAGGCCGGCGCGGGCGATCACCAGGTCAGATCGCTGTGCACGATAGACGAATACCATGCACAGCGCCGTCACGAATAATGAAATTGAGTACATGTCGTTACTCCTTGAAGTCGAAGTGAATCAGCCAGCACCAAGGCGCCGGATTGGTAGGTGAATCGGGCATGACCTGGGCCCAGTAGTCGAGGAAGGCGGCCTGGGATTGGTGTCCGCTGGCGTGCCACTGCCGGGCGGTCAGTAGGTCGAGCCGATTGATGGCCATGCGCAGCACGATGCCGGTACCGAACCGCACTGGTTTGAGGGATGGGGTCAACTGCAGAAGATCGAAGGCGCTGCCCGGTTCGATCGGGGAAATACTCGAGTCGATGACTCCGACCCGGTAGGCCTGGCGCGCTGCGGCGACCAGCGCCTGCCCATTGGCCTCGCTCAGGCCCAGCTCTGCCAGGCCGGCGTGATCGAGCCTCGGTTGTTCCTGAAACGGCACCACGACCAGGCGGATATCGCCGGCTTGAACCTTGGCGCCAACATCGGCAGACAAGATCAGCTGCTTGAGCGAAAAATCGAGTGAATGCGTATTCAGCGGTGCACGCATCAGCGGCTCACCAGGGTGAAGTGCACAGAGTCGGGACCCAGGTTGTACACGATGGCGAACACCGCGGCTCTGACCTCGATGTAGTTCATCCGCTGGTTTTTCGGCGTGCTCCAGGTGGTTTCAACGGCGTTACCGGCCCCATCCTTGAGTTGAATCTGGCCGGTCCAGTGGACTCTGGTTCTGGGCAATGGGGCGCGGGAGGAACCCTGCGGCTTGCCCTTGGATGGCTCATAGCGAACATGGGCGCCATCGAAGGTGATTTTCATCGGGTGATTCCTTGCTTATCAGAGGTAAGCGCTTGATAATCAACGCCCCGCCTTTAGTGTTTCTGGCTGAAATGTCTTGGGGTTGGGAAGGAAGCCGCGCGCCGAAAGGTTGCGCGGCTTTTTTGTGCCTGGGTTACACAGCCTGGGGCAATTCTTCCCCGCCCAGCGCCACAAACAGCTCAGGCAGGAACTCGGCGAAGGTCATCATCATCAGGGTAAAACTGGCGTCGAACTGCTGGGCCGCCTCCTCGCCGCCGTCCTGCTCGGCCTGCTCCTGCAGCAGATCGTTGAAGCGCAGGCGCTTGATTACCATCTTGTCGTCGAGCACGAACGACAGCTTATCCTGCCAGGCCACCGACAGCTGGGTGACCACCTTGCCGGTGCTCAGGTGCATGCGAATCTCTTCGCTGGTTAGGTCCTGACGCTTGCAGCGGACGGTGCCGCCGTCGTCGGCCGTGTCGCGCAGCTCGCACTCGTCCAGGACGTAGAAGTGCTCGGCAGGTGACTGCGTCTTGAGCCAGTCCGTCAGGGTCGCAGTGGGCGCGATCTTCACGGTGATTGGGCGAACGGGTAGCGAACCCAGCACCTCGCGTAGCGTCGACAGCAAGTCTTCAGCCCGGGCCGGGCTGGCCGAGTTCACCAGGATCATGCCCAGGCGTGGGGCGATGGCGGCGAAGATCGCCGAGCGCCGGATGAACGCCCGCGGCAGGAAAGCCTGGATGATCTCGTCCTTGATCTGGTCGCGCTCCTTCTTGTAGACCTTGCGCATCTGCTCGGTTTCGATCTCCTCGACCTTCTCCTTGACCGCGTCGGTTACCACGCTGCCAGGCAGAATACGTTCTTCTTTGCGTGCAGCGATCAGCAGAAACTCACCACTGACGTGCACCAGCGGGGCGTCCTCCCCTTTGCCGAATGGCGCGACGAAACCGTAGGTGGTCAGTTCCTGGCTGGCGCAGGCGCGCGCAGGCTTGCTGGCCAGAGCCGCCTGCAGGGCTTCGACGCTCAGGTCGATCGACTGGGTGATGCGGTAGGTGAGCAGGTTCTTGAAGAACATGGCGGATCCTTGAGGGGTGGCGTGATTTTGTCCGAGGACACTTGCAAAAAAGTGTCCTCGGACAAATTCTGGGCATATTGCCACCGGAAAATCCCCTGAGGAAGCACTGTGCTCTGGTTTTTCCTGTGTTTGCGTAATATTTGGGGATATCATCCAGATATCACGATTTTGACAAGGCACCCCTACTGCATGTTTACCTGCCACACGTACCTCGGCGCGAAGACGGGCGAAGAAGCCTATGAGGCTGGCAAGGCCGCCCGGCAGCAAACCCTGACGTTGCTGATCGACATCCGCGGCGATGGCAACCGCCTGTTCATGGCCCAGGAGCTGGAAGGGGCAGAGCTCAACGCCTACACCCAACGCATGCACCGCGCCATGGGTACCAGCAAAGGGCTTGGTGACCGGGCAGCGCGCCACATAGAGGAGCTGATGCAGCTGCCGTTCGGGTGGCTGGATCAGCCGTACCCTTCTAGGGAGCTGCGGGCCTCAATTGCCCGCGCCAAGCGCATTCACCGGAAGATCGAAAAATACGGCCTGCTGGCCGATGCGGCGAAGCGCATGCGCAACACAAAACTGGTCCAGGTTGAGGCCGGACGGACAGGGGTGAGAGGGGTTTCCCGCGCCTTGTATGCCGAGCTGCTAGGCTGCTTACGCAAGCGTCCACGCGGCCTGCAGGCCGACCAGTAGGAGAACGTCCGAAAAGGAAAGTGCTTTAGGAGAGGCCTGAGCCTGTGATATACAGGCGGCCGAAATCAAGAAATGTCCGAGGATGGTAAATCGCGGGCAAAAAAAAGAACCCACTCCCGACCAAAGGCAAAGGGTTCTTTCCTTACAACACACGCTGTGATTCTGTGGCTTGGCCCGTGAATCTTCAAGCGCTCCTGCGCTACTCCTAACGGAGTGATTCTGTGCAAGTCCAGTTCACGGCCTCACGGAGCGAAAACCGTGTGCTGCGAATTGTACCACAACGCATCCGATTTGCATCGGCTGCGCATTTGCGTCCGCTCGTCCAAAGCCCCGTATTTACTGCGGATTTGTGACATCTCTCACGCCCAGAACTCGCCAACAGCACCCAAGACACAAGGAGGTGCTGCTTGAGCATCGTTCGTCTTCCCCGTCGCGCCCGTTTCGCCGTCATTTCCTCCGGCTGCATCGAGGACAAGCGCCTGTCATGGGATGCCCGCGGCATGCTGATCTACCTGCTGAGCAAGCAGGATGATTGGATTGTGCAAATCAAAGACCTGATCAACCAGACAAAGGAGTGCTTGGGCGTTCGCGCCGGCCGCGACAAAGTCTACAAGCTGCTCAAGGAGCTACGTTGCGCCGGCTACCTGTGGCGCGACTTCTCCCGTTGCGGCGGCACGTTCGCAGGTGTTGAGTATGTGGTTTCCGAGGAGCCTGACCTGGAGGCCGGGGCAGCGTTCATGCGCGAGCTGGCTGAAAAGGCGGCGGCCAAGGGGCAGGGGGGACCGTTTCCGTCTTTGCCGGAAGCGGTCGAACCGGCTCCGGCAGAACCGTTTACGGAAAAGCCGGAAACTATAGATAAGACTGAAAAAGCATCTAGCACTGAAAAAGCACCTACTTCCGCCGAGGAGGCTGGCGCCGCCTCGGACGGGGCCCAGGGCTTTGCAGAGCCAGAAGCAAAAGCGGAAGAGCCGCCGGCACCTGCCAACAAGGCCTTTCCCGACACCTACCCCAAGAACGTTACGGCAAAGTCCTATGCACCGTGGATGGCCTACGCCAAGGCGTACCGAGGCCGCTACCGGTCCTGGCCAGTGTGCAACAAGGTCGTGCTGAACAAGATCTGCCAGCTGGTGGACCGTGTGGGCGACCTGGCCCCGCGGGTGGCCCAGTACTTCGTGGTGAACGACACCAGCCCCCAGGCGACCGCCAGCAATCACAGCGTTGGGCTCATGCTCCAGAACTGCGAAGGCCTGGCCACCCGCGCTGAGGCTGCCGACCGTGCCGCACAAGCCCGTGCCAACGCTCGCAATGAGGCAGAGAAAATCGCGGCCGCCGCTTCCAATGCGGCGGCAGACGAGCCCGCGCCGGCTAAGACCAAAGAGGATCCGTCGGAAGTTGCCAAGACCGCGATGGCTCTGCTGCTGAACCGCAACGGTCGCGGCATGGCCCGCGTAGGCGGTTCAGCATGAGTTTCGGCGGTAGGACGGTCACCGCCGTCGAGAAGCGTTGGCACGACGACGTGTCGGAGATCTGTGGCTGCATCTGCTGCCTGCTGGATGGCCGGCCGCGGGATTACACCCTGCCGGCGCATGTCTCGATCCACCACTGCGACGGCCGTACCAAGGCCCATGCCCATTACTACGTGCTGCCGCTGTGCGCCGGCCATCACCAGAAGGGTACCGGCGCCCCCGGCCTGCTGGCCGTGCACGGTGACATTGCCCCGTTCACGGCCACGTATGGTCGCCAGATCGAGCTGGTGGAGGCCTGCGTGCAGCTGGTCGAGTGCGCCCAGCGGGAAGTCCCCGACGGCGTGCGCCGCCTGCTGGCGCAGTGGTACCAGAGCCAGCAGTACCAGGAGGCCCACGCATGCTGAATCATGACGATGCCCCGGCCAGCACCAAGGCGTGCCCATGCGGTGAAACTCGCTTGGTGCTGCTGCGCTCGATCAACCGAAAGCTGTGCCCTACCTGCAGGGGCTCGATCATCTGGCCGCTCGATGTTGGCCAAAAAGCTCTGGTGAGGCCAAATCGGGCCGACCGGAAACCTGTGGGAGCGAAATCACCTGTAAATCATCTAGAGCCCGCGAATTTCGGGCCATTCACCGTGGGAGCGAAACAATGAACATCATGCGCATCGGCAGCCACAACCTGCCGCATCCGAAACGCGCCAAAGCCAAGGACCTGGGCTTTGACCTGCGCACCACGGTGGGGCACACGCTGGAACCGGGGGCACGCTTCCCGTTCCCGACTGGCTTTGCTTTCGACTTCCCTGCAGCCCATGGCGCGATCATCAAGCCGCGTAGTGGGTTGGCGCTCGACCATGGGATCGATGTGATGGCGGGCGTGATCGATGGCGGCTACCAGGGCGAAGTCCAGGTGCTGCTCATCAACCTCGGTCGTGAGCCTGTGCGGATCTCGACGGGCGATCGCATTGCCCAGATGCTGATGGTCAAGCGCGCCAATGTGGCCGACTTCGGCGCCGAGCTGGTGGAGGTCGACGCCTTCACGACTGGTACAGACCGCGGCGACAGCGGGTTTGGCTCTACTGGGATCAAATAGCACCATAAGCACTAAAGGCGCCATTAGCACCAATAGCATTAAAAGCACTTAGGCGCCTATAGCACTTAGGCGCCTTTTCTGGGATTATGATCGGGCAATTTCAGCCAGAGACACCAGATATGCGCCCGAGAACCCTGTACTTCGGCGCCCCGTCAGCCAACTTGTTGGCCGACCGGATGCGCTTTTTAGCCAACCCCGAACTGTTGGCCGATGCCTTCGAGTTTTCTCAGCCAGAAGGCTTTGATGCTCAGGAATGGGCCGACCAGGCCCTGATCCTGGAGGGGGATTTGAAAGAGGGGCGACCCATCCCGCTGAACGACCGCAACGTCGCTCTGCTGGTGGAATCGCTCGAAGGTAACCGCGTGATTGGCCAGGCGGGCAAACGCCGGCCTCAGATGATTGAGCTGGCGAAGATCGTTGCCCACCGACTGGAGCCCCATGCCGGGCGCCGCGTAGTGCCGGAGGTGGATTGAATGATTCCCTCCGACCTGTTCGATGGTGATCTGACCATCACGCGAGAAACGATTGAAACGCCGATCGGCGAAGTGCGGTTCTTGATGACCCGCAAGTCCTGGGAGGCAATGAGTGGCGATGAGGACGTGCCTTCGTACATGCCTCACACGAATTTCGTGGTGATAGCTCACCACACCGAAACCGGCGTGATGACCATGGCCGGGGCAAAGCTTGAGGACGGCGATGACCTGCGCACAGCGTGCGCCGACGCCGCCCGGGATCTGACCCTGAGCGTCCAGGCCATCAAGGCGTATCTCAAAGGACTAGACGGAACTACACCATGATCAAGTACGAACCCAACTGGACCGCTGCAATGCTCGACCCTGAGCGCTTCAAGCTGGAGCAACTGCCGGGCGGCGCTGGCGCCGAGGACGGTGGTCGCATCGAGCTGACCCATATCAAGTCTGGGATCAAGGTCGACGTGCCACTGAGTATCGGTGCCAAGGAGGATGAACGCCTTCATGAGGCGAACACCCTGTACAAGCGCCTGGTAGATGAGATGGTCGAGGCCGGCTATCACGAGTTTGGTACCCACCACTTCGCCCGCCTGCTGCGCTGCGTGTACGTGAACAAGCTGATTGAAGTGATCTCCAGCTATGGCCGGGCTTTCTTCTACAACGCCACCCACGATCGCATCGCCCAAATGGTCTACGACTGCGCCAGCACACCGCCGTCGGTATGCCTGATCGACGAGAAGTCGGCACGCCAAGTGGTGTTGCGCAATAACGGAGACTGGGCCGGCTTCGGCCACAACGGCATGTTGCGCGACCTGGTGATGCAGTTGCGCGATTACGTGATGAAGGGCACCCGCATCGACATGTCGTACATCGGGCTTGTCAGCCCCCTCGGCAAGTCCAACGCGTGGGGGTACCCCCAAGACCAAATGCAGAAGTGCCGCGAGGCCGCCGTGCTGCTGCCGTGCATGGCTCAGTTCCAGACCGTCAAAGGAGAGCGCGCAGCATGAGCACGCCTATCGAACGTCGCACCATCCCGCTCGACCAGTTCCAGGCCGAATACAAGGCCCAGGCCAAGAAGCGCGAAGATATCGTGGTGATCTGCCCGGCCTGCGGCACCCTGCAGAACGCGCACGACCTGATCAAGGCCGGCGCTGGTGAGTGCATGGACGACCTGGAGGGCCGTTTCGGCTTCTCCTGCGTCGGGCGCTGGACCGGCAAGGGCTCGGCCACCGAGGAAGTGATTGCGGCCAAGCAGGGCTGCAACTGGACCCTGGGCGGCCTGTTCCAGATCCACACCCTGACCATCATTGACCCGGACGGCGGAGAACACCCGTTCTTCGAGCTGGCCACCAAGGAAGCGGCGGACGCCTACCGTGCCAAGCAGGCGGAGGCCGTGGAATGACCCAGGCAGCCAAACAACGGGCCGTGGTTATGTCCGCTGGTATGGCTGCCGCCGTCCTGGAGGGTCGTAAAACAACCTTCCGGGATCCGGTCCGACCGCAGCCGGAGCATGGCTACCTGCGCATGTGTGCTGAAACCTGCCCTGAGCCCAATACCTGGACTGATGTCGACACGCTTAGCTATGCGGGCGGCAGGGTCAGGTGGCGGTGCCCCTATGGCGTGCCAGGTGACCGCCTGTTTGTCCAGGAGCCCTGGAACAAGAACGGCGGCCTGGTCACCTACCTTGCCGATGGCGACTGGATCGCGGACTTCAAAGCGGCCGCGGTACCGCCGGTGCGCAACATGCCCAAGTGGGAAGACGCCGACGCTATGCCGGAGGAGTACGCCCGTCTGTTCCTGGAGATTGTGAGTGTGCAGGCCAAGCGCCTGCAGGCGATCGATGCCGAGCAGGCCAAGGCCGAAGGCATGTTCTACGACAGCAAGGCCAGGCAGTACGTGATTACTGAGGGTGAAGAGTTCAAGGGGCGCGGCACGAGCAACGCCCGGGAGGCCTTCTACATGCTCTGGGAATCGCAGCGCACTGGCTTCATGTGGGCCTCAAACCCATGGGTTTGGGTGGTTGAGTTCAAACGCATCGCGCCATAGCGGATCGGGGGCAGCGTGACGACAGAAGAATACATTCGAGACTGCGCCGCTCGCGGCTATTCCAAAACCATGGTGCTCGAAACCCTGGGCATCTGCCGGTACTCGTTCTACGCAATGCTGGAGGCGATGGCCCCGATCGACTGGCCGGGTCGCGGCCAATCGCTGGCTTGCAAGCTGGCGAATGAAGCGCGTCGAGGCATCAGCACCCAGAAGATCCGCGATGCGTCAAAGAAGGCGCATGCAGCCGTGCGCGCCAAGCACCTCAAAACCGTAGATGGCGTGCAGGGCAGCGTCGAGGAGCTGGCGCGTATGTATTCAGTTAGTGCGAGCACTGTACGGCGCCGCGTCAAAGCAGGCATGACATTGGAGGAAGCCTTGAAGACTCCGATTACGCCCGTGGCACAGCACCGCAAAGGGTTCAACGAGAGGTTTATTTCGGCATGAAAGCCTTATCAATCAAACAGCCGTGGGCGTGGCTGATCATCCACGGCGGCAAAGACATTGAAAACCGCACCTGGCACACGAAGTTTCGCGGCCGGTTCCTAGTGCATGCAGCTAAAGGCATGACCCGCGCCGAGTTCAACCAGGCGACATGGGTATTTGGCCCGCTCGGCGTTAAAGCCCCTAGCTTTGAAGAACTGGAGCGCGGCGGAATAATCGGCTCGGTCGAGCTGGTCGACTCTCTCGATCACAGCGATTCGCCCTGGTACATGGGCGAAAAGGGTTTCGTTCTGCGCGACCCGAAGCCACTGCCATTCATCCCCTACAAGGGGCGTTTGGGATTCTTTGACGTTCCCGAGGAGATTCTGCAGTGAGCGCCCTTGAACTGATCGAAGTGAAAACAGCCGAACTAAGTGGTTTGGCTCTGGACTGGGCTGTTGGCATTGCTGATGGGCGCGAGCTTGAGCTGCCAAATGCAGTTCGTAAGCGTACTTGCGTTGTCTGGTGCGATCCATTTGTCATCAAACGTGAAGGTCACCCCGATTTCCACGACAAGACCCGCCGTCACTGGAAGCCCTCTACTGACTGGGCAGACGGCGGCCCGCTGGTCGAAGCCTATGACGTGGAGCTTGTGCGATTCGGCGATGAGGCGGGGTACCTGAAGGATCCTGAGTGGAACCAGAAGCCCTGCGTGGTTGCATACATCCAGCGCAATCACGCTGACGGCGAGGCCTGTTTCGATATCGATTCAGGCCTGCAGGGGGAAACCCGCCTCATTGCTGCTTGTCGAGCCATCGTTCGCGCCAAGCTTGGTAACACCGTCCAGGTGCCACGGGAGTTGCTGCAATGAGCGGTCAGGCAGCGGTGTTGGCCTCTGGGCTGAAGCTGGCCACCGAGCTGGTCAAGGTCAGTGCTGCCGATCTTTCCGGTGAAGCGCTGGCCTGGGCGGTAGGCGAGATCGAGGGCGTTGTGCTCTACCTGGACGGGCCGCGGGCGTACCTGACCGACTGGCGCGTGTATTACCGCCGGGGCGGCCAGGTGTCCTACCGCATCGAGCGGTACAACCCTCAGGAAAACTGGACGCTCGGCGGTCCGCTGGCTGACCGGCACTGCAAAGTGTTCGGCCACAACAAGCACGTAGGTGCGAATGGCGAGTGGCGGACCTTCGCTTACAAGGATGGGCCCATGCTGATGCGCCTGGCTGGCGGGGATTCGATACTGGTGGCGCTGTGCCGAGCCATTGTCCTGCTGCACCGCGGCGAGACGGTCCTGGTGCCAAAGGAGCTGGTCAGCCATGGGTAAACGAGCAATCCACTATGACGGATACGACGGCGGTACCGAGGCCGGTGGCGACGACTCCGACGATCAACTGATTTGCGGTACCGAAGGCGAATTCGAGCAGCATCACTTCACTCCACATTGGGACCTGGTCACCTGCAAGCGTTGCCTGCGGATTCGCGAGAAGGCAGACAAACGCCACGCGCTCGACCTGCAGGCGCGCAAGGCTGAAGAGTTCGATGAGCTACATGCCCTGGCCAAGGCCATCGGGTACGCCAGTGCCGCAGCCGCGATCCTGAGCGCTGGGCCTTCCAAGATTGAGCACGACGCTCTGCCGGTCGATCGGGAGAATCTGCGCGTTGCGGCTGAGCTGGCGCTGGTATGTGTGTGGCCGCCTGAGCGTCTTGGGGCGCCGGCCGGCGATTTCGTGCGTATGGCCAGCCCGGTAACCGTGCTGGCTCTGCTGGAAGAGAGCGCGGCCCTCTACAAACGAGCCGATCCAGCCTGGGCGGCTCTGCAGCCCGGCGTCGGCATGGTGACCACCTACCTGCGGAATGCCCAGATATTCCAGGGCGTGGACCAGATTGAAGCCATGCTGCAGTTCGCCGTTCGGGCCGCCAACCTGGTGCGCCACAAATGACCCCAGAGCAATTGATGACTCTCTACATCGCCGGCGCTGTAGTCACTGCACTCGGGACTCCAAACCTGAATCGCTTCTACCGCCGCTCCCTGCTGTGGCCACTCTACTGGCTGTATGTGGGAATGCTGGTACTGATCGAAATCAAAGAGGCCATCCGTGGACGCTGAAAACCAAATCTCCCTGCTGGTCGATCGCCTGGCTGGCGCCAACAAACAGATCGCCATGCTGAAGAGCCAGCTGGAACAGAGCAACACCGAGAAGCAAGCCCTGGAGAAGAGCCTGAACATGATTCGCTTGTCCTGTAAGGCGCTCGGCAAAGACCTTGGCCAGGCTCGCCAGCGCCTCATGCGCTTCCACCGCGCGCTGACCTGGCTTGCGCACTCCCCAACGATCCGCCTGGCCGATGGCACGCCGGCATGGGTATCCAAGACACTGAACAGCGCCATGGTGAACGACCGTCGGCCGCTGGATAACGGGAGAGCCCTGTGACCGCCCAGGCGTGGGTGCTGCAGGACTCGCGCAGCTTGGTTGGTGATCGCCTCATGTTCTGGGCTACGGGCGGCGGCTACACCAGCGACCTGGACAAGGCCGAGCGTTACAACCAGGTCCAGGCCGTGGCGCAGAACCGCTCCCGGGAAAGCGATCTGCCATGGCCGCTGGCGTACCTGGAGCAGCACACGGAAACCGCGGTTGACTGCCAGTACATCAAGCCCGAGGCGGTCGAGGCCGGCTTACAGGATACCGAGCGCAGCTACATGGCAGCCAAGGGCGTCTGGAATGGCAACGACCTGTATTGGCTCACCGATGACGGCCAGGTGACGGCCAACTTCGCCAAGGCGCACGCCTTCCCGATCGGCATTGCGCGCAGCATGGCCAAGCCGACGCATCACAATGTCAGAGCAATTCCTGTGGCGTTGGCGGACTCTCTGGCGCGCAAAGTGGTGCCAAATGGGGGTGTCAAAATCGGGATAGCGTTACGGGGTACCGGTGTCGAGCTGGCAAAGCCTCCTCGATCCCGGTCGCGCTCAATGCGCTGCGGCCACTGCGGCGTGTTCATCAGCCAGTACCAGGTTGGCGATTGCCCGAAGTGCGGGGGGAGCAATTACCCCTGAGCGGTTGAGTGCTTTAGGCGCCCTAAGACATAAAGGCGCCTAAAGCACTATTAGCACCAAGGCGCCTATGGTATTGTGCGGTCCGTCAGCCAGACACACAAAGGAATCCCCATGGGTCACCCCCTACCTTCCCAAGATCCCGCTACCGATATCGCCAGCTGCGTGCTGGTGCCTATCCCATGGCTCAAGCACGGCGTTGAACTGCTGCAGGAGCACGGCGAGTCCGGCCCTACGGTCCAGAAGCTGAGCCAGCGCGCAAGCGAATGGGAGCGCCACAAGGCCCCCGGCCGCCGCCAAGTGAAGCTGTCCGAGCAGCGCGCAGAATTCGAGAAGGCACACCCGGTACCGGATATGGCTTTCTGGTCTGAAGCCGAATGCACCTATGTCGCCGTCAAGGACTGCCCCGAGCAGCATGCTGTGGCAGATCGAATGAATACGCTTTACGCCGGCTTCCTGCTGCGCGCCCGTACCCCGGAGGGGCTGTGATGAACGACAAGTTTTCGGAAATCAGTACTTCGGCTGCCGCCGTCACCCTGACACCGCCACCCTTCAAGATGGCGTTCCAATCTTCGCGCGGCGAGCACCTGGGCGAATTGTTCGAAACGGATACCGGTACCCTGGAATTCGAAGGCAAGGCGGAAGAGTCGGCCGGGGCACTGTTCGACCACCTGGTGCAACATCACTCCCGTGCATTGACTTCGGCCGACGAGCGCATCAAGTCGATGATCAACAAGATCAAGGACTCGATGCCGGAGACGTTGGAGAACTGCACTCTGAATGCAGCTGCTGCCACCATCCAAAAGGTACCGTCAGTCACCTATGAGAACCTTGCCAAGATGGCAAATGACTTACGGGTCTATGAGGAATCCGAAAAAGATCGGCAGATTCGCGAGCTTGCTGAGCACATGTGGGGGCTTGGCTGGCGTGACCCTTCGGGCGATCGGGAAGGCTTTGTGAACAGCATGCGGGCGCTCCTGACGCTGTGGGATGGCCGCAAGCGGCCGGTGAGCCTGTTCGATTCGATCAACATCCCTATGCCTTCAATGCCTCGGGGGTTCGGCCTGTGAGTATCGCCGCCGCTGTGTTCCTCAATACCGTGCTGTGCGCCGACGCCACCCGCGAGAAGTGCGACCCGCCCGAGTTCATGTATGCACCCGAGGAGTCGGCGCCGCCGGCCGTGCGCGCCGCGACCTGCGAGCAGCTGGCGCAGGCCATGAACCTGGTACAGCTGGACAAGTCGGTTTACTACGTGTGCTCGCCGTCCAAGGGGGTTGCCAGTGAGCGCACTTGAACAATCGACCCGCCGGGAGCTGGTGTTTACCGCCAGCCCGCAAAGCTGGGAGCGTATCGACCAGGTGATGGCGCTGCAGGGCCACGACAAGTACAGCCTGACCGTTGCCCGCGGCTTCGCCCTGGTGCAGTGGGTACTGGAGCAGCAGGCCGCCGGTCGGACCATAGGCGCTATGGCCGTCGGTGGCGACTTCCTGCCCCTGGAAGAGCGCCCTGAGCTGCTGGCGCCGCGGCCGCGCATGCAGGTTGTCCAGGATTCTCCGCCAGTGGCTGCGCCGACGACAGCTGAGCCAGACCAGGCCACAGCGCTGGCGCCGGCCGAGGCGACGGCAGAGCCTGCGCCTGATTCCCCCTTGGGCGCGCTCAAAAGGCTTGAGTCATCTGCCGCGCGCAAGGAGCAGGGGCAGGCCGACGACACCGCCCCCAAGGGCCCAACAAACGCGCAGCTGAAGAAGCCCAGGAAATTCGTAGTGCCCGCGCGCCGTGAAAAGGTCGACAACCGGCCTACGGGTACCGGCCAGAGCCCGATCCGCACCCTTGAGGCTGAGCGGGCAGAGTGCCTGGCGCGAAATGAAAAGTTCCCGATCGAGCATCAGGGCAAGCCGCTGCCGGCGAACCTGGATCACAGCTGTCTGCAGTACCTGCTGGATGGCTTACAGGTGGCCGACGCGAGCCATTTCCGCGTCATTGGGCCTTCCCACGTCGGCATCTACGGGCACTTCCCGAAAAAAGACTGGTGCGTCTATGACCCGATCAGCCGCAAGTGGCGGCCAGACGTGCAGGCGCGTGAAGGCTTCGCGAAGCTGTACAGCATTGAATTGGCGATCGATTACCTGCAGCGCCAACCAGCGCCGGACCCGGCGCCCGAGGACCTTGAAGAGGTTACATACTGATGAGCAAGCCAATAGAGGTGCCGGTGCGCCGCTTCACCCAGGAAGAAGTGCGCAATGCCGGGCCGGACCTGACCAAGTCGGGTTTCGTCACCGGTGACGCCCATGATGCGACCGTGGCTGTGTTGCGCGCGCAGATCGCTGACCTGACCGCCGACAAGCAGCGACTCGACAGCGGGCGTATCGTCACCCAGGAGCGCGACGAGTTCGGGCAGCCCTACAATTGTGAGCGCCGCGGCGTCGACCTGCGGGCTGCGATCGATGAGGCTATAGCGCTGGCGCTGAAAGATGAAGCATCAGCTTTCCCCTGGCCGGAGGCTATTCGATGAGCGCGATTATCAGCCCCTGCGGACTCTACCGATACCGCCTGGAGCGTGAAGTGCAGGCCCGTGGGTTGACCTTCGCCTATTTCGGCATCAACCCCTCCACCGCCGACGCGTCCCTGGATGATGCGACCGTGCGCAAGTGGAAGGGCTTCACCCTGCGAAACGGCGGCCGCCGGTTCATTGTCGGCAATGTGTTCGCGTTTCGCGCCACCGATGTTAAGCGCTTGGCAGCTCACACCACCCAATCCGCTCAGGGGCCCGATTGGGCCCTGCACATGGACCAGATCATGGCTGACGCCGACGTGCTGGTGCCTTGCTGGGGCGCATCAGGCAAGATACCGGCTCACCTACGCGGCGAGCTGGATAAGATGCTGGCGAAGCTGCAGGCAAGCGGAATGATGGTGATGACCTTTGGCGTCACCGCCTGCGGCCAGCCGAAGCACCCGCTGATGCTGCCCTACGACACCCCGCTGACGCCATGGCCACAGGAGATCGTAAAGTGACGACCCTGTACCAATGCGTCGTGTGCAAGTACGTCCACCGGGACGAGCCAGAGGGCGAATGCGACGGGTGCGATCGCAACCCCGAGCTGACGTTTAAAGAGTTCGTGCCCAAGCCTGAGCATGCATTCATTGACTTCCTGATCATCCGAGAGGAGGGAAAGCAGCCACGTATCGGCACATTGCCGGTGGATCAGGATAAGGCCGCCCAGCACCTGGTGAAAGTGTACGAAACCCTTCCTGGCGCAACCATCGATGTGGTGACGACCTGGTCTGATGGCCGGCAGCAGGCAGTCGAGGACGGCCAAAAGTGGCTGTCAATGCACGTTTAGCGATAAAGGCGCCATAAGCACCAACAGCACTAAGGCGCCATTAATCATGACTCAGAAGCCCGCACTGTCGGGCTTCTTTCATTTCTGCGGTTGCCTATTTCACTGGCACATACCAGAATGCGCGTAAAGGCGCCTAAAGCACTAAGGCGCCATTGTCCGTCTATCCCCAGGAGCTTGCACCCCGTGACTGAAACCATCAACCCCGTTGCCGATTACCCCGCTCTGAATGTGGATATCATCGGCACCGCTGAAACTGCCTCGCAGGCGCACCGAGATGCTACTTACGCGCATGGTTACCTACAGGCACTCTTCGACACAGAACAAATCCAGCAAGCGGACTACGACCAACACCGTGCAACAATTCAGGAGGCGCTAAAGTCTCGCTTGTCCTTCCTGAGAGCAGTACCTGTTAATACCGAACCTGGCCGCTGAAGCTGCTATGAACGACCACTCCGTCGAAGCTGGTGAGCTCGAAACCGCCGAGGACTTGGCCGCGCTTCGCCGCGATGCCGCGCGTTACCGCTGGCTGCGGGAGCGCGCCGTGCGCCTGCAGGGCAGTGAGGTGTGGTGGCAGGGCGGCTGCCTGGATCTGCGCGTGGACACCGGCCTGGACCATGTGCACGCTGAATACACCGCTGAACCCGAGCCGCGTCGCG
>NZ_JALLKV010000230.1:0-267 GCF_023093815.1 Pseudomonas sp. PNPG3
GGATGCTGACTTTTGTCATCATTTTGATTTTCATTCTATTGGAAAATCGTTTGAAGAATTCATTGGAAATTCTTTCTTTAATTGGTGGTGGCGCAATGTTTATTATGTCCATGCTGTTTGTTTTGCTAGCAGGCTGGGCTGTTATGCATGGTCACCATATTGCAACGCAGCCATTTAACTTGGGTGCATTTAAACCATCATTCAGTTTGAACTACTTCTCAACTACAGGATTGCTGATCTTTGCCATGTCTGGTGCTGAATTGGCTG
>NZ_JALLKV010000231.1:0-267 GCF_023093815.1 Pseudomonas sp. PNPG3
GACGGCTGGATCTACGTCCAAGCCGGTCCAGGAAAGGTCTAGTTGGCCCAATGCCTCCTCCTGCTGGGCATCAACCGCCTTGGCCTTAAACAGCTCCAAGAGCGCCAAGAACCTGCCGACGATATGCATGGTTGTGGTGCAATCCCGGGTAAGCGAGGAAAAACTTGTCCACTGCCCAGCGCCCATGAGTTTGAGCGTTTCGAGGATCTTTCCTGCCTGTTCGGGCACGGAGACGGCAACGCCGTGAATATGGCCCGTTGCCACTTC
>NZ_JALLKV010000232.1:0-266 GCF_023093815.1 Pseudomonas sp. PNPG3
CCCCTTACAATAAAACCCGTGTTGACAACCCGAGCCACCCTGGACAAACACCACACTGACGTCGCATCGATGTTCGACGGGGTGGCGAAACGCTATGACCTCATGAACCAGATCATGACGCTCGGGGCGATCGACACTTGGCGCGACCTCGTCGTCGCTGCGGTAGAGCCGGAACCCGGCCAGACCATCCTCGATTTGGCGGCTGGAACCGGCACCTCCTCAGCTACGTTTGCCGCCCGCGGCGCGCAGGTTTATCCCACCGATAT
>NZ_JALLKV010000233.1:0-266 GCF_023093815.1 Pseudomonas sp. PNPG3
TGGCCCTGTCCGACCGCGTCGTCGTCATGAACGGCGGCCGCATCACCGGCGAGCTGGACATCGCCGAGTGCACCGAAACCCGCCTGGGCCTGCTGATGGCCGCCACCGCGAAAGAAGAGACAAACGCTGCGGCGTTGCAACAAGCATGAGTGCATCTTCATCTTCATCGAGCAGCGCCTTGCCCCGCTGGATCGACCTGGGCCTCTTGCCCTTGTGGAACCTGGCCGTGGCCCTGGGCGTGGCTGGCCTGGTGGTGCTGGCCATTG
>NZ_JALLKV010000234.1:0-266 GCF_023093815.1 Pseudomonas sp. PNPG3
TGCCCGCCGACGCCGGGCGTGCGGGCGATCACGCCGATCTGCTCGCCCTCGAAGGCGGCCTCCGCGCCGAGCTCCTCGACGCGCTCGCGCAGGACGTCCAGGGCATCGCCCTCGGGCTGGGCGGCGATGATCGCGGTCGCGCCGGCGGTGAGGATCCCGGCCTTCTCGCCCGCGATCAGGTCGATCGTGTCGCCCAGGTACTCCTGATGATCCAGGCCGATGGGGGTGATCACGGCGACGTCGGGATCGACCGCTCCGGTCGCGTC
>NZ_JALLKV010000235.1:0-266 GCF_023093815.1 Pseudomonas sp. PNPG3
GCGGTCCGCACCAGGCGGACGTCGCGGAAGAGCCCGCCCCCGGGATACCAGCGGGCGGAGCGGGGCGGGTTGTCGAGCCGGATGGCCAGCAGGTTCGGGCCGTCGAGGTCGACGTACGGGGTCAGGTCCAGGCTCCAGCCGTTGTAGCCGTAGGGCCAGCCGCCGACGAGGCGGCCGTTGAGCCAGACCGTCGCATGGGACATGGCGCCGTCGACCTCGAGCGCGATCGCGCGACCGGCGTCGGCGGCGGTGATCGGCAGCTCGCG
>NZ_JALLKV010000236.1:0-266 GCF_023093815.1 Pseudomonas sp. PNPG3
CGTGCTCGACGCTGAACCCGGCGACGAGGTGGTGCTCAACCCCGCGCTCGACCCAGTCGTCGAGCAGGCAGCCCTCGAGGAGCAGCCAGCAGGGGCGATGAGCCGCGAAGGACTCCAGGAGAGCGCCGTGCGCGGCGCCGTCTGGACGGTCGTCCACACCTTCGTCGCGATCCCGGTCGCGTTCCTCGTCAACCTCCTCATGGCCCGGGTGCTCGGCGCGGCGGACTACGGTCGCCTCGCCTTCCTCACCGCGCTCATGGAGGTCG
>NZ_JALLKV010000237.1:0-266 GCF_023093815.1 Pseudomonas sp. PNPG3
CCGAGCATGTGATGCTGATCGATCTGGCGCGCAACGACATCGGGCGCATCGCCAAGATCGGTTCGGTCAAGGTGACGGAAGCCTTCGTGGTGGAGCGCTACAGCCACGTCATGCACATCGTGAGCAACGTCGAAGGCACCTTGAACGACGGCATGGGTGCCATCGACGTGCTCAAGGCCACCTTCCCGGCGGGTACCCTCACCGGGGCCCCCAAGGTGCACGCCATGGAACTGATCGATCAACTCGAGCCCACCAAGCGAGGGCTT
>NZ_JALLKV010000238.1:0-266 GCF_023093815.1 Pseudomonas sp. PNPG3
CGGAGCATGAAAGCGCGCTCGAACGGGACTTCGTGACGTTGAGCAGCTTCAGGGATGCGGGTGCGGTGTTGACCGCACAGCCCGTCACGATCCGGTTCGAGCATGAGGGTCGACGACGGCGGTACACGCCGGACTTCCGCGTCGCCTGGAGCGATGGCGCGATCGATATTGTGGAGATCAAATACCGGGTCGACCTGCGGGCGAGTTGGTACCACTTGCGGCCAGCTTTCGCGGCCGCGCGGGCATGGGCCGGCGCCCATGGCGCT
>NZ_JALLKV010000239.1:0-266 GCF_023093815.1 Pseudomonas sp. PNPG3
TCAATTCTTCTTGGCGCTTTTCATCGAGCTTCTTGTATTCCTGCTGGAACTTGTAGCCAATGTAATAGCCGTGCACGGCCTCATCGCGGATGATCAAGCGGATGATATCGGCGGTATTGGTCAGCTTCGCGCGCGAAGAGAAGTACATCGGCAGATAGAAGCCAGAGTAGAACAAGAAGGACTCCAGCAGCGTAGAGGCTACCTTCTTCTTCAGCGGATCGTCACCGTTGTAGTAGGCCAAGATGATCTTGGCCTTCTTCTGGAGG